>JAGBMX010000050.1 GCA_017634675.1 Selenomonadaceae bacterium | reverse complement strand
GCCAATTTCAAAGTTTCTTCTTTCTTTCTCTCTCTCTTTTTTGTAATAAAGAGAGAGAGAATGAAAGAAGCAAAGAAAGAGAGAGAGAAAAAACTTTAATAATTGGCCTGTATCAAAATTGTCAGTTAGCACCTATATCTAATGCTTTCGTAGCCATGCTTTTGGCGGCGTTTATGGCGGTGGCGTTAGCTTCGTAGCCGCGCGAAGCCGAAATCATATCCACCATTTCAGCCACTATGTTTACGTTCGGTCTTTCAACATAACCTTCGGCATTTGCGTCAGGATGCCCGGGATCGTAAACAAGAGGTCCCGGTGAATCATCGGCTTTAATTTGTACCGCTCTTACGCCGTTTCCGGGTTTATTCCTCTCTTCGGCTTTATTCATAAAGTATTCAAAACTTGCCGTATCTATTTTATTGGCTCTTGGGCGAAACACCACATAACGGCGATGAAACGCTCCGCCTTCTCTCGTTCTGGTTGTATTTGCATTTGCTATATTGTTGGAAATTACATCCATGCGAAGTCTTTCCGCCGTCATCCCGGACGCAGACGCGTCAATGCCCAAAAACATTCCCATATCTATGCCTCCTTACGACTGGCCGCTTGTTATAACTTCTTTTAATTTTCTTACATAACCCTTCAGTTGAGTTGCAAGAGCGTTATAGTAAAGCTGATTCTTCGCCAAATTTGCCATTTCCATATCTATATCGACATTATTGCCGTCAACTCTCATGGTATCGTCGTCTTCCAAATGCACGGTAGCGACTGCGCGTTTCGGCGGGTAATCCGGTCTCATATGTTTATCGTGAGTAAGCGCCAGCGCATACTTATCATCCGGCGGCTGAATTTCCTTTGCCAACAAATCTTCAAACTGCACGCTGCTTCTCTTAAACTTAGGCGTATTCACGTTGGCTATATTGTGACTGATTATCTCGTGACGAAGACTTGACGCTTCAAGCCCTCTGGACAAATAATCGAAATTATGCGAGCTCATAATCTTATCCAGCAATCTTAACACCTCTGCTCTTATTTCAAGTTCGGCTCTCTACTTTCTTTTTTCTCTTTCTTTTTTTTAAAAGAAAAAGTAAAAAGAAAGCAGCAAAGAAAAAAGAAAGAAAAAACTTTAATAAGAATTTATCTTCAAAAACTTATTATATTGCATTTAAAAATGTCCATAAAAAACCTATCGTAGATTTTACCACTTTTTCTTATTTTTTTGAAGAAAAATTTTTAAAAATTGAAACTTTATTTTCCCTAAAAATCAAAATGAAAAGAAATATTGCGGAAACAAAAGAAATCAAATCACAAATTTTAAATATCGGAAGTCCCGCATAATGAATTTTTAATTTATTTTCTCCTTTTTTTACATAAACTTCCATAAATCTATTTTCATTAAATCCCATTGGAAGTTTCTCTCCATTTTGAATTTTAGCTTCATAACCTTCCCAATAAAAAAGAGGAACTTGAATTTTTGCATCACCATCTGCATGATACGAAAATTCTAATCGGCTACCATGTTTTTTTATGTCAAAAAGTTTTACCTCTGTTTTAAAATCCATCTGCCCATAAACTTCGCCTTTTTCATTTCTGAGTTTGTAAAAATGTACGTCGGAATATAAATAATCTTCTTGAACATAATACTTATCATCTGTGTAAGATGGAACCTTTTCAAGAGACATATAATTATAAATATACGGAAGAAATTCGGGGTATTTTTGTCTTATTATATTTTCCTGAATACAAGTAACTGCCACAAAAATCATAAAAAAGCACACAAGTATTTTTCTTCTGAAAACAATATCAAATTTTTCCGCTAAAAATTTACCTATAAATAAACATAAAAATACAAATCCGAATGGAAGAAATCTTTCGGGAAATTGTAATGGCAACAATATTTTACCGAATGGCAAATTATTTTCTATAAATCCCCATGGAAAAATTTTGGTGCAAATTAGAATAAGAAAAAAATTTAAACCAAGAACATAGACAAATTTCTTACATTTTCTTTTATATATTGCAAAAATTAACGTCAAAATCAAAAACGGAAAGCCTAAATAAAATTCATACTTTAAGAGTTGATTTAATGAGCGAGCCACATCTTCAAAAGAAGTAACCCATGAAGGATGGTTTATCTGAAATGAAACGGTTTCGTAAAAATAAACAAATGGAAAAATTCGCCATATGTTTAATAAAATTATAAAGAATACGATTTTGAAAATCGCTATTCTCTGTTCTTTGTTGCTAAAAGATTTTATGTGAAAACAAAAACAAATAAAAGCAAATACGCCAAACATTATCATAGACGGGATATGATTTTGAATAAAAAAAGTAAAAATTATTACAAATACAGGCCATAATTTCGTATTTTTGGGCTCTTGCAATATTAAAAATAATATTGCCGCCGCAAATGGAAGCATAAAATACAGTGGAGCGAAACCTACCATTCCACCCGATACAATTTGAAAAATATAAATACTTGAGTAAAACAGCGCAGCTAATGCGCCTGCTCGAATATCTTTTATCCAAAGACTATACCCTAGCCATGACAAAAATACGCCGCTAAAAATCAAAGCTACCCAAGTTAAATTCCACGACAATGATACAGATAATCCACAAATTCTAAGAATAGCGGGAAAATACAACAACAAATCCGGGTACATTATGCTATCCGCCGTTCCGTACCCGTTAAGCGCATATCCGTTTATACGCACCGGAATTTCAAAAGCCAACAATCCTTCCTTTATGCCTTCGATTCGATTTAAATGAAACAGCGAATCAAGCTTATTTAAATGTTCAAAGGAAAAATACGGAATAGACATTATGCTTGCCGCAAAAAAAAGAACGCAACCCCAAAATTTCCATTCATTTTTATACGCGAGAGTTTCCGCTAATTTCACGATTTTCTTTCCTCCTTTCCTTTATTGTTACGATAAAGATAAACGCAAGAAAAGCCACAAAGGATATGGCATCGCATAACCAAAAAAACCACAGCCCCGCATAATGAATTTTTACCATTCCGTTTCCTTTTGGCACATGAACTTCCATAAATCTGTTTTCGCCGGAAGTTATTAAAAGTTTGTCGCCGTTTTCATCCGTCGCCTCGTAACCTTCCCAATAAAAAAAGGGGACCTGTATAACGGTATCGTAATCTACATTGTAAGAAAATTCTAATCGAGTGCCTTGTTTTTTTATATCAAAAACCCTAGCGTCACTCTTAAATTCGTCTTTTCCGTAAACCTCGCCTCGTTCGTTTCGAAGTTTATGAAAAATAACGTCCGAATACAAATAATCCTCCGCTACATAATAATTGTCCCTTATATATGATGGCAACGAATCAAGTTTTGCATAATCGAAGCGCATAAACAAAGTATGTCCGAAATAAATTGGCGAGTTGCTGGCAATAGCCAATTCAACAATATAAATGAAGAAAACTGTTGCGGCAAACAAATATTTTTTACTTGTTTTAGCGTATTTTGCAAAGAAATTACCGATATAAAGAATTATAAACATAGCCCCAAAAGGTATAAATCTGAGCGAAAACTGCAAACTGGGCAGAAATTTTCCCCCCGGCAAATTATTTTCTATCCATTCCCAAGGAAAATATTCGCTTACCGCAAAAAGCATCAACAAATAAATTAAACACGCCACAATGAAACCTTTGTCTTTCCTCGTTTTGCCAAAGAAAAGACAGACAAAGAGGAAAAACAAAATGGGCGCGCCCAAATAACATTGAGAATAAACAATTTCATATATGCTGGAAGTAACATCATGAAGAGAATTCACGGAAGGAGGATTATTTATGTGAAAAGAAACCGTTTTATAAAAATAGGCGAAAGGCAAGGCAAACCAAAGATTTAACAAGCATGAAAAGAAAGCCGCCTTTAAAACAGCGCCTCTTTGAATTTTGTTTTTCAAAGCCTTATTATAAAAGGCAAGCAAAATAAAAATCAATATTATCAAAAACAGAGCCGTTATAACATGAGTTTCAATAATTATCGTAAAACCGATTACAAAAACCCACCAATAATTTGCGTTTTTCTCATCTTCCAAAATTTTTATCAACGAACCGATTGCTAAAGGAAGTGTCATAAAAGCCGGGTAATCTCCTGCGCCGTGACCCAAACAGAAAACGACACAGACGGCGCTGACATAAAAACAAGCGCAAACAACCCCCGTGCGGATATTCTTTGTCCATACGGAATATCCCGTAAACGAAACAAAAATTCCCAACATTATTATAAAAATCCAGTAGATATTCCAAGCTAAGGCAACGGGTAAGCCCAAAATACGAAGCGCCGCCGGAAAATAAAGCAGCAAATTTGGATACATTATCCCGTCCGCCGTCCCATAGCCGTTTAACATATATCCGTTGATACGAGCGGGAATTTCAAAAGCAAGCAAAGCCTCTTTAATTCCCTCGATGCGATTCATGTGAAAAAGAGCGTCGCCGTAAGCTATATACTCAGCAGTATAAAAAGGATAAGCGTAAATAAGTGCGGCAACAAACAAAAACAACGACCAAAATTTTAACTCCTCAGCATATAAACAATCGTTGAAAAATCCACCGCATTTTTTATTTACGCATAATTTTTCCATTCTTTTCTCCACAAATATAAAAACACTATCAAAGAAATGAGAGATATAATATCGCATATTCTAAAAGACCAAAGCCCGGCATAATGAATATAAACTTTGCCTTCGCCTTTAGGAACTTCGACCTCCATAAAACGATGTTCACCTGAGCTCAAATTAAGCCGTTCGCCTTTTTCATTTCTCGCCTCGTAACCTTTCCAATAAAAAAGAGGAACTTGTACCTTTGTATCTTTTGTTGCAACATACGAAAATTCCAAACGTGTAGATTGTTTTTTTGCATCAAAAATTTCAGCGTCGGTTTTATAATCCTGAGGACCGTAATATTCGCCGTTTTCCTTTCTCAAATCTTTGAATTTAACGTCGGCATAGAGATAATCCTCTTGTATCTTGGTATGCGAAGGAGCCGTTTCAAGTTTTTCACGCGAATAGATATACCCCAATGGCAAGAACTGTGGGCAAAGGCTTTTTACAACGCTTTCCGTCGAATACATAAGAGATATAAAAAGCAGCAAAACCAATATGTAAAGTTTGTTTTTCCTTATATCCCCAACTTTTTCAGCCAAAAATAAACCAACATAAATACACAAAAATATAATGCCGAAGAACAAGAAACGTTGCTGCATTTGCACAACGAAAAGAACTTTCACAAAAGGAAAAGTTTCCTCGATAAACCGCCATGGAAAATATCTCGTGCAAATTATTATCAGAAAAAGGGTGCCTAGCGAGGAATACAAAAATCCTCTTTGTTGTTTTATGTTCGCTTTCGTCAAAAAGTATAAAGTGAAAAAGATAAGCGGAAATCCCAAATATATATGCCAACGCAAAGTATCTTTCAAAGACATATTCATATCCGCAAAGGAATTTATCCATGAAGGGTGATTAACCTGAAAAGCTACGGTTTCATAAAAATACAAAAATGGGACTATTCGCCAGATGTTAAGCAATAATAAAAACAACGCCGATTTTATAATCGCATTTCTTTGCGCCGGATTTTTAAAAGCCTGTCGATAATAAATGCAAATCGCAAGAGCCATAGCGCAAAAAATCAGCATGGTTATTATGTGGTTCTGGAAAATTACCGTTCCAAAGAGCGCAAGCATCAACCAATAAGATTTTTTTCCGTCACGCAATATCATAACAAGAGACGCCAAAGCGGGGGGCATGAACAAAGTAGCCGCAACTTGTCCCACCATATCCCCGGCTATTATTTGATACATATACATACCCGTAAAAAGAATAGCCGCCAAAGCTCCGGCGCGGACATTTTTAGTCCATAGAGTAAATCCGTACCAAGAAGCAAAAACTCCCACAAAAAGCATAAAAATCCACATTAAGTTCCAAGAAAGTCCCACGGACAATCCCAAAATTCTAAAAAAGGCGGCGATATAAAGAAACAAATCCGGATACATTATGCCGTCCGCCGTACCGTAACCGTTTAGGGCATATCCGTTGATACGCACGGGAATTTCCAAGGCTAAAAGTCCCTCTTTAATTCCTTCAACCCGACAAAGATGAAAAAGGGTATCGGTTTTGTGGATAAATTCAAAAGAAAAATAAGGAAGGGAAAAAATCAGCGCGGCAAATATAAGAATCGTCGTCCAAAATTTATATTCGTCTTTATGTGAAAAACAGTTTTCGTTTCTAACAAATCCGTTCATAAAAGAAATCTTTCCCTTTCCCTTTTGCATAAAAACAAAAACACAGTCAGCGAAATTAAAGAAACAATATCGCAAATTCTAAATGACCAAAGCCCTGCGTAGTGGATAAAAACTCTGCCTTCGCCCTTAGGTATTTCAACCTCCATAAAACGATGTTCACCCGAATTTACATATAACCTTTCGCCTTTTTCATTTTTTGCTTCATACCCTTTCCAGTAAAAAAGAGGAACCTGCGCCTTTGTATCTTTGTCTGCAATATACGAAAATTCCAATCTTGTGGCTTGCTTTTTTGCGTCAAAAATCACTGCGTCGCTCTTGTAATCGTCAGAATTGTAAACCTCGCCTTTACTGTTCCTAAGTTTATGAAAATCAACGTCTGCATACAAATAATCCTCCTGCACGTCTCCCAAGTTTGAAGTATACGAAGGTAAAATTACAATTTCTTTATAAGTACCGAATCCTATATCCGTTAAATCTTCGCCTCCATAGTATTTAGGAACATTATACTGATACAAGAGGGAAAAAGCAACGACAGATACGCCTACTACGGCAATGACATTTTTTTTCGATTTTAAAATATCCGCTAAAAATTCGCCTAAGAAGAGACACAGAAAAATTAAACCTATAGAAAAAAATCTTACGGGAAGTTGAAAATTCGGCAAAAACGAGCCAAAAGGGAAATTCTTCTCTATAAATTCCCAAGGAAAGTATTTCCAATCGGTTAAAATCAGGAAAACCATAAAAATTACGCTGTAAATAAATTTCTTATTTCGATGACACTTAAACAAAAAGAAAATCGTAAGCGCTACAATCGGCCAACCGATTAAAAAAACGTTTTTGAAAAGCAGCGTTAAGGTCGTGGTAGTCGTATGCAAACTTTCGTATAACGGCGGAGTGTTTATGTGAAAAGCCACGTTTTTATAAAAATATAAAAAAGGAAGAATATGCCATAAATTTAAAAGCAAGGAAAAACCCGCAGCCTTTAAAATCGAAGCTCTTTGAATAGGGTTAAGAAAAGCCTTCCGATAATATATGCAGGCAAAGAGTCCCGCAACAACCACAAAAAAAGTATTTATAACATGATTTTCACAAATAACGGTAAAGGCGATTACGAAAAAAATCCAATATTTAGCATTCGCCTCGCTCTGCAATATTTTAAGCATGGCGGCAAAAGCCAAGGGAAGCGTCATAACGGCGGGATAATCTCCCACCATTTGCCCCATAATATATACATAGAGAAGAACGCTGCTATGTAAAACAGTCGCCGCAACGCCGCTTCTTAAATCATTTGTCCAAAGAGTATATCCCAAAACGGAAATTACAAGTCCAAAAGCAATCAAAAAAATCCAAAAAACATTCCAAGCTATTTCTACAGGAACTCCTAAAATTCGCAAAATCGCAGGAAAATATAGAAATAAATCCGGGTACATAACGCCGTCCGCCGTACCGTACCCGTTCATCTGATACCCGTGAATCCTAACGGGTATTTCAAGCGCAAGAAGTCCTTCTTTTATTCCCTCGATTCTGTTCAAATGAAACAACACATCTATTCTGTCAAGATATTGTGTTGAAATAAAAGGATATGAAAAGGTACAAAGGCATACAAATAAAATAAAACTCCAATATTTCCATTCGTTTAAATATTTTATTTTGTTTGGCAATCTTTTCATATCCTTTTATACTAGAGAGCGTTAGAATTTACGAGCGAAGCGAGGTAAAGCTCTTACGCTCTCTGCATATACTCGCAATTGGGTTTTGAACCTTTAGTAAATTTTTCTGCTTGCGAGTATAAAAATTTAGCCTGCGTCTATATCCACTCCTGCGCCTTTATATTTTACCGCATCCGTGGATTTCAAATTGTCCTGGTAAGGATTGTCTTCGTTATAATATCGTATCTGAGTGGAAGTAACGCCGCCCGAGATGTACGACCTGCCGCATTCCGGGCAAATCGCCGTGTTTAAGCGAACATTTGCCTGGACCACTTCGCCGCCGCCCAATTCGGCTTTTTGATAAGCGTTGGAAACGTGTTCCTGCTCATGGCTCATAACAACCGAAGCGGCATTATCCGGATCGATATGCCCCGCTGCTTTAAAAGATACCATTTCATCGGATCCGTCTTGATACATACGGTTTTTACAAGTTTGACACTCTCCCGTGGGAGATTTGCCATCGTTTTCCCCGGTTCCCCAAGAGTTACCCGTTCCATAACCGTTTGCGGCTCCATATCCGCCGAAACCGCCTATACTCATATCAGACATATTCTCACTCCCTTTAACAACAATAACTAGCAAAAATTGTCAACCTTTAACAAAACTAAGAGGAAACGATATTAAAGTTTTTTCTCTTTCTCTTTCTTTGCTTCTTTCTTTCTCTTTCTCTTTTTTACAAAAAAGAGAAAGAGAAAGAAAGAAGTACTTCCCTAGAACAAACTTATCTGATCCGTTTCGCTCATGCCGTCGAGGCAGCCGTGCTTTTGCAGGACTTCGATATTGGTTTTGGAAATTCCCGTGCGCTGCTTTAAATTGTCTATCGAAGTAAACTCGCCCTTTTTCCTAGCTTCCTGCACATTTGCCGCAGCGACCCCGCCCATGCCTGCTAAAGAAGCCAAGGGAGGCAAGAGTCCGTTTTCGATGACGATAAATTTTTCCGCATCGGATTTATACAGGTCTACTTTAGATACGCTATATCCCCTTAAATACATTTCGTTGGCAAGTTGAAGCACCGCAAGAGTAGCGTTTTCTTTGAGATCGAGTTTTTGCTCTTTGGATTTTGTTTCAAGAGCGTCAAGTTCCCGCTTTACAACATCTTGTCCCCTTGCTATAACGTCCGCGTCAAATTCGTCGGCGCGAATGGAAAAATACGCCGCATAATACGCCAATGGATAATGCACCTTGCAGTAAGCGATACGATACGCCATCATAACGTAAGCCGTAGCGTGGGCGCGGGGGAAAAGATATTTTATCTTTTGGCAAGACTCGATGTACCACTCGGGAATTTTATTTTTACGCAAAGTTTCAACCACATCCGGCGCAATCCCCTTTCCTTTTCGCACGTTTTCCATGGTTTTGAAGGAAAGAAGCGGTTCTACTCCGTTATGAATAAGATACATCATAATATCGTCTCTGGCGGAGATGGCGTCTTTAAGGGTGCAAGTGCCGTTTCTGATAAGTTCTTGGGCATTCCCAAGCCATACGTCCGTACCATGAGAAAATCCCGATATGCGCACAAGGTCGCTGAAGCAGTCGGGATGCGTATCGTCTATCATCTGCCTTGTAAATCCCGTTCGAAATTCCGGAATACCGAAAGTGCCGGAATTTGCGCCCAATTCTTCGGGGGACAAACCCAAGGGATCGGTTGATGAAAAGAGCTTTAAGGTCGCAGGATCGTCAAAAGGAATGGTTTTAGCGTCCCGTCCCGTTAAATCCTCCAACATCTTTATGACCGTCGGATCATCGTGACCAAGTATATCAAGCTTTAATAACCTTGAACTTATGGAGTGGTAATCAAAGTGAGTGGTAATTGTGGATTTGCTTTTGTCATCCGCAGGATGGTTTATCGGAGTAAAAAAGTGTATGTCCATGTTGCGAGGCACAACCATAATGCCCGCAGGATGCTGACCCGTTGTGCGCTTTACGCCCATTAAGCCTTTAGCCATTTTTTCAATAAAGGCTCGGTTTTTCCTTACTTTTTCCTCCTCGTAGTATTTAAGCACAAAACCATAAGCCGTCTTTTCCGCCACGGTTGAGATAGTTCCAGCGCGATAGGCAAAATCCTTACCGAACATTATTTCCGTGAATTTATGCGCCACAGGCTGATAAACTCCGGAAAAGTTCAAATCTATATCAGGCTCCTTATCGCCGTTAAACCCCATAAACACGGCAAAAGGAATGTCATGCCCGTCCTTTATCATGGGCGTGTCGCATACGGGGCAGCTTTCGTCCGGCAAATCGTAACCGCAACCATATGAACCGTCGGTGATAAATTTGGAATAAGAACATTTGGGGCAACGATAATGCGGCGGTAGTGGATTTACCTCCGTAATCCCCATCATGGTCGCAACAAAGGAAGATCCTACCGAACCTCTTGAGCCTACCAAGTAACCGTCCGCATTGGATTTTTTTACAAGTTTTTCCGCTATTAAGTATAATCCCGCATAACCGTGACCTATTATAGGCGTAAGTTCCTGTTTTAATCTGTCTTCAACAAGTTTCGGAAGATTTTCCCCGTACATTTCACGAGCCTTGTTATAGGACATCTCCTCAATCTCTTCCTCAGCGCCGGGAACGATGGGAGAATATAAGTTTTTAGGGATAGGCTCAAATTTTTCAATCATATCGTTGATTTTAAGGGGATTTTCCACAACTGCGGCGTAGGCTTCATCACCTAAATAAGTAAATTCGGCAAGCATTTCCTCCGTAGTGCGAAAATAAAGAGGAGGTTGAGTAACGTCTTCATAACCGCTTCCCCTTTGGAGAATTTTACGGTAAATAGCGTCCTCGGGGTTTAAAAAATGCACGTCGCAAGTCGCCACAAGCATTTTCCCCATGCGTTTGGCAAGCTCTGCGACCTTTAAATTTATCTTTATCAAATCTTCGTCGGTTTTAATATGCGGAAATCTCTCGCTGCGTTTTAGGAAATCGTTGTTGCCTATGGGCTGAATTTCAAGATAATCGTAAAAAGAAGCGATCTCGATAAGTTCTTCGTCTTTTGCGCCGGCTACTATAGCTCGAATAAGCTCCCCCGCTTCGCAAGCGGAACCTAATATAAGCCCCTCCCGAAATTCCTCGATAAGCTTTTTGGGGATTCTAGGTTTACCTCTGTTAATATGCTTTAAATGAGAGATTGACACAAGCTGATAGAGATTTCGCAGACCGTCCTTGTTTTTCGCAAGCATGATTATATGATAGGAAGTTTTGCCGTTGTCGGTGGTTAAATAGCCTTCCATGCCATATATAATCTTAATGTCAAGTTTGTTGTCCGCAACGGTTTTCGCTGCGTCCGGGTACGCTTGCACCACGCCGTGATCCGTTATTGCAATGGCGGGATGTCCCCATTTTGCGGCGGTTTTTATGAGATTTTTTACGGACACTACAGCGTCCATTGCGCTCATTGTGGTATGAGCGTGAAGTTCCACACGTTTTACCTCGGCTTTGTCTTCCCTACCCTTCTTTTCCTTTTTAGAAAGACTGTCAACATATAAAACCATTTCGCCCTGATAATTGTCCATTCGGACTGCACCTTCAGCGCGAACCTCCATGCCGCCTTTTATATTGCTTACAATCTTGTCAAATTCGGCAAGGTCTTTCTTATCCTTGAAAAATTTCTTGCAATAAATCCCGTTGGTATTATCCGATATAGCGAACGACAAAAGCTTGGTGCCGGTTTTAAACTCATTGGTTTTCGGCGCAGAAGTAGAGCCTTCGCCTATTACCCCTTCGATTATAACGTGCTTTTGCTCACCCTCGATACTTCCAATATCAACGTGCTTACCCATAATTTCACGCCCGAAAATAACATCGCCGGTATTCTCCATAACAATGGTGTTATCGGCTATATCGGCTTTTTTTGCGGAGCCGTTTTCACTCGGTTCGTGTTTTTTTGGTTTCTTCTTTGGTTCTTCTTTTGGAAGGACTATAGTGTTGGTATCTTGTGGAATTACATGAGTTTCCCTAGGCGCATAATTGGTTTTTATCTCCGTCGCAACTTCATTTTTTTCTTTTGTATCAATTTTTTTATCGGCAACGACATTATCTTCACTTGCGGCTTGAAAAAAAATAATGTCGTTTAACTCAAAAGTTTTCTTTATATGCGCCGCGACTTTAATCAGAAAATGCTCGCTTACGGAAGTATTTTCGGACAATATGATTTTCCAGTGTTTCTTTTCAGGCAAAATTTCTACATAATCAACTTTTACGGAAGAAAAAAAGAGGCGCTCTTCCTCCGTCGGCTTCATATTCTCCGTCAAACGGGAAAAAACGCCGTCATCAGGTTTTATAAAGTAACTTTTCATCAAAAGCGCCCCTTATTTGTATAGTTTCTGATATTTTTCGCGGTTTTGCAGAACTTTTTTTACATATTCCCGAGTTTCTCCGAAAGGAATAGCGTCGATTTCGTTAAAATTCATAGTCCACCCGTATTCCCTCATCCACGCCTTGACATTGCCGCGCCCTGCGTTATAAGCCGCAAGAGTCAACACTAAATTACCGTTAAACTCCTCTTTTAAATCTGACAAATACCACACGCCATAGCGAATATTCCGTTCGGGTTCGTAAAATTCAACAAGGGTACATTCCTTATCTCCCAACTGTTCCCCAATCCAAGCTGCGGTAGAAGGCATGAGCTGCATAAGCCCCATAGCGCCGCGCCTTGAGGTCGCTTCTTTTTTGAAATTGCTTTCGGCTTTTATAACCGCAAGCACCATGTTGGTTTCTACCCCGTAATGTTTTGAATAAAAGGATATTTCGTTTTGATATGGATATGGATAAATATATTTTCGTTGAACAGAACTGAATTGAAAAAGAAAATATATGAGAAAACATACGGCTACTATAAAGAATAGGGATATAAGCGCAAGATTTTTTCTCCTTGTCTTGCCTTTGCCGATAAATTTAATATGGGGTCTTATACCGCCAAAAACTCCGTCCAAGCCGTCTTCACCGCTTTCTTCAAATCTTCTAAACTGCCTTCATTGCAAATCGCAAAATCCGCTAACCGCTTTTTTTCGTCAAGAGGCATCTGCGCCTTTAACCTCGCTTCAGCCGCCGTTTTATCCACATTATCCCTCTGCATTAAGCGACTAAGTTGAGTTTCTTTTGAAACATACACCACCCAGATATAGTCCGCCAGGTCCCGAAAATTCGTTTCAAATAACAGTGGCGCATCCAAAACAGCAGCTCTTTCTCCCTTTTTTTTCAATCGGGCAAATTCAGCCTCGACGCATTCTCTAATCAAAGGGTGCGCCGTATTGTCGATCCATTCCCGCTCCTTTGGATCGTTAAAAATACTGTCGGCGATTTTTCTTCTGTCCAAGTTCTTATCCGGCATAAGAATATCTTTGCCAAAATGGGCAACATAAGCGTTCCATAAAGGCATATCAATTTTTGCAAGTTCATGGGCGATTTTATCCGTGTCTATAACGTTTGCGCCTAATTGTATCAATATATTCGCCGCAGCGGTTTTGCCGGAAGCGATTCCGCCTGTTAAACCCAAAACTTTCATTTATTTCGCCTCTGCCCAATTTTTCCCTGTGTGAACATCAACCGTAAGCGGTACTCTAAGTTTAACCACAGTTTCCATAGCGTCTTTTA
Organism: Selenomonadaceae bacterium; assembly: GCA_017634675.1. GTDB lineage: Bacteria > Bacillota > Negativicutes > Selenomonadales > Selenomonadaceae > RGIG9201. Next base: position 4,939 of record JAGBMX010000050.1, on the reverse strand, counting down.
CTATTTCCGAAACTCTCTGCGCCTCCGTCTCTACAGTTTCAATAACAAGTTCGTCATGCACCTGCAAGAGTATCCTGCTCTTTAATCCCGCTTCCTTCAGAGCTCTGTCAGTCTTTATCATGGCAAGTTTAATAATGTCCGCCGCAGTCCCCTGAATGGGAGTGTTCATCGCCATGCGTTCGGCGTTGCTTCTTATATTGTAATTAGCGCTTGAAATTTCAGGCAGGGCGCGGCGGCGATTGAACATGGTCTTTACGTAACCCCGCTCCTTTGCTATCTTTATGGTTTCGTCTATAAATTTTTTTATTCCCGTATAACGGGCAAAATACGCTTCTATATATTCCTTGGCTTCTTTTTTCGTTATGCCTAAATCACGAGATAATCCAAAATCGCTGATTCCATACACAATGCCAAAATTTACCGCCTTGGCTCTTCTGCGCATTTCGTCCGTCACTTCGTCAAACGGTACGTTAAACACCTCGGAAGCCGTGCGTCTATGTATGTCGTCCCCCGCCAAAAATGCGTCTATCATGCCTTTGTCTTCCGATAGGTGCGCCAAAATGCGAAGCTCTATCTGAGAATAATCTGCGGAAAGCAGTAAATCATAGCCGCCAGATGGTATAAACAAGGCGCGTATGGCGCGACCTTCCTCACGCCTTACGGGGATATTCTGCAAATTGGGATCGGAACTAGAGAGCCTACCAGTTGCCGTTATCTTTTGATGAAAAGTCGTGTGCAATCTGCCCGTTCGCTTTGACACAAGCGCGCCCAACGAATCAAGGTATGTGGATTTAAGTTTGGAAAGCATACGATAAGACAAAATTTTCTCGATTATGGGATGATGTTGTTTTAACCCCTCCAATATTTCCGCATTGGTGGAATATCCCTTCTTGGTTTTCTTCGACGCAGGAAGCCCTAATTTTTCAAAAAGTATATCTCCCAGCTGCTTTGGAGAATTTAAATTAAATGTCTCCCCCGCAAGGGAATAAATGTCGTTTTCAAGTTTCTCAATATCGCGGGCAATACGAACGCTTTCCGCGCCTAATTTTTCACGGTTCAAAAATACCCCCGCCCGCTCCATACCGTACAAAACATCAATAAGGGGGATTTCCATTTCTTCGTAAAGCGAAAGCAAATCATATTCCTTTAACTCACCCAAAACTTTTCGCCCTATTTGTTGAACGATTGTCACTTCAAGAGTCAAAATCTGTTTCGGGTCTTTTAACTTTTCGGGTACAAAAACTCCCGGCAACATACTCTTTGCTATGCGCTCAATTTTTCCTTCCGCCTCCGGGTGTAAGAGATACGCTCCCAAAAAAATATCCGTAACATTGGAAAGGTAGGAAAACCCTGCGTGATAAAGATTTTTCTTATCATAAACCCAAATCTCCTTCGTCGATTTTAAAAGTTCTATCGCCTTTGAATAGATTAAGGAATCTGCAACGATATAACCCGTTTTGGAGGAAGTTTTCAGCATAATACCCAAAACATCCATATCCACATTGCGTCCCGTCGTTTCTAATCCCAGCGTTATAGGCTCATCAGCAAAATAACTTTCCAATTCTTCAACGCTGTCAATAAACTCGTATTCAAGACTCAATTCCGGAGATGCGATTTTGGGAGAATCCGACAAAAGACCCGAACTTACTTTACTATCGGCTGTTCCGTCAAAATTTAACGTCAAAGGCGCATCATCTGAATTTGCTAAATTTTTGCCGAAGTTCTTCTCAAAAGTCTGCCAAACTTTTTGCAATTCGTATTTTACGCAAAACTCCCTCATAGCGGCAAAATCCGGTTTAATGCCGTAATTATTCGGCTCAAAATTCAAATTGGGAGTTTCAAGGCAAATAGTCGCAAGTTCCTTCGACAAAAATGCCTGCTCCTTGCAATTTATCAGGTTTTCCTTCAATTTCTTTCCGGAAATATTGTCTATATTGGCGTAAACATTTTCAAGACTTCCGTACTCACGCATAAGTTTCAGCGCAGTTTTTTCGCCTACGCCGGAAACTCCCGGGATATTGTCCGACGAATCCCCCATTAGTCCCTTTAAATCAAGGAGTCGAATAGGCTCCATACCATATTCTTCCCGAAAGGCTTCCTCATCGTAAATTTTTATATCGCTTATTCCCTTTTTTGTAAAGAAAACTTTTAAATTAGGCCTAACAAGCTGCAACGCATCCCTATCGCCGGTGACAACGATAGCCTCGTGTCCCGCAGCCTCCGCTTTTGTCGCAAGCGTTCCTATTATATCGTCGGCTTCGTAACCTTCAATTTCGATAAATTTAATGCCGTGAACGGCGGCAAATTCCCTGAACATTGGGATTTGCATTTTGAGTTCGTCAGGCGTTGGTTTCCGGGTTCCCTTGTATTTATCGTATTTCTTTTTGCGAAAAGTTTCCTTGCTCTTGTCAAATGCGATAATCACGCCGTCGGGGGATTCTTCCTTCAAAAGCTTCGTAAGCATATTGTAAACGCCAACTATCGCGTTGGTATAGATTCCCCCCGCCGTTGACAAAAGGGGCAATGCGTAAAATGCGCGGTACAAAAGACTGCTGCCGTCTAAAATTGCAAGCTTCAACGCAAAGCCCCCTTATTTTTCGTATTTCTTACAATAACAGGCCTTCCTTTTTTGCCGCTGCCTTTTTTTACATTTGTTGAAGTATTTTTATTATTAACAGAGTCAATATTTCTTTTTTCCTCTTTGCCCGTTGTAACCTCCGTCTTGCTTCCGTCTTTAACCATCGGTTCCGCCGTATTTACAACTGTATTGTCAACATCTTCCGGTTTCTGTTCTTTCTTAATAGGTTCAGTATCCTGCGACGCCTTTTGCTGATCCATGCCGGCAATAGTCCCGATGTTGTTCTCCTTTGCTTTTTCTGCGCTTCCTATGACAAAATTATTATCATTCAAGCCGCCTCGAATTTGAAACAATTTTTCCAAATCCCTCGCGTCCATGTAAAGCACATCGTTTTTCACGGAACCCGCCGATGCGCCGTGATGCGTAGTTATTATACCGGTTTCTTTATTCCACTCGATTTTTTCTTCCAATTTTTCCGCTATTTTTTCTGTGGGAAGGTACATTACCCCGTCAAACTGCACAGCCTTATCTTTCAGCTTTTCGCCGTTTAAAATTATGGTATTGGATTTTCCCACAAAGGAGGGCGCGCCATCGGAGGCTTTTATTTTTTTTATTATGTCCTCATCGCTTACAAAATTTTCCACGCCGTAGCCTTTGAGCCAATTTTTAATCATATCCACGGTCAACTTTTGACGATTATAAATATCAGGGTACACATAATAAGCCACAACGCCTTCGGGGGTTTTCTCAACAATAACCCTGTTATAATTTATCTCAACGGGAGTGCCGATTTCCACCAAATCAAAAAGTTCCTCTACGTTTTCCTCTTTCATACGAATACAGCCGTTAGAGACATAATGCCCTATACTGCTAGGATTGTTGGTGCCGTGTATCCCATAATTACCGTAAAGCTGCATCCAACGATACCCCAAAGGATTAGAAGGACCGGAAGGTATAACATTTTTATGATTGCTAGGGTCTGTCCATGTAGGGTTTTTATCCTTGCTGCTGATTTTAAAATAGCCAACGGGAGTGGTAGAAGAAGGTCTACCGATAGCAATAGGATAAAGCCGAACCTTTGTGTTGTCGTCGTAAAGGGCAAGGGAGCGACTCGGAAGATTTATGACAATTTTTTTACTGCCGCATTCCGCAAAAGAAATCTCGACAAGCGAAATTATTCCCAAGAAAAGAGCGGCAATAATTTTGAATAGGCGCATAAGAAAACACTCTCCACAGGTTTATTTTTATTTTCAATCTTCTGCTCCACATTATACAACAAGAAGGAAAATACTGCAAAAAAAAGTCGCGTAAATTTTTTCACGCGATAAAAAATATAAAACTTATGAAAGTAATTGACTACGAATTAAATAACTTTAAATCAGGAAAAACTGTTTTCATCATGTTAAAATGACGATCATTTGTCCAAACACTAGCAAAATTTGACAGCGCAATCGTTACGATAATTGCATCTTGAAACGGAACTGTAACACCATGAGAACGCAAAGCGTACAAATTTCGTCCCAAATCGACCCAATCACTTTCTTTCATGCCAAGACACGGAAAACATTTCAGAGCATTTGAAAGTCGTTCGCAATCTTCTGCGCTACGCGCACCGTGCATAAGTTCCGCTTTTACAACGCCACATAAACAAACAGAATTTTCCTGCAAACAGCGCAGTGTTTCTTCGTCTGGATGTCTAAGAAATCCTATAAGGATATTGGTATCGACAATAACCATCACAACGTACTCCCTTGACGGAGCGAATTGACAGCCTGTTCATCTATATCTATATTTCCGGCTAATTCTAAAAATGGACTTAAATCCGTTTTTATCGGATATATCTCTTTTAATATAATTTGTTTGAAAAAGTCCTCAACATTAGTTTGTCGCGCAGCGGCCTGCAATTCTAATGTACGCATATCTGCCCGGTTAAGGTCTATGCTGACCAACATGCCTGTCACCCCTTATATTTATTATATTTTCAATAACAAGTTTAAATAAGTTATCTGCAAATTCTTCTCTATTATACCAATAAATAAAGCAATTTACAATGTATATTACGAGCAAATATTTGAAAGCTTGTGAACACCAGTTACTATTCACGGGTAATACAACATAGTGGTGCGAAAGGTGAATTAGTGCCGTTCATGGTCGACCTCTCCACCGCTTCGCGGTCCCCCTCCCCTTTCAGGGGAGGCAACGTAAAGGTGACTTTTCTATTATATTGCACTGGTCAACAAAAATTGGACACAAAACTAAAAAAATTTGACATTAAAATCGAATCATAGTACAAGACTCAATGATTTTCTGACATCACCTCGTAATCATTAGGCAAATCATGCCATCGATAATGCAGGTAGG
>JAGBMX010000049.1 GCA_017634675.1 Selenomonadaceae bacterium | reverse complement strand
GGGGGGCTTGGTTTGAGGAAATATTGAAATTTTTTGGCTCTAAAGTCGCAATCCGAGTGCCTCCCTCTTAGAGGGAGGTGCCCGAAGGGCGGAGGGAGAGCCGTGAAGAGCACGATATTTATTGATTTGTCTACAGTCTGAAGCAACCTTTGAGGTTGCTTTTTTCACTTTTTGACACATACGTCTAATTCGCCTCACTTGACAAACGCAATGTCTTCAAGTATAATTCGTGGTTATATTAGGAGAGGAGATGATTTTTTGGAGGATAAAGAAAGAAGTTCATTTTCCGGATCCGTAGGGTTTGTGTTGGCTGCGGCGGGCAGCGCCGTAGGGCTTGGCAATATCTGGCGCTTTCCGTATTTGGCGGCGAAAAACGACGGAGGACTTTTTCTTACCGTTTATATTGCTTTAGCGCTTACCTTTGGCTTTGCCCTGTTGATGACGGAAATCGCCATAGGCCGCATGACTAAAAGCAGTCCTCTTAAAGCTTATGGAACGCTTAACGGGAATTTTAAATGGATAGGTTTTTTTGCGACTTTAGTCCCGTTTATAATTTTCCCATATTACTGCGCCATAGGCGGCTGGGTCACTAAATATTCCTTGGCGTACCTTACGGGCGTCGGCGAAGGAGTAGCGGCGGACGGCTTCTTTGGCGGGTTTATCACATCAACCACGGAGCCTATCGCGCTTATGGCTGTGTTTTTGCTGATATCCTCGCTCGCCATTGTGTCCGGTGTTAATAAAGGTATCGAGCGGGTATCAAAGGTTTTGATGCCGGCGCTTTTAATCCTGATTATCGCCATAGCCGTTTTTGTCCTTACCATCAGCCATACGGAAAACGGCGTAACCCGCACGGGTATGGACGGGCTTTTTGTGTACATCGTGCCGGATTTATCAAACGTTACCCTGTCCCACTTTATAGGAGTGTTCCTTGACGCAATGGGGCAGCTTTTCTTCTCGATAAGCGTCGCCATGGGTATTATGGTGGCTTACGGTTCATATTTTAAAGATAGCGGCAATATATCCAAAAGCGTTATACATATCGAATTTTTCGATTGGCTCGTGGCGTTTTTGGCGGGCGTTATGATAATCCTTCCTCTTTATGTATTTATGGGCAGGGAAGGTATGGAAGTCGCCGGTCCGTCGCTTGTGTTTGTCACAATGCCGAAAATATTTGTTGAAATGGGCGCAATCGGAAGCTTCGTGGGCGTAGCCTTCTTTGTTATGGTTTTCTTTGCGGCGCTCACCAGTAATATCTCCATAATGGAAGCCATTGTTTCAAGTTTAATGGAGCATTTTAACATCAGTCGCAAAACGGCAACCTTGGCTCAAACGGTTATAGCTCTTGTAATAGGCGGAATAGTTTGCCTTGGTTACAACGCTTTTTATTTCGAGGTTAAACTTCCCACAGGCGCTACCGGACAGATCTTAGACATCATGGACTTTATCAGCAACAACCTTTTGATGCCGCTCGTCGCTATTAGCACCTGTATTCTTATAGGCTGGTTCGTGGGACCCAAGAAAATCATCGCTGAAGTTACCAAAAACGGAGAGAATTTTTATATCCCCGGGCTTTACACCTTTTTAATGAAATACGGCGCCCCCATTATTCTTACAATTCTTTTGTTTAGATCCGTGGGTTTGCTTTCGTGAAATAAAAAACCGTCCGAATAACTCGGGCGGTTTTTTTTGCATTTTAAAAAACCTTACTTTCTTTTTCTCTTTTCTTTTTTGAAAAAAAGAAAAGAGAAAAAGAAAGTAACAAAGAAAAAGAGAAAAGAAAAAACTTTATCGGCTTTAAATCTATGCTTAAGCGTTACTTTTTTATATTATATTATATTTTAACGTAATTTCCGTTTAATTCTGTTATGCGTAATCCCTTTTGCTCCAAAGCGTTTGCAAAATCTTCCGTATTGCCGAAATAGTCTATGTCAAATTCCGTTATATTTTTGTTGGAACGCCTTGGGTAAACTTTTAAAACCCCGGGAATACTGTTTAGAAGATTGGTTTTTTCGGTAAGGTTGAGGTCGGGACGATTAGTCACAACAACGACAATATGGGTCTTCATGTCGGCGGCGCTTTTCACGACTTCAAGGTCTATTTGTCCCAAGAGTTTCTCGCAAATTCTCTTAACGGCTCGCCTCTTTCCTTGGCTTCCCGCCGCTCTTGCCGATTCTTGACCGCTGAAAACCGTCTCTCCCGTTTTTAGATTTGTCACTTTTAATTTAATGTTATATATGCCGCCCGTCATACCGGTTTTATTTAGCGTAACGGCAGCTTCTGTCAAAAAAAGAGGATTTGCTCTTTGATTTACGATTCTTGTAAACCCTATTTGCTTTAATCCGTTTACAATGGCGTTTTCAGCAGCGCCGGAATCATCCCCTTTAACTACGACCGCAATGGGCGGATCAAGAAGCTCCGCTTTTATCATATTACGTTTTTGCTTTTCCGTAACGATATTGTTGAAAAGTTCCTCTCTGACATCAGCTCGGATTTTTACAATGTACATCCCGTTTTCTTGAGTTTGAGAAAGCACTTCAAAGCCTGCTATATACCCTTCGGAACTTGTGAATACCCTATCTTTCACAAGAACGTAGTTTTCCGTAAGAGTTTTTGAATCGACCCTAACGCCAACGGCTGATTCAATAGCGTTGCGTAGAGCGTCCTTTTGAGCGGTTTGAACACTTCCTCCATACCCCGTAACCGTGACGGTTTTAGCAAATGCAACAACGGGAAGCAGGAAAAAACAAAGTATAAGCAGAATATATCTCATAAGCACCTCACTGGTGGCACTGGTGGTAAAGGCAAGTTCCTTCTTTCTTTTTTTCTCTTTATTTTTTGTATAAAAGAAAGAGAAAGAAAGAAGCAAAGAAAAAAAGAGAAAGAAAAAACTTTAATAATGGGTTTTAACTCAGCATGGAATTTAAAATGCCTTAATTCAAGTTTTTTCTTCGCCAGAAGAAAAAACTACATACGTCAGCATTTCAACAAGACGTCCGAGAGGCGGGAGATTTAAACTTCCGCCTTTCTTCCGATATAGACCCCCACCTAAGAGGTGGGGGACATCTAGTCTTGTTATATTCAAAAACTCATAAAACGGGAGTCCAGAGGGGCGAAGCTCCTTTGGCGGGGTGCAGGGGCAGCGCCCCTGCCGGGTTTGGGCGGAGCCCAAGAAAAGGAGAATAAACATGTATAAAGTACTTTCGATAGCGGGAAGCGACAGTTCGGGGGGAGCCGGCGTGCAGGCGGATTTAAAGACCATGACGGCGCACGGGGTATATGGAATGTCGGCGATAACCGCATTGACGGCGCAAAATACCACGGGGGTAAGAAGTATATCGGAAGTTGCGCCCGAATTTTTAAGGGAAGAAATTCGAGCCGTGTTTGACGATATTTTCCCGGACGCGGTAAAAATAGGTATGGTGTCGTCAAGCGCATTGATAGAGGTAATTGCGGAGGAACTTGAAAGGTATAAGGCAAGGCATATAGTGGTAGACCCTGTGATGGTGTCCACCAGCGGCAGCGTTTTGATGAAGGACGAGGCTAAAAAAGCGCTGACTGAAAAGCTGTTTCCTCTTGCGGAGGTTATAACGCCAAATTTATCGGAACTTGGCGTATTGGTGGGTGAAGAAATAAAAGATATAGCCGGCATGGAAAAGGCGGCGGTAACATTGGCAAAAAGATATAAGGTTGCAGTGCTGGCAAAGGGCGGGCACCTGACGGACGACGCTGTTGACATTCTCGCAACCAAGGAAGGGGAAACGGCAAAGTACGCCGCAAAACGAGCGGACAACCCGAACACCCACGGCACGGGTTGCACCTTATCCAGCGCCATAGCGTCCAATCTTGCCAAAGGCGAAACCTTGAAAGACGCCGTTAAAAACGCCAAACAATACGTCTTGGGGGCAATAGAGGCAAACTTAGATTTAGGCAATGGCAGAGGTCCGTTAAACCATATGTACAGAGGAATTGTGTGAAATTTACAGCCTTTTACCGTCAAAAAGTTTAAACGGACAGAAGAATATAACCGCTACGTTTGAAAGTTGCTTATAATGGAAGTGTGTACCTTTAGGGGGCTTTTGTCAAGAATTTTTTGAAGATGTTGATTACGGATTATTTTTTATGTTAGAGTTGCGTTTTCTAGATTTTTCAATGTATGTTCAAAAATCTTCCGAAAATCTTCCGCTAATCTCAAAAAATTTCTTCCACTTAAATTCTTTTTGTAGTATAATATTGGCGATTTATGAAAAAAAGGAGGAAAATTCATGTGTTTGGCTTTTCCGGCTAAGGTGCTTTCAGTCGATGGCGCCGTTGCAAAAGTTTCGCGTAAAGGCGTTGAACGCGCGATTAGCCTTATGCTCCTCCCCAACGCCAAAGTGGGCGACTTCGTCTTAGTCCACGCAGGTTTTGCAATGGAGATAGTTGACGAAAAACAAGCGGACGAAACCGACGCCCTCTTAGCCGAAATGAACGGCGCCCCAAGAACAGTGTTTTCGCTTTAGAGGATAGTTCTTTCTTTTCTTTCTTCTCTTTTTTTGAAAAAAAGAGAAGAAAGAAAAGAAACAAAAGAAAGAAGAGAAAAAAACTTTAATAAGAGGTTAGGCGCAAAATTCAAATTCAGTGTTAAAATTGTAAGTTCTGGTTTATTAAAGTTTTTTCTTTTTCTTTTTTCTTTGTTACTTTCTTTTTTCTTTTTCTTTTTTACAAAAAAGAAAAAAGAAAGTAATAAACTTAAAATCGGAGATTTTTGTTTTGGAAGAAAAAAAGTTATTATTAGAGATACATTCTTTATCCGAAAAATTAACTAAGCCCGTTCGATTTATGGAAGTCTGCGGGACGCATACCGTCAGCATCTTTAGGCACGGCATAAGGCAGCTCTTGCCGAAAAACGTGGAGCTTGTATCAGGCCCCGGTTGCCCCGTCTGCGTTACAGACGATGTTTATATGGATAAGGCGATAGCTTATGCGAAGCGCCCTGATACGATAATCGCCACGTTCGGCGATATGTTGAAGGTGCCCGGGTCCGAGTCTAGTTTGGAACAGGCGAAAACAGAGGGCGCAGATATTAGAATTATCTACTCGCCGCTGGACAGTCTTGATATTGCTAGGGATAACCCGGATAAAAAGGTAATCTTCCTCGCGGTCGGTTTTGAAACCACATCCCCCACGGCGGCGGCGCTGACGATAGCCGCAAAGGAAGCGGGCATTTCAAATTTATATTTGTTATCTGCCCAAAAGCTTGTACCGCCGGCTTTAAAAACGCTTATAGCAGATAAAACTGTCAAAGTCGATGGTTTTATCCTTCCCGGTCATGTGGCGGTTGTTACGGGGCTTGAGCCGTTTCGCTTCTTAAAAGAAGAACATCAAATCCCCGCCGTTGTCAGCGGATTTGAAGCGGACGAAATTTTAACGGCAATAACCTTTCTATTAAATATGGTTGTAAATAATGAAGCAAAACTCATAAACGCCTACCAAGCTGTAGTTAAAGACGAAGGCAACCCCGTCGCCCGCTCTGTAACCGAAAAGGTTTACGAAAAAGCCGACGCGGCGTGGCGAGGCATGGGGATTATCCCCTTATCGGGACTTTGCATGAGAGATGAATTTTCTTCGTTCGACATCGAAAAAGTGTTGCCCTTGACCGTAAAACCCAGCCCAAAAACCACCGGCTGTCGTTGCGGCGATGTGCTTAAAGGCGTTATCACCCCATTTAATTGCCCTCTTTTTGACAAGACGTGCAACCCGGAAAACCCGATAGGCCCCTGCATGGTCTCCGTCGAAGGCGTATGCGCCGCTTACTACAAGTATGGACGAGCCAGCTTTTCATTTGAATAGTTGGGGCTTCGCCCCAAACCCCACAAGGGGCGCTGCCCCTTGACCCCGCCAAAGGGCGCAGCCCTCTGGACTCCCATGTAAGCTACCTGATAGTTTAACTGACAAAAAGTAACCAAACCCATTATTAAAGTTTTTTCTCTTTCTTTTTCTTTGCTTCTTTCATTTTCTTTCTCTTTTTTACAAAAAAGAGAAAGAAAAAGAAAGAAGGAACTCACCTAAAAGGAGAAACAATGAAAGAACTGATAACACTGGCGGAAGGCGCCGGAGGCAGCGCCGGCGAAGCGCTGATGAAAGATGTGGTATTTCCTTATTTGGGAAACGAAATACTGGCCGAAATGCACGACGGGGCGCGGCTGAAAGTTAGCGGCGATATTGCTTTTACCACGGATTCTTATGTGGTAAGCCCCAGGTTTTTCCCGGGGGGCAGCATTGGGACGCTTGCCGTATCGGGAACCGTGAACGATCTCGCCATGACGGGGGCTAAGGCTAGGTTCTTGTCGGCGGCGGTTATTTTGGAAGAAGGATTTCCCGTTGCGGAATTAAAGGATATTTTGGCGGATATGAAAAAAGCCGCCGAATATGCGGGAGTTTTGTTTGTTACGGGAGACACGAAGGTTGCGCCTAAAGGCAAGGTTGACGGCGTATTTATCAATACGGCGGGAATCGGCGATATTATTGAGGGCGCAGATATTTCACCCAAAAACGTAAAAACCGATATGAAGATAATAGTATCCGGCAGTATGGGAGATCATGGAGCGACGATACTTGCCGCAAGGCATAACATGAAATCTAATTTGAAATCCGATGCAGCGCCACTAAACAAGATGGTTGAAAAGATGTTCAAAGCGTCGAAGAATATAGCGGCGCTCAGAGATCCCACCAGAGGTGGATTGGCGGCAACGCTCAACGAGATTGCAAAAGCGGCGGACGTCGGAATTATCATAGACGAAGCAAAAATCCCCATAAAGGAAGAAGTCAAGGGGCTTTCGGATATGCTTGGATTTGACCCTCTGACCCTTGCCAACGAGGGAAAACTCGTCGCCTTTGTCCCGAAGGGGGACGCAGACGCTGTCCTTGCCGCTGTGAGAGAAGACGAACACGGGACGGACGCGGCGATTATAGGAGAAACAACGGATAAGGCCGCGGGAAAAGTCGGAATGAAAACGCCGCTTGGTTCTATAAGAGTTGTGGAGATGCCAAGGGGGATTATCGTTCCGAGAATATGCTAAAAATGAATTATTTATGAGTCCTAAGGGGCAAAACCACACCAGAAGGTTCAACTTATGAAAAGGTATATTCTATTTATTAATATATTATTGTTATTTCTGTTAAATACTTCGTGTTACGCCGACGAACGCTTTGTAGGCGAATTTTACGGGGCGGGGTATTATGCCGAGGTGGACAATATTACACTAACGGAAGAATATCTTGTTACGAAAATTTCCGTTAAAAAGCCTGCGTATAATAAACTGATTGAAGAAAATATTCGATTTAATCGGAAAAACAATACTTACGAAATCATCAAGAGAAAGATATATAACTATAGTCCGAGGGAACTCTTGGAGGAGATTAAAGGGAACGGCATTGCAATGCCAATTCCGCTTGATTCGCCTTATGGCGTAATAATGCGATTTGTCGTAGATTGGCAGAAGCGAACGGAGCCGGATATATAATGGAAAAAAAGGAACGCGCCGCCCTTTTGTCCGTTGGGGCAAACGCGGGAATGGTGGTTTTAAAAATTGCGACCGGGCTGTATACGGGCGCAATGAGCGTACTTTCGGAAGGAATACATTCTTCCGTCGATTTATTTTCTGCCATGGGGCAGTTTTTCGCCATAAAAAAGTCCAAAGCGCCGCCTGATAAGGAACACGATTACGGCCACGGTAAATTTGAAAACGTCTCCGCCGGCACGGAATCAATCCTTATAATGATGGCGGGGATTATGATCGCCCTTCATGCGGTGGAATCCATAAAAAACAACAGAGAACCCGAAACGATAACTCTTGGCGTTATTGTAATGGTTATTTCTGTAATCCTAAATTTTTTGGTATCGTCTTATCTTATGAAGGTGGCCGAAGAAACTTCTTCCCAAGCGTTAAGAGCGGATGCCGTTCATCTGCGCGCGGACATTTGGACGGGAATGGGAGTTCTTTTGGGGCTTGGTCTTATAAAACTCACCGGCTTGATGTGGCTAGACTCGGTTATAAGTTTAGGCGTTGCCTTCGTGATAATTCACGCGGGCGCGTCCCTTGCAAAATCAGCCTTTTTGGAGCTTACGGACGCAAGCCTTCCGTCTGAGGAAGAGGATAAAATCGGTGAGGTTATACGTTCGATTCCCGAAGTTCGAGGATTACACGCTTTAAGGACGAGGCGCTCGGGAGACGTTAAGATGCTTGACGTGCACGTTCTCTTTGAAGGCGCATTGCCGCTTTCCCGCATACACGCAATATGCGACGAGCTTGAAGAGAAAATCCGCCGCATAGGATTTGGCAAGATGGATATACTTATACATCCCGAGCCTTATGGGCATATCGAGGAAAAATAAGGAGTAAATATAATGAAGCTAAAAAAGAAAATCAGTATGTTATTAGTAGCGTCAATGTTGTCGTCTTCCTTGGTATTCGCTGCGCCGGAGGATATTGAAGGCAGCCTTTCGTCCATGGAAGTCGCAACTTACGGCAAAGCCCAGGCAGGGCCTGTGATGGAGCGTATAGAGCGTCTTGAAAGAGAATACAACGGCAGATTGAACAGCGGCTCCATGACAAGCCGCATAGACGCTCTTTACGACGAACTCTATACCAACGCTAACGAGCCTTCCAAAGAAGCGTTGATGAACGCCATCGAGTGGAACGTCCGCAGGGAAGTCAGCGACGAGCCTTTAATCACCCGGCTTTCCGCGATGGAGATGAAAATTATCGGCAAAACCGGCACAGGGACACTTACCGAACGGCTTGACGATCTTTCAACTGCGTCCTTTGGCGAAAATCAGCTTCCCATGGTAAAAACCACCATTCCCGCCGGCACCCTTATAAAAATTGCCCTGTCTGAACCCGTCACCACCAAAAACATCAAAGTCGGCGACAAAGTCAAATATCACGTTGCGGCGGACGTTGTGTCTGACGGCGTTCTTGTCTTTACCAAAGGCGCAAAAGGCGAAGGCAAGGTAACAAAAGTTGCGCCCGCAAGAAATTTTGGCAGGAATGCGGAGCTTGTTGTCGAATTTGAAAAGACAAAGGCAATGGAAGGCACTTATGTCGATACTTATGTCGGAGAAGCCTCAAAAACTGAGATGAAAAACGCAGCTATGGCAGCCGGCGCAAGTATCGCAGGCATTGCCCTCCTTGGTCCCGTCGGCATTATCGCCGGAGCCTTCGTAAAGGGCAAAAACATCGAGCTTCCCGAAGGCACCGAACTCTATGTAGAAACCAAAAACGACACTCCCCTTTACGGAGTCCAAATGGCCATTAACGCCGAGTGATTTCTGTTGGGCTCCGCCCAAACCCGGCAGGGGCGCTGCCCCTGCACCCCGCCAAAGGGCAGTCGCCCTCTGGACTCCCGGGTATTTATAAGTTTTGTTTTATATGAAATTTTTACTAAAAAATAATTATTAAAATAAATGATGGGAGTAATAAATGAAGAAGATAACAGGGATATTGGCGGTGTTAGCGGCTGCGTTGGCGCTCCCATTGCCGGTTGATGCGGCGTATGAAGGGGATTCTGATACGGGCGCCGAGGTTTTGGATTTTATCGAGAACCGAAGGCGTAATGAGAGAGAAAAACAGCTTACCGACGAACAGAAGGAACTTATCGCAGAGAGCCACTTTATAAAGAACAATTTAAGAAGACCTCTGACCGAAGAAAGCGCATTGCCCGCCGTATTTTTGGGGGATGATCTTACATATAACCAAGTGACGGGAGAGTTTTCCGCAAAAGGACCGGTAAAGATTGTCACCATGGATTATCAGAAAATGACCGGCGACGGCGATACCGAGGCGACTATCAGGGGGAACACCAACGACGAAGAGGTGGAGATACCCGGAAAAGCTCATCTCTTAAAGATGAACGCCAACGGTAAGCATATCACTTTAGACGGGTACAACACCTTTTACCGTTACGGCGCCAAGACCGGCACCATGGAAGAGGCTAAAGGCAAGGTCGGGCATCAGTACGTCAGCGGCAAGCATTTCGAGTTTTATCCCGATATGGTTGTGATTTACAACGGCACAACGACTAAATGTAACGCCCATACTCCCGATTATCATCTGGAAGCGGAAAAGATTACAATATTTCCAAACGACAGGATGATTTTGGAAAAGGTTAAGGTATACGCTAAAAACAAGCTGATGTTCACGAGGGACAGGCAGGTTCAGAGCCTTGACCCCAATCAGGAGGCGGAGACTTGGCCAAGAGTGGGTTATTCTAACGGCGACGGTTTCTGGATAGCGTACAATAGGAACAGAGAACTTTATCCTAAGGTTGAGCTTGCGGGCAGGCTTTATTGGAGCACGAAGCATAACTTCAGGAACCGCACGGAACTTCGCCACAACAATGCGGGCAGTTCCTTTAAGATAGCTTACGGTTATTATTCGGATATAGACGACAACTGGATTTTGCGCGCGCCGTCATTTATTTTTAATCACGACAGAAAGATAATAAAGGATTCAAAATTTCATTACACCGTTGATTTCGAGGTAGGTAAATGGAAGCGCCGTCAGAGAAATACCCCCGATATTGAAAGTACACATAGATATTATCGAGTTGGACTTTATAGAGAGCCTCTGCACCTTGGCTCGCGCTGGTATTATAGGGTTGGCGCAGGTTATCAGATAACGAAGGAAACTTACGACGACTCCACCCGCAAGGGTTACGACTGGGAAATGGGGCTTTTGAAGGAATTTGATCCCAAGTATGCGGCATATTTAATATACAAGTATTCCGTAGTCAATACCGATAACGCTCTTTTCCGTTACAACGTAAACGACGTGGGGCGCGCCATAAAGACGGGACTTAGCTACCGCATGACAGAAAGGGACAGGTTCATAGTCGGCGTGCAGTACGACGAGGGAAGACGCACATTGAGGGACGTGGATTATTATTGGTTCCACGATATGCACTGCTCCCAGTTTATAATAAGATACAGGGCAAAACGCTCTTCGTGGCAGTTTAGACTAGATTTTACGCCGTGGTGATTATATGTTGAAGAAAACCGTTGAAAATTTTTTCGGAAAGAAACTCTTGGTCATAGGGGATATGGTTGCCGATATATACCTTGACGGCAGGATAGGTCGTATCTCAAGGGAAGCGCCTGTGTTGGTGCTGGAGCAAGCCGGGGAAAAGATAGTTCCCGGCGGCGCGGCGAACGTGGTAAACAATATCGCAAGTTTGGGCGGCACGGTGTACGCTGCGGGGATTATCGGCAACGACCACGGCGGCGAAGGCGTGAGGCGGATCTTAAAGAAGAACGGCGCTCACGCTTCGGGATTGGTGGTGGACAGAGACAGACCAACCATCACCAAAACGAGGATTATTGCGGGCGGCAGAGCGACAGTCAGCCAGCAGATAGTCAGGGTTGATAACGAGAGCAAGGAAGAACTCTCCAAGGAAACGGAAGATAAACTCATTTTATATATAAAGGAAATTCTTCCCAAGGTTGACGGCGTGATACTTAGCGATTACGGTTCCAAGACAGTATCCGAAAAGGCGCGAAATCTCGCCATAAAATACGCCAATGAGCACAATCTATTCAGCATAGTTGACTCAAGGTACAATGTGCGGTCGTTTAAGAACATCGGCTATGTAAAGCAGAACGACAGCGAACTTGCCGCCGCTATGGAGCGGACATTCACAAACGTCGATACCCTGAAAAACGCCGCTGTCGAGCTTTTGGTAGAACTTGACGCAAAAGGGGTGTTGGTGACGCGCGGCGAAGACGGCATGACGCTTGCTGAAAGCACCGGGCGGGTTGTTGACATACCCGTAACGGATAAAAGCGAAGTCTTCGACGTATCGGGCGCAGGTGACACCTCTGTTGCGGCGTTTATGCTTGCTCTCTGCGCAGGAGCATACCCGGAGGACGCGGTACGAATAGCCAACTACGCCGCAGGTGTAGCGGTGAGAAAATACGGCACGGCGACTGTAAGCGCCGCCGAGCTTTTAAAGGCAATAGGTCCCGAACAGGTGACAATATGATTTTGGATTTAAACGATGCAAAAACTTTAGTAAGTATCCTGCAAAAGTCGGGCAAACAAGTAGTCTTCACCAACGGCTGTTTCGACATACTGCACAGGGGGCACGTCGATTATTTAGAGAAAGCCCGTAAACTTGGAGATTTCCTTATCATAGGTGTGAACTCCGATTCTTCCGTAAAAAAGCTAAAAGGCGAAAGCCGCCCCATCAACAACGAGAACGACCGCGCCTTTGTGCTTGACGCGCTTAAATGCGTCGATGCGGCTGTCATCTTTTCCGAAAACACGGCGGAACGCTTGGTTTCAGAGCTGAAACCCGATATATATGCCAAAGGCGGCGACTACACCATAGACACGCTGCCCGAGGGTCAAATAGTCCTGAAAAACGGTGGAAAAGTCGAAATCATCCCTTTCGTAGATGGATATTCAACTACTAAAACGATTGAAAGAATGAAATAATTGTTAGTTTCTTTACTTTCTTTTTCTCTTTTCTTTTTTGAAAAAAAGAAAAGAGAAAAAGAAAGTAACAAAGAAAAAGAGAAAAGAAAAAACTTTAATAACGATGACTGCAAGTTTTAGTAAAACTGTCAAATTACGTTTGTTAAAGTTTTTTTCTCTTCTTTCTTTTGTTTCTTTTCTTTCTTCTCTTTTTTTTCAAAAAAAGAGAAGAAAGAAAAGAAAGAATTTAAAGGAACCGCCATGAATATACTTATAATCAAGCTCAGCGCGATAGGGGACGTTATACATGCGCTTAGCGTGCCTAACTTTATAAAGCAGACATTCCCAGATGCGAAGATATATTGGGCGGTGGAAGCCGCAGCTTTTCCATTGGTTCAAGCTTGTCCCGACGTGGACGAGGCGATTTTGGTTCCAAAGAAGGAGATACGTTCTCTTACGGGGTTTATCAAGAATGTCCCGGGGTTAAGGAAAAAGCTAAGGGAGCGTGAATACGATTATTCGCTTGATTTGCAGGGACTTTTGAAATCGGCTTTAATAGCAAATTTAGCCGGAGCGAAGAAAAAACTTGGCGTAGCTAAAATGCGGGAGTTTAGCAATCTTATAAGTAAAAGCGTAAAGGGCGAGCATAAGGACGGTCATATAGTCGAGCAGTATTTGGACGTTGCAAAGGCGATGGGCGCAAAAGGCGAGGTTAAAGGCTTTACCCTAAAGTTAAGCGAAAAAGAACAAGAAAAAGCAATAAAAACTTTCAATGAGGCTCTAACTAACCTCAAAACCACAAACGCCGAACAACAACCAAACCCAACAGCCGGGAGTCCAGAGGGCTACGCCCTTTGGCGGGGTGCAGGGGCAGCGCCCCTGCCGGGTTTGGGCGGAGCCCAAGAAGTAGCAGCTTTAATCATAGGCGGGAACTGGCCAAATAAACGGTGGAGCGGCGAAAATTGGGGCAAGGTAGCCGAGGCGCTTTGGGAGCAAGGCTTGTTGCCGGTTGTTTTTGGCGCGGGAGAAGTTGACGAAGCGACAAGGGACGAGATTTTAAAGAATGTGAAAGTTCCGATAGCGGATTTAGTCGGTAAGACGAGTTTGCTTGAGGCGGCGCATTTGTTAAAGAATGTAAAAATTGCTGTGGGCGGCGATACGGGGCTTACGCACATGGCGGCGGGGATGGGAGTTCCCGTTGTTATGCTGATGGGACCCACGAATAAAGAGAGAAACGGTCCCTTTTTGCAGGAGAAATACGCTATTGAGGTTGACAGGGATTGCAAGGGTTGTTGGAAGCGGCGTTGCCCCAAGGGCGAGGATTGCTTAGGGGCGATAGAAGCTGATGCGGTGATAAAGGTGATTTTATGGCGCTTGTAGTTTATTTGGAAAACGCAATGAAGGATCTGCGCCTTTTTGCCTTTTTTTGGCTGCTGTTTGCCGTTTACAGAGTTGTTTTCATGGCGGGAATGGAGAGTTTTGCGGAAGATAACGCTTTTAAGGAAGAAGGAATGGCGGCTTTAACCGTGGGCGGAGCCTTGTCGCTAAAGACGGCGGGTCTTGTCGCCCTTTTTGGCTTCGCTTTCCAGACGTTGCCTTCAACTTTATTAACGGGCTTTAAAAAGGAAATACCGAAAGTATTGGGAACACTGCGGGAAAAATTCGGCGCAGTGTTTATTTTTATATTTACCTTGTTGTTTATGGGAAGATTCCCGTATTATAAGGTGTTTGGAGCGACGTATGACAGACAGGTTTTCATGGGATTAAACGACGATGTGACGTCGGTTGTAACGATGCTCTTTGCCGAATACGGACTCCATTGGTTTTTGCTTTTGGATTTAGCGGTGACTTACGGACTTTTTAAATTGTTGAAAAAGTTTTTGGTTTTATCAAATTATGAATTAAAGCTACAAAATAAAGTAAGCGAATTAAGTGCGAATAAGAAAATAATAATTGCGGCAGTTCTTGCGGCCTTTACCTTTTTCTTTGGAATGTTCGCCAGATTTGGCGGCGCGTTTTCCTACGCAAAAGGGGTAAATTGGGAGAACGCCTGCAATTTAAAGGATAAATTTTTAAATGAGTGCATACTTGACGACGGGCAAGCGCTCTATAGGGCGTGGAGCATGGAAGTCCGCATGAAGGACGGAGAGATTATAGGGGTGTACCCCGCGTCGATAAACGAGTTTGTAAATGCCGCAAACGTAGAGACAGCGGAGGATTTAACGCCTTTTTTAACGCATTATTCAAGCGGAGCGAGGATTGATAAACCCGAACACATATTTATCATAGTGGGCGAAACCTTCGCCGCTTGGCCGCTCTTTGACGAATATGCGTCAATCGGCGCAGGGAGATATATAAAGGAACTTTCTAAAGAAGACAACGCATTATTTTATCCAATCGCCATTCCAAACGGCGAATATACGGCGGTAGCCCTTACCGGGTTTATGACGGGAATTTTGGACATGAACGTTCGGGTGAACTATCAGCCGAAAAGTTTTGAGAAACCTTATGTTACGGCGATGGCGCCGCAGTTTGAAAACTTGGGTTATAAGACGAAATTTTGGTACGGCGGCACGTTAAGTTGGGACAGCATGGGGGATTTGGCGAGGGCGCAGGGTTTTGACGAAGCCCACGGTTATCCGGAATTTGGCGGTAAGAAGCAGAACACTTGGGGTACGACGGACGAGCAGCTTTTTAACGCCATATATAAAAATCTTGAAATCTCAGAGCCTGCGGTTCACCTTATAATGACCACTTCAAGCCATCCGCCCTTCAACATGGATCTCTCCAAAGAGGGCATCGACCCTGCGGAAACAGAGGCGAAACTCGCCGATTTTTCCGATGTAAAAGATATAAAGAACCTAGCGACGGAACTTTCGTATTACAACTACATGGACAAACAGATTTATAACTTTATAAAGCAAGCTTATGCAACATATCCCAAAAGTTTATTCGTAGTGACCGGGGATCATTCGATACGTATGTTAATGAGCGTAAAGCCGACGGATACGGAAAAAGTTGCTGTGCCGTTGTTATTTTACGGCTACGGGGTAAACCGGAACCTTCTGCCGAAAACCTCCCTGCCTATGCACGCATCTATTGTGCCAACGCTTATAGAACTCATTTCCCCCGCAAACACCAAATACTATTCAATCGTTCCGTCCCTTTTCCGTCGCACGGATTTTGCCTTGATGGACAAATATTACTATGACGGGAATGGAGTAAAAGAACTTTATAAAGTTAATTCGAGCGGCGAAGCGGCTTATGAAAGTTTTAAGCTGAAAACCATATCGTGGTGGATGGTAAGCAAATAAGAACTGTGGCAAATATAACAAGACTAATATGTCCCCACCTCTTAGGTGGAGGCTATATTGGAGGAAGACGTGAGTTTAAATCTCCCGCCTCCAGGACGTCTTGTTGAAATGCTGACGTATGTAGTCTTTTCTTCTGGCGAAGAAAAAACTTGAATTAATGCATTTTAACAAAGGCAAGGGATGTTATGGAATTAAGCAGGCATTTTTCAGAGGGCAACAATCAGTACCGAGATTCGGTCTTTTGCCATTATTTCAACAATAAAACCAGGCTTTTGTCTCTGTGCAACGCTATCTTAAACACTGATTACAAAGATACGAAAGTTCTTGATATTACAACCTTATCCGGCGTGTTTTTTAACGGACAGAAGAACGACATAAGCTGTACTATAGAAAGCAAGTTTTTAGTGCTTGCGGAGCATCAATCTTCCGTAAACGAGAATATGCCTTTTCGCTGTCTATCTTACGTTGTTGAAATTTTAAACAATCTTATAGAAAATAAAAAAGCGCTTTACAAAAACAAATTGATTGCATTTCCATCGCCCGAGTTTGTCGTACTTTACAATGGAAAAAAAAACGAGCCGACAAAAAGAATAATGCGTCTTTCCGATGCTTTTAGCGGCGGTTCTCATTCTTTGGAACTCATAGTCAAAGCCTATAATATCAATTACGGAATTTCTCAACCGCTTATCGAAAAATGTAAGTATCTGCATGACTACAGTTTTTTCGTTGATAAAGTAAAAAACGCGAAGGCGGAAGGATTATCTATCGATAATGCAATAAAAGAAACTATCAATTACTGTATTACCCATGATATAATGAAAGAATATTTGGAGAAAAACGCTAAGGAGGTATTTACAATGGCAAGACTTGAGTGGAATTTTGACGATGCAAAAGCGGCTTGGAGGGAAGAAGCAATAGAAGAAGGCATAGAAAAGGGTATGAAATCGGGCGAAGAAAAAGCTACCGGCAATATGGTATTGGAACTCCTTAAAGCAAAGCAGCCATTGTCTCTTATAATGCAAGTTTCAAAATATTCGGCGGAACGTATAACCGAAATTGGCAGAACAAATGGGATACCTCTTACAATGTGAGGTTTGGGCAACACCCCAACGGAGACAACTATGAAAATACTTATTGTAAACCTTATGCATTTAGGGGATCTTATGCTTATGACCCCTATTCTTCCTGCGGTGCGCGAAGCGTACAAGGACGCTACCATTTATCTCTTGGTGGATAAGAAACTACGCGACCTTGTTTCAGAAAATCACAACATCGACAAACTCGTCGCCATCGACAAAAAAGGATTGGATAACACGCCAAAACACTTTTTAAAGTTAATTTTGCAACTGCGAAAAGCTAAGTTCGATCTTGTGATAAATTGTCACCGCAACGAACGGGCCTCCGCCATAGCCGCCTTTTCCGGCGCTAAGGAAATCGTCGGCTACGCTAAACCCGGCTTTTCCCTATTTTTCACCAAAAGCATCAACAACGAAGCCGTGGCGCACCACATAGGCAGAGGACCATTCGGACTTATCGGCCCCCACAAATATAAACCCGGTTGGGTGCACCAAGTAACCTCTTATTTCGATATTCTAAAAAAATGCCTTAATATCGAAAATCCCAAAGACACAGGTCTGTTTATGAAGCCTCCCAAAAAGGCCGCAGATAAAATAAATTCCCTTTATAAAGCAGAATTTGATCAAACCAAACCCATTGTCGCCCTTAACGTGGGCGCGAGCTGGGAAACCAAACGCTGGCTGTTCTCCAATTTCGCCGTCGTCGCAGATGCGCTTATCGAAAAGGGATACACAATAGCGTTTTTGGGCGGAGATATGGACATTGACTTTGTAAACGAAGTCATCTCCCACATGAAGACTCCCGACTCTGTCCGCCAAACCTCTGTCAAAGTCCTTACCGGCAAGCTGTCTTTAGGCGAAGTCGCCGCTTTCCTCAAAAAAGCCTCCCTATTTATCACCACAGATTCCGGCCCAATGCACATCGGCGTCGCCATGAACACGCCCATTGTCACCATGTTCGGCGCTTCACCCGTCCCCGGATTTTTCCCCTACACCGACAAAGCTATCCTCATTAGAGCAAAATCCCCGTGTCACCCCTGCGGCGACCATATCTGCAAAAACTTAGAGGAAAACTTTTCCTGCATGAAGAATATATCTCCAACCGAAGTCCTCTCAGCCGCCTTCTCCCTCCTCGGCAAGTTCCAAAACCTCCCCGCCGAGGCTCTCCCTCCTCCTTCTTCTTTTCAGTGTAGTGTTGTGTAAAGGGGTAGTTCCTTCTTTCTTTTCT
>JAGBMX010000048.1 GCA_017634675.1 Selenomonadaceae bacterium | reverse complement strand
TTCAGGGGAGGCTCTCTGATTTCTCATTTTGTGGATATATGATAGAAAAGTCACCTTCACGTTGCCTCCCCTGAAAGGGGAGGGGGACCGCGAAGCGGTGGAGAGGTCGACCATGAACGGCACTAATTCACCTTTCGCACCGCTATGTTGTATTACCCGTGAATAGTAACATCTTTCAACATAAGTTTTGCCTTTAAGATTCGTTTTACCGATTGATTTATCCTTTCTTCCTTAATTCTGCCTTTTTCGGCGGCGTCAAGGAGGGCTAGGTACATATTGGTGCTTATTTGATATTCGTGGCAGCTTAAAATCATGTCGCAGCCGGCTTCAATGGCAAGTATCGCCCGTTCTTTTTCGTCGTACATGGAGATTGCCCCCATGTTAAGGTCGTCTGTCACGGCAACGCCATCGTAGCCAAGGTCTGTTCGTAGGAGCCCCGCGACGATTTTATTTGAGATGCAGGCGGGAAGGTCGTCGATGGCGGAATAAGTGCCGTGGCCTACCATTATAAAATAAGGGTAGTTGAAAGTCGCGGCGTTTTTGTAGGGTAAAAGATCGTTTGCAAGAAGTTCTTCGCGGGTTTTCGTCACGATGGCGGTGCCTTTGTGTGTGTCAACCGTAGCGCCGCCTAGGCCGGGAAAATGCTTGAAAGTGGGGATAAGCCCCGCGTCTGCAATGCCGCGGCAGGCTTCAGCCGTAAATTTGGTGACTTTATCTCCCACATTTCCGTAACTTCTTCCCCTGTCAAGGGCAAGATCCGCAACCGGCGCAAAATTTACATTAAACCCCATTTGTTTCATTTCTGCTCCGGTTTTTTTCATGGCGACGTAAGCTTTAGACGGGTCTCCCGTATTTCCCAATGCGGCGGCTTCCGGCGGCGCCGTCAAGGAGTTTCTCATTCTTGCGACTGCGCCCCCTTCTTCGTCTAACGCAAAGAGCATGGGCGCCTTTTTATCTCCCGCTTTTTTGAGGTTCTCTATCAAATTCTTTACCTGTTCGGGATTTTTCATGTTCCTGTCAAATAATACGATACCGCCTATATGGTACTGGTGCAGCATAAAACGACTGTCGTCCGTTATGTCCTCGCCATGGACTCCTATCATCACCATTTGACCTATTTTTTCGGCTAACGTCATGGAAGCCATGATTTCCTCCGCCTTTTCGTCAACGGTCTTTTGCTTTTCAGCGGTAACGGCGCTCTCTTTAACGGAACTGTTCGGTTTTTCCGCTCCGCATCCGGTTACAGAAAATAAGCAGAATAGAAATAGCATTACAACAATATACAAACGTTTCATAACATCATTCCTTTTTTGTTTGGGCTTCGCCCCTCGCTCCCTTTTTAATACCTACATATTGTTTTTATTTAATGTTACATCATCAATAAGACTCCCGTCGTCTTTATAACATTTTATATTTACGGTTGCAGCATCCGCCTTCATTACCAAATAGTTGTCGGTTTCAGGCTGCGGCGCAACTTTTACGTCTAAAGCGTGGTCTATCCAGAGGTTCGGATACCTCACATCTCCCGCTATTCCCGTTAAAATATAATAAGGGCCGTTTTTAGCCCTGTCCATATTTTTGATTACGCCCCTGTTCCTATAAGTGTGTAAATGCGCGGTAAACACAATATCAATATTTAATTCGTCAAATAGCGGCATAAAGTAATTTCCCGCATCAGAAATTCCTTCTTTTCGCTCGGGACGGTTATGTATGCGATACTGTAATACATCTCTGTGCATTAACACTATCTTCCAAGGTTTTTGCGACATATTTGCGTCACGTCTTAACCACGCTTGCTCTTCCTCCAGAAGCCCTTCCTTGAAATCTTTGGTTTCATCCCATTCGGTGCTTAGAACCATGAAATGACAGGGCCCCATATCGAAGGAATAATAGTAACGGCTGAAATTCTCGCTGCCGTTATCTGGTGTCGGAAAATAATTAATGTAAGCGTTCGGCAGGCGCACTTTCCAGTTATTATCGTAACATTCGTGATTGCCCAAGACCGGCGCTAAGGGAATATGTTCCTCAATCCCGTGAAGCGCGCGAAACCAAGCCTCCCATTGAGTATGGTCCTCTCCGTTATCCACCAGATCTCCCATGTTGACGTATAAATTGGCGTCGCCGCCTCCCTTGTAGGCTTTTTGGGCGACGTTCTCCCAACAACTGTAATCGGCGGATTGAGAATCGGGGAAAATCAGCGCCGTAAGCTTATCTTTTGCAGGCGTCCTAAATTCTGTCCATTCTCCTTCGCCGCCCTTTATCAACAGGCGATATTGATAGCTTTCGTTTTCTTTAAGCCCCGTTAAAGTCGCCTCGTACTGGTGCCTTAAATAGTTGTCATCCGTAAACGGAGCGTAATTTGCGGGGATTTTTTCGGTTTCTCCCGAGGGTCTTTTTAGCTCTATTTCCGGATTGTCCAGCTTTTCTAAGCCTTCAAACAGGATTGTCCTTTCTGCGGGAGTTTTCCCCACAAGTTGCCTAATTAATTTAACGTCGCCGTTCGAGAGCGTCTTTAACTTCTCGGCAGCCTCCCTATAAGCCGGAAAACAGCCGCTGACCGCTGCGCTCGCCGCAAATGCGGTTCCTCCGATTAAAAACTTTCTTCTTGAAAAGTTTATCAATTCACATTCCTTCTTTTTTGAATTTTTTCTTATTTTGTTACTATTCAAGGGTAGTACAAAAAGAAAAAACGGTGCTCTTCATGGTCGACCCCTCTGCCCTTCGGGCACCTCCCCTTTCAGGGGAGGCTCTCTGATTTCTCATTTTGTGGATATATAATAGAAAAGTCACCTTCACGTTGCCTCCCCTGAAAGGGGAGGGGGACCGCAAAGCGGTGGAGAGGTCCTCTGTGAACGGCACTAATTCGCCTTTCGCATCACCGTGTTGTACTACCCGTGAATAGTAACCTTATTTTAAATAAAACTTTGATATAACGCAAGATTTTACTTGAAATTATTGCTAAAAAATGGTATCATAAGCGCAAGAAAAAAGCCCCGCTGTGGGAGCGGAGCTTTGGGCGGTTCACGATGACCTGCCCCCATGATGATTTGCGTTTTAGAGGAGCCGTCGTTTCGTTGGAGCTAACGACGGCTATTAGCTTTTGATCAGCAGAAATATGATTGTAATCAGCGTTAAAGCCGACAAATACATAAATTCGTACTTATTCATCAGCATCACCCCCCTTTCGGGGGCGCGGGCCATCGGTTAGCAAACCACCTAAACGCATTTTATCATAAAATTTTCATAAAAGCAACCTTGAGATTTGAAATCGGGGTTGCTTTTTTGTTTGTATTCAAAAAATATTTTCCCTTGAAAAAGGAAAAGATTTTATTTAAAATGAATGGAGAATTCTAAAAGGAGCGAGTGGTTTTGGATAAAATCCTTTCATTTATAAGAGGGCTTGACTTTAAAGATTGGCAAAATTCCTTGAATTTGACTATAGAAAAGAAGTTTATATATTCGGTAACGGGCGGTTTGTTACTTTTTTTTATAATTATTGGAACATATCTTTCTTCCCGCATGACGGAAAATGCTATTCGTAACGAAGAAATATCGGCGGTAAAAGAATTGGCCGTTAAAGACGCTTCGCTTTTGTCGTTAAAACGGGCGCTTAAGGGAAAATTGATGTTGCTTGCCGCAAACAACAATCTTCTGGGAGAAAGGGAGGACGTTTTCCGTACTTTTGGGAAATTTACCAAGGAGAATGAGGAGTTTACCCATGTATTTTTTGCAAGGGCCGACGGAGGGTATTTCGAGTCCCCAAAATTTACAAGGGAGAAGCAGTTTGACCCGAGAAATACCATGTGGTATAAGGACGCTGTAGCTGCCGGCGAAGGCAATATGACCATTGTTACCGATCCCTTTGAGGCGTTGGACGGCTCCTCTGTCGTGGGGTTTTATTCTCTTGTTCGTCCGTGGGGAGATCCATACGGGGTTGTGGGTATAACCGTTGATTTTACTAAACTTTTTAACATGACAGGCGATACAAAAAATATAATTGTAATGGATGATAGAGATACTGTGGTTTTTCAAGGGGAATTTTCGGGAATACTCTTTAAGAAGCTGCATGAGGCAAATCTAGGCGATTTATCTTTATTGGGACAGAAAAACGAAGGTATAAGCAAATGTGAAGCGGAGGGCAAAAATGTCCTTGCCACCGTCTACAAATCAAACGTTACGAAACTCAAGTATATCAAGCTGTCCGATGAAGCTACGGTTATGAAAGAGGTAAGAAACCTGCAAATAGCAATGTTTATAGCCTTTGTTATCGCTTTATGCGCAGCATTTTTCGGAAGTCGTATTTTAATGAACAGGATAAAAAGTTCCTTCAAGAGTATAGAGGAAGAGGCGGAGGCTTTGGAGGCCGGACGGCTGGATGAAGTCGGCTCGTTAAAGGAATCTCACGACGAAGTGGGCAGAATTTCTTTTGCATTCGGAAAGATGGCGGGGTCGGTAAAGAGCCGCCTTATGACGATGGAAACGGAAAGTCAGAATTTGCGCGGGATTTTGAAGGATATATCGGATAAGATTGAGGTTATAAAGGAAAATTTCGATAAACTTGTGGCCTTGCCGGAAACCTTGAAAAACACGGCTGAAGCGCAGGGGGAAAGCGTTAAATCAGCGGCAGGCGAAATAGAGGAGATGGCAGAGCACTTCGAGATTCTGGCAAAAGAGGAAGAGCGAGGATTTGACGCAGTAAATGCAGTTGATAAAACATTACGGGAATTAATTAAGCAAACTGATGAGGATATTGCGAAACAATCCGAAACGGCTAAAGCTGAGGCGGATAGACTTGCGTCGGAACTAAAAGGCGTGTCAAAAAATATACTGGAAATATTCGGCAAAATCGAAGACGCGGCGGCGGAAATCACGCTTCACGCCTTATCTGCGGCGGTGGAATCCGCAAGAGGGAGCGAAGGACGCGAAAAGTTTACTCAAATAGCCGAAGATATGCGAAAGCTCTCCAAATCCGTCGAAGTTACCGCAAAAGAAGGAAAAAAAGCCGCCTTGACCATAGTTGAAGTCAAAAGCGGCGAATATCAAGCTTTAAATATAAAAGATAAATTGCAGGAAACCCTGGATAAAGCAGTGGAAGCGGCGGAGGCGCTAAAGGAGACGGAAAAGATTCGCCGCCGCTTAGAGGCTGCGGGAAAGAGCGCGAAGGCTTCCGCCTACGACGTGACTTTGCGGGAAAAGGAGACATTTGCCGCGATTGACGGCGTAAAAGCGGAATTGGAAAAGGAAGCGGCGCAAATCGCCCAAGTGGAGGAAGCTCTAAAGGCGGCGCTGGCGTGAAAGTTTGCGTTGCGTAAATTTTAACTGTGTCAACACTTAGATAACAAGGGTGGGACAATGAAAATAAGTATAGACGACCAACTTTTCGAATGGGATGATGATAAAGCTAAAATCAACAAGCGTAAACATGGCATTAGCTTTAAAACTGCGGCTCAGGTGTTCTTTGACGAAAATCGTATTGAACGGTATGACGAGGAACACTCTCTTGTGGAGGATAGATGGAAGATTATAGGAAAAGTTCGGGAGGTACTTTTTGTTATATATACCGAAAGGGGCGAGGCAACCCGTTTGATTTCGGCGCGAAAAGCAACGCCGTATGAAAGGAGCATTTACTATGATAATCAGAGAATGGATTAGTCCGCATACGCCGCTAAGCGCTGAACAAGAAGCGGAACTTGATGCGCTAAAGAATATGAAAGATGAAGATATTGTTTTTGACGAGGATTGTCCTCCTACAACGAAAGCGGAGGGCAAGTTATTTAAAAGAGTATCGGAAAAAAGAAAAGTCGCCGTATAACAAGACTAGATGCCCTCCATCTCTTAGGTGGGGGTCTAAACGCAAGAACGGCGGGATTTAAAATCTCCCGCTTCTCGGACGTCTTGCTCTCATGCTGACAGTTGGTTACTATTCACGGGTAATATAACATAGTGGTGCGAAAGGTGAATTAGTGCCGTTCATGGTCGACCTCTCCACCGCTTCGCAGTCCCCCTCCCCTTTCAGGGGAGGCAACGTGAAGGTGACTTTTCTATTGTATATCCACAAAATGAGAAATCAGAGAGCCTCCCCTGAAAGGGGAGGTGCCCGAAGGGC
>JAGBMX010000006.1 GCA_017634675.1 Selenomonadaceae bacterium | reverse complement strand
CGTACGCTGACCTTAGCTTGTTCGTAAATATTGACGAGTCCCTCCAACCAAGCGGGGAGGTTATCCTCGTTTTGAGCGACCTGCTCGTTGACAAAAGCCGACAGACTGTTTGCGTTGACGGTTTCGTAAACCAAGTCCCCATAGCCGTTCTTTTTAAGAGCGTCATAGAGTTTGTCTTTGCGTTCCGCTACAGCGGAAGCGCGGTTCTTGACCGTAAGAGAATACATCGTGCAGGATTTAGTAAAGTTTTGGGTTTCAGTCCCCGCCATAAGGTCTGCGAGTTCGCGTTCAACTTTGTCAAGTTCGGCATCAATGTCTTTTTTGCGCTGTTCAACTTCTTTTTTGCTGTCGCGGAGCTGTTTGAGTTCTTCCGCAAGGGCAAACATTCGTTTTACCGCTTCTTCCATAATCGAATCCTCCTATTCGTCAAAAGGGTTATTTCCATTTCGCCAGTCGTCTATAAGAGTTTTGGCGAGATTAGCCTTGTTTTTAAGAGCCTGCATTACTTTTATATCCACCGTGTTTCTTGCGAGAAGATGAATGTAAGTGCAGGGGTATTTTTGCCCCGCCCGATGTATACGAGCGCGACATTGTTCATAGTTGCTCATACTGTAGTCAAGGGAATAAAATACCATTGTACTAGCCGCTGTAAGGGTTAAGCCCATACCCGCCGTTGCGATTTGACCGATAAAAATTGGAATACTGGAGTCTGTCTGAAATTGCCTGACTTGTTCCTCGCGATTTTGGACTCCGCCCATAATCAGTGAATAGCCGATACCCTTTTTCTCGAGCGTTTTTTGAATAGCTTGGATTTCCGGCACGAACCGCACGATTATTACCAATTTTTGATTTTCTTCAATCGAGGTGTCGATAATGTCTTCAAGAGCGATGAGTTTTGCTTTGCTCACTTCTTCAACGGCTGATGTCGCATCGTTTCCAAGGAAACCTCCCGTAAGTTGCGAGAGTCTTAAAAGTCTCGTTAACACATTAGGCGCGGTCACTTCTTCGCCGCTCTTAAGTTCGGCGTAGCTTTGCTCTACAAGATTTTTATAAATCTTCATTGCGGGCGGCTCTAACGCAACTTTTCTGATAATGTCCGTAGTTTCGGGCAAATCCAAGCACTCGGCTTTTGTTGCTCGAAAAGCGATACTGTGCATTCGGCGAGTAAACTCTTCCTCCATACTTTCTTTCATCACTGGGGTATGTTGACCGTAACCAGTCATAAAGAAGTATTTGGAGCGGAAACTGTAAAAACTTTGACCGTAGATATTTGGATTTAAAAATTTATACTGAGAAAAAATATCTATCGCCTTGTTTGTCAGCGGAGTTCCCGTCAAGAGCATTTTGTATTTTGCCATTGCGCCGAGTTTATGCATCGTCTTTGATACCGAAGTGTTGTGCGTTTTGAGTTTGTGACCCTCGTCGCAAATAATCATGTCAGCTTTCCAAGCGATAAGCTCTTTTTCGAGCCGCCAAGTCGATTCGTAGTTGACAACCACGACGTTAAGACCTTCGCCGTGAAACTGTTTAAGCGTCTCGCTCTTTTTCTTGCAACTTCCTTCAAGTACGGTGAGTGTATAAGGAAAAGCGGCAAATTTTTCAAATTCCTCATACCATACGCCGAGAATGGAGAGTGGGGCTACAATAAGGAGTTTGTTGATATTACCGCATTGGTATAATGTTCCCGCTACACCGATAGATGTAATGGTCTTCCCAGTGCCCATCTCCATCAAAAGCGCTACGCCGTTACTATGAGAGTTAGACGGCAACACTCCAAGTAATTTCAAAGCAAATTCCCACGCTTGCTTTTGATGCGAATAAGGTTGTACGCTAATCGGCATACGACATATTTGATTCGGTTGCGTCATCTCCGCCCGCCACCTCCCTGATAGTCACCTCGTCCACCGAATCCCCCGGCACAATGAGCGTAAGTTTCACGGGGTTGCCCAAGAAAAAACGGAGCAACCTCTCGCGAATACTCGTCTGACGGCAAGCAATAATACCGTGAGACTCATGCTCTTTAGATAACGAGATGTTAATCGCGTGTTTCATTTTGAATTCTCCTTTCTGTAAATTGATAGAGATTAAAAATTACCCCCTCAATTCACAGTCCACGGATTTTTTATAAAAATTAACCACGGGATAAAATTTTTTTAAAAATAATTTCTTTTAGTTGTTCTTGCATTTTTACACGCCGTTTCTGAACAGCCGGAGCTGATATTCCCAAAACTTTGGCGATTTCCGGCTGAGTCATTTCTTGGATATAATACATATAGAAAAGCTCCTGCTGCTCGGGATTTAAATAATTTACGGCTTCATAGAGAATTTCTTTGCCGGGGTCGCGGCTTTTCGCTTCATTGTTAGCGTATGCCTGTTCTATTAGGCGAGTATTTTCTTTATAATCTTTGTCATCCTCGTCTGTAAACTGATTTAAAGAAAGCACCCAACGGGAGGATTTGTGGAAATCGAGCTGAATTTCTACGCCCGATTTTTTTTCGACAGAACCGGAACCGCAGTTTTTAATATTGTTGTAAACCTCCGCATCATCCAAACTATGGAGCAACTTGATGTGGATATCGCTTATATCGCTATCCCTTTCGGGGTATAATGCGACAACCAATTCACCTTTGGCGTTGTAATATTTGTAGCATCCTCTTTGTTTCTTAGGAGTCTTGTGAAATTTTTGCTTCATCTTTGTGTCCTTTCCGCAAAGTGCGGGCGGCAAAGGACACAGAAAAAGGTCTGCGTTTTTGGAATACACGCAGACCTTTGCAAAATGGGCGCAAAAGGACGAGGGTATTCCAAAACGGTTAAAATGTCTTTTGATGCTTGACATTTATGCCTTTTGAATATCCTTTGCCTAATGCGCACTTGGCTTCGATATTATTTTTCAAATAAAAAAAACGACAGAGAGATACCGATAGCTAATCGGTATCCGCACTGTCGTCTGGCGCTCTCACGGATAATTTCTTATTCTTCTTATTTTTTGTAGTAATGGGATATGTTCATAGTCATATCGGGGTTCGCCGTTATTGTTGTAACACAGTTCTGACGGCAAATTTCGATAACTTTGTTGTCATCGCTTATGTCAAAGACGCGCTTTTTATCTAAGTTGCGTACCTCTTCCATCCACTTACTGACTTTTTTAAAAACTTTCATCAAATTCCTCCCTTAATGTAGTTTTTTATTGACAACCGCCTACTATTTGTGGTAAGATATAACCAAATAAAAACTCGCACTACTTCGTCTGTACGAGTTTTACCTGAAGTTGACCTTGCAGAAAATATTTTACTACTATTTGTGTGTATTGTCAATAGTATTTTTACAAATAGTGAAAGGAGGCTGTCATGGGAGTCAAATTGGGCGCTTATATCAAGAACGAAAGACGAGACAAAAAAATATCTGCCAAAACCCTAAGCGTTAAGACGGGCATATCAAAATCCTATATTGACTACATAGAATCCGGGGCGCGTGAGCCGCAAGTGGATATGTTGGCGAAAATTGCCGTAGTCTTGGATGTGCCCTTGGAGGCGATGGTCGATATCCAAAAAAAGGAACAAATGTTGTCCGCCATCACTAAACTTTCTGTCAGCGATGTAGAAGCAGGGGACGATGAAATTCGCGCTGTGGCAAGAACGGCGGATAATAGCCATTCAATTGATGCAGAAGCTCTCGCCAAAACAAAAGAGGCTTTTCGAATGGCTGGCGATGACAGTAGAATCGCTGACTTCTTGGAAAATCCAAATCTAAAAGCCATTGTCAAGGCTGGAGCCACCTTGTCTGACGAGGATTTGGAGAAATTACGCAAAGTAATGGAGTCACTTTATCCTGATGCATTTTCCAAATAGCAGTGACCGCGCATTACGAGTTTTTGGCTATGCCCATCAGTTTTTGCGTGAACATAATATCCATTGGCTCCCGATAAACCCCGAGGATATCATCAATATGCACAGTAATTGGACGCTGAAGTATGTCCATCAGCTTGCCGATGAAATCAAAGTTACGGAACGTCATGTGCTCGATCATGTTATGCGTAGTCAAGATGGGTTGTCAATGTATGATGTCAAAGCCGATAAATACGATATCCTCATCAACGCCGCAGATGACAAATCTCCCGGTAGGATTCTCTGGACGAAGTTGCATGAAATCGGACATATTTATTTGGGACATCTGCAAGACAATCATCTGACACAAATTGTCGAAGACGAGCTTCCACAGGAATTATACGACCAAATGGAATTCGAAGCGGATATGTTTGCAGGGGAGGTTTTGGCTTCCAAATGGCTTATGCGTAGCCTTGATATATATGACGAAAAAGCAATTACAACTATCTGCGGTATTTCTGATACTGCGGCGCACAACAGATATATAAAGGCTACTGAAGATTACGATTTTGTTCCTGCCAATGCCATACTTACGCAGGCACGGTTCTCCGAATACTGCAAGGAAATAACGGTGTGCATGAATAAGGACGATATGCTGGTAGCGGAGCTTGCAGTTCAAAATCCGCCTCGCGCTAAATATGTTAAGCCAAAGGCAAAATTTCTGCGGCGTTCCGGCGAATGTCCATATTGCGGCGGACGACACAGTATCGGAGCGAATTTCTGTCCTTATTGCGGTACGGCTTTAAAATCGTATCAAAAAGATGCGAAAAGCGAACCCTGCGGAAATCGTCAAGATGCCAACGCCGCATTTTGCGAACAATGCGGCAGACCTGTTTTTCGTACACGACAAGGATTTTGTTTCGAAGAATGTGAAATATGACTAACTAGGAAGTGGAGGAAGAAGGCGTTGATTACGGGCGAACTCAAAACAAAAATTGACAATATTTGGAACGATATGTATTCATACGGTCTTGCTAATCCCTTAACGGTCATCGAACAGCTTACTTATCTTTTTTTCATCAAGTCTCTTGACGACTTGGAAACGAAAAACGAAAAAGACGATGAACTTTTAGGATTAAAAGACGGCAAACGCATATTCCCGCAAACACCTGAAGGGCAAGCGATG
>JAGBMX010000047.1 GCA_017634675.1 Selenomonadaceae bacterium | reverse complement strand
CTCTCCCTCCGCCCTTCGGGCACCTCCCTCTAGAAGGGAGGCACTCGGATTGCGACTTTTGAGCCAAAAAATTTCAATATTTCCTCAAACCAAGCCCCCCTCTTAGAGGGGGGTAGGGGGGAGTTCCCCCTGACGATAGGTAATTGGGAGCAACAATAATAAGTCTACAGTCTGGCTCCCCCGCCCTTCGGGCGGGGGAGCAAAATACAAAATTCATTGTCGTCCACTATATAAGTAATTTTTCACCCTAAGCTTTTTGCCGTCGGTGTAAAAAAATACGGCGCCGTCTTTATCGGTGCGGTATATTTTTGCGCCGACGGTTTTTAATTTTTTAAGGGTCTCGTCGTCAGGATGCCCGAAGGGATTGTCCTCTCCCACGGAAATCACCGCATATTTCGGAGCAACCTTTTTTAAAAAGGCTTCGTCGCTTGAGGTTTTTGAACCGTGATGCCCGACTTTTAAAACCGTTGCGGTTAAATCAACGCCTTTTTCCACAAGTTTTATCTCGTCCTCCTTGACCAAATCCCCCGTAATAAGAAAACTCGCCGCGCCGTATGACACCCGGTATAAATTAGACATCTCATTT
Organism: Selenomonadaceae bacterium; assembly: GCA_017634675.1. Classification (GTDB taxonomy): domain Bacteria; phylum Bacillota; class Negativicutes; order Selenomonadales; family Selenomonadaceae; genus RGIG9201. Next base: position 10,191 of record JAGBMX010000047.1, on the reverse strand, counting down.
TCACCCTTCGCCGTTTTCGGGGCGTAAAGCACCTCAACCACTACCCCGTCTATATTATAGACATCTCCCGCGCTAGGCTCGCTAAAGCGCGTCCGTTCCATAATTTTTGCGCTGACCTTCATGCTTTTTTGATAAGCCTCTTTACCCTCCGCCGCAGTCACCACTTCCTTTACGGGCATAGATTTCAAAATTCCTCCCGTTCCCGCCGCATGATCTTCGTGAACATGGGAGAGAAAAATATACTCTAATTCCGTTATGCCGTGGTATAAGAGAAACGGAACGTCAACCCTTGCGCCAACGTCAAAATTGCCGTCGCGATTTCCTCCCGCGTCAAACATAAAGGCGCGTCCTTTTGGCGTCTTGACCACCATTGCGTCCCCTTGACCCACGTCTATAAAAGCAAACATCGCTTCCTTAGGCTTGAATGCGTTTACAATCAATCCCGCCACAGCAAAACTTATAAGAAGTATCGCAAGATTTCCCCTGTATTTGGCAAAAACAGGCTTTATCTTTTCTCTGATATTATCGTCCGGCATAAAATACATGAAAAAAAGATAGTATATTCCGCTTATCAAAAATCCCATGGTCGGCAAATATAATGGAGGTATCTTTGCTAAAAGCCTAGCAGCTTCGTATACTGCGCCCAAAAGCAAGCTATCGAAAAAGAAAATCGCATTTCCCAAAAAGGGGGTGATAAAAGCAACTATTCCGCTAAAAAGACCGATAATTATAATAAGTTCCACCGGCGGGACAATAAGAAAATTCGCCGCCACAGACGATATAGGAAGCCTATGAAAATACCACGCTATAACGGGAATTGTCAAAACCTGCGCCGACAAGGTTAATGCTAAACTTGAAGCGAAAACGTATTTTAGACCCTTAGATTCAAAAAACATCGAGAGCCTTTTTCCGAAACAAATAATCCCCGCAGTTGCGGTAAAGGACAGCTGAAAACTTATATGAAAGAGCAATAGTGGATTAACGAGCAAAAATCCTATTCCCGTCAGCGTAAGCAATCGTTTGGAGTCAACGTCCCTTGAAAGCGCCGTCCCCATAAACACCAACGAACCCATAACAGCCGCTCGGAGCGCCGGTGGGACAAACCCTGCCAGCAAAGTATAAAAAGCTATTGTGAAAAAAAGTATAATCGCAAGCGGAATTTTAGGAATCCTAAAAATGCCTCCCAGTATTGCGACAACAGCCGCCAACATACTTACATGAGAGCCGGAAACCGACAGTATATGCACAATTCCCGTGCGTGTAAAAGCCTCCGTAAGTTCTTCCCTGAGGCCTTCGTAACCGCCGAATAACATGGCGAAAATCGCCGCCGCATCCTGCTTTGGCATCACTTTTTCCATTGACTCCTTGTAATGGCTGCGAATTTCAGCCGCCTTTCGCAAAATCGGATATTCCTCTCCCTTTATTATCTCAAGCCCGCTTTTACCTCCGAACACTTCCGCGGTTATCCCTTCGGAAAGCAAATGCGTTCGCCTGTCATATGCCCCGGGATTTCCCGCCGGGCGTATTCTTCTTATGCTGCCAAAGGCTTCAACGGTATCGCCTATATTTACCGCTTCTCCGTTATACGGCGCGTAGAAATATACAGTGCCCGTCGCTTTTTGCATGTCCTTGTAATTGCCGACCTTATTTACCTCAAGCGTCAGACGCAGCCTTTTTTCCCCATCCGCTTTTTCGGTAATCCTCGGCGCATCTTTTACAACTCCCGCGACCTTGCAATCTTTTCCCGACAAATTCGATATGTCGCTTTCGGGTAAATTTACACCTTCAAAAAGCCGCATAGCCCCCAAGAGAAAAAAAGATATGCAAAGGCAAAGATAGGCACCCTTGTTTTTTCTAATGGCTAGACCAATCCCAACCGCAAAAATGGCGGCAAAAATTGCCGCCAAAGTTGAAATCGCTATTAAAAAATTCCACTCAAAAACCACGCCTAACGCCAAAGCCGCAGCCAACCCGACCAGAAATATTCCGTCACACATCATTTTCACCCGCAATATCTGCGTCTTTTAAACAAGCCCTAAAATGCTTTAATTCAAGTTTTTTCTTCGCCAAAAGAAAAACTCATACGTCAGCGTGAGAGCAAGACGTTCGAGAGTCGGGAGATTTAAACTCCCGCCATTCTTTCGATAGGCACCCACGCCCTACGGTGTGGGACATCTAGTCTTGTTATAATTTTGTTTCCAATTATTAACAACAGTACCAATCACGCCGCCGTTGCAATCATTATAACATAGATTTAATAAGTAAAAAACAGTTTTAATGAGAAATTTTCATTTTCGCTTGTTACTATTCACGGGTAATAAAAAAAGAAAAATATTGCTCTTCATGGTCAACCCCTCTGCCCTTCGGACACCTCCCCTTTCAGGGGAGGCTCTCTGATTTCTCATTTTGTAGATATATAATAGAAAAGTCACCTTCACGTTGCCTCCCCTGAAAGGGGAGGGGGACCGCGAAGCGGTGGAGAGGTCGACCATGAACGGCAATAATTCACCTTTCACACCGCTATGTTGTATTACCCGTGAATAGTAACTTTCGCTTCAAAAAAATTTGCAAGGTACGGTAAAAAATATTGACAACCGGAGAAAAATTTGGTAATCTACTATCTGTTCAGGTTATGAATACTGGAGTGGTACTCAAGAGGCTGAAGAGGACGGTTTGCTAAATCGTTAGAGTCGCAAGGCTGCGAGAGTTCGAATCTCTCCCACTCCGCCAGTTTGTAAGCTCTCCCGACACCAAGGTTTTTGGTGTCGGGTTATTTTTTTGCTTGTGGGGGGCAACGCGGGGGGCAGTTTGAAATAAATCTGTATGTTTTAAGTGGAAAATTTGAAAGCTTCTTTTTATTTTAATTATTTAGCCGCATTGACACCTAACATCTGTTCCAATGTTCCAAATGTTCCAATAAAAATGTTGTTTTATAAAAAAATTAAAAAATATACATATCCAAATGTTTATACCAAATTTATTTGTAATATTTTTTCCAATATTACAAATCGGTATCCTGGTAAATAAAATATTACATATTATTTACCAGGATTTTTATATTGCGAAAATGGTCATTAATTTTATAGCTATTTTCCGAAATTTTTGAAAATTTCATTTTATATGTGTTATTTCTTAAAAATTCTATAATTTTAAGTAAGCATAACAAAAGAAGCTTGGCGTTTTTACCAAGCTCCTTTTTTATTGGATTTGCTCTTTTTCTTATATACGTTATATTCCATTATGTAATCTTTTCGCCCTTTGGTTATATATTATCTTTACGAATATTCCGAATACAATCTGAAATCTGGGAGGTAAAGATTATGAAAAAACTGAAATTTTGTAATTCAAATTTATCGCGTTCCTATTTAGGAAACTTTGTTACGAAAATAGGAAACTATGAGCAAGCAAAAAATCTGATTTTATGCGATAATAGAAAAATAGATTGTTACTGTTCACGGGTAGTAAAAAAAGAAAAAATAGTGTTCTTCACGGTCGACCCCTCCGCCCTTCGGGCACCTCCCCTTTCAGGGGAGGCTCTCGGATTTCTCATTTGGTGGATATATTGAGAAAAGTTTCCTCTCTAGTGCCTCCCCTGAAAGGGGAGGGGGACCGCGAAGCGGTGGAGAGGTCGACCATGAACGGCGCAAATTCACCTTTCTCATCACTATGTTGTATTACCCGTGAACAGTAACAAGAGATTTTTCGTATAACGGCAGGTGACGATGATATGGATATAAGCAAAAAAATTCTGTTTAAGCAGATAGGCGCGAAGATTGCCTATTATCGCACCCTGCGTAATATGACTCAAAAAGATTTAGCGAAAAGAGCAAATATCAGCCGCAGCTCATTAAGCCGCATTGAGTGTGGCAAATACAACGACAATGTTTCCGTATCGCTGCTTTTCGATATTGCCGAAGGGCTTAGAATTGACACCGCCTTGCTGATGACATTCAACGAGACGGAGAAACAGATGTGGTGGCAAGAATTTCCCACACATGACGAGACTACGGAATACGATGAAGACGATGAAGACGCTGTTGCTGATAATGTTGAAAATAAGAATGTAGAGAAAATTTAAATCGACAATAAATTATTTCTATTGTGTCCCGTGGGGACACCAATTTACTTAAAATTTTTGGTATTATGAGTTCTAAAAAAGTAGTAGGAGTGAAGCACCATGGCAACGCCAAGTTCGGGAGTCAGCAAGAGAAAAGAATGGATGTGCACCCATTGTGGCAAGAAAGAAGTGCGCTTCGTTTCCGCAGGCAGACCTCAGCCGGGCAAATGCCCTCGTAAAAACGGAGATAAGCCGCATACTTGGGTGGTTAATCGCACTATGTAATGAATTTTTAGGGGGAAACGCAAATGGAATTTAATGATAAAAAATTTGATAAGGATTATCTGGCGAAAGTCGAAAAACTTAGGTACCTGCTTGCAGAAGCGACAAATTTAACAAATGAGTTATCCAGTTGGTTGACTCAAGACGATATTCCCGAATTTCAAATTGCTCTTGTCGGAACGATAAAAGCCGGTAAATCCACTCTTATAAACGCTTTGTTAAATTACGAATTGGCTTCTACCTGCACTACGCCTGAAACTGCCGCTTTGACGAAATTTAAGCGTTCCGACAGAAACTTTGTTCAAATATCCTTTTACAACGAAGATGAGTGGAACACCCTTTGGGCGAGCGTAAACAACAGTAAGAGCGGAGAAAATATTTTTCTTGAAGAGTATAATGCGCATAACGCCGAGTATGAAAAAGCCATGTGGCTTGGAAGAAAAGAACAAAAAGTTGAATGTGATAATTTAGAAAAATTAAAAGACGAAATCGGCAAATGGACATCTTCAAAGTCCGCTTGTCACTATTTTGTAAAAGAAGTGCTGGTAGGTATAAAAGACATTAATCTCCCGTACGGCGTTGTGCTTGTGGATACCCCCGGACTTGACGACGTTGTGGAATTTCGCTCTAATATCACCCGCGAATATATCGACAGAGCCGGCGCGGTTTTTGTTTGCTCAAAGCCGGACGGTTTTACGGGCAGAACCATGATGACATTAACCAAGGTTTTAGACCGCGCCCACGATAATATCGAAAAAGTATATATGATTGTGACTCAAATTGATACCATAAATAACCCCAAGAAAACATGGGAAAACGATTTGCAGAAGGAATGGGTCAGATATTTAAAAGGCGAATCCAAATACCGTAGCGAAGATTTGGCAAAACGCAATCTAATTCCCGTTTCGGCTTATCTTTATACTATGTTGCAAGACTATAAAGAAGGACGACTAAAAGAAGATGACGATCGTTATTTCGATTTAGGAGTAGCGTTGTTAAAATTAGGAGTGAGAGAAAATCAATTAAATGATCATTTTGACGAGCTTATAGCGTTTACAAACATTAAATTTTTAGAAAATAAGATTAATACCGAGATTGTTGCCAAGCGCAAATAAAAAGCATTGTTCGGGATTACTATATGGCAAGTGAATATTATAATTTTAATTTATTAACTTTTTACAATATGAAAGGAGAACTGTTATGGAGTTTAAGAACAAGGACATTGAGAGCAAATACTTGGAGCGGGTCGAAAATATCAAGCGACTGATTGACGCGCCCGTAGACGATGCAAAGTATCTCTGGGACGAGACGGCAAGACTCTACGCCGTTAAGATTGAGCAGATAAAACGCGTGCTTTCCGGCGATACGCTTAGTAAAGATTCTTCCGAAGCTATAAACTTGGCGAAGGAACTGAAAAACTTTTTGGAACGCTGCTCAAGTCCCGAATTTCAGATTGCGCTTGTCGGAACGATAAAAGCCGGTAAATCCACTCTTATAAACGCTTTGTTAAATTACGAATTGGCTTCCACCCGTGCTACGCCTGAAACTGCCGCTTTGACAAAATTTAAGCGTTCCGATGTAAACTTTGTTCAAATATCTTTTTATAACGAAGATGAGTGGAACGCTCTTTGGGCAAGCGCAAACAACAGTAAAAGCAAGGAAAATATCTTCCTTGAAGAATACAATGCGCATAACGCCGACAATGAAAAAGTCAAGTGGCTTGGAAGCAAAGAACAAAAAGTTGAATGTGACGATTTGGAAAAATTAAAAGATGAAATCGGAAAATGGACTTCTTCAAAGTCCGCTTGTCACTACTTTGTAAAAGAAGTGCTGGTCGGTCTGAAAGACATTAATCTCCCCGATGGCGTTGTGCTTGTAGATACCCCCGGACTTGACGACGTTGTGGAATTTCGCTCTAATATCACCCGCGAATACATCGAAAAAGCCGACGCGGTTTTTGTTTGCTCAAAGCCGGACGGTTTTACAGGCAGAACCATGATGACATTAACCAAGGTTTTAGACCGCGCCCATGATAATATCGAAAAAGTATATATGATTGTGACTCAAATTGATACCATAAACAACCCCAAGAAAACATGGGAAAACGATTTGCAGAAGGAATGGGTCAAATATTTAAAAGGCGAGTCCAAATACCGTAGCGAAGATTTGGCAAAGCGCAATCTAATTCCCGTTTCGGCTTACCTATACACAATGTTGCATGAATATCAAGAGGGTCGGTTAAAGGAAGAGGACGATCGTTATTTTGATTTAACATCAACGTTGTTAAAACTCAGAGTAAAAGAAGATCAGTTAAACGATCATTTTGACGAGCTTATAACCTTTACCAACATTAAATTTTTAGAAAACAAACTTAATACCGAAATTATTGCCAAGCGTAAAGATATTCAAATGCAGGGCATCAATGCAGATTATAAGTCCTGTCTTAACAATATTTCCGCTTTTGTCGATAAAGAGCGCAAAGAGCAGGAAAATTTGATAGCGACAAGCAAGCAGGGCATTGAGTCCATTCGCATGGAACGCGACAAGGCTATGGCGGAATACAAAGAAGCTCAATCGGAAAAGCGGAAGCTTGACAATATGGTGAAAACTTTAAAAGACGCAACAACAAAACGCATCGAAGAAGTATTGGCTTCAATACACGCATAGACAGGTGGTGAACAATATGTTGCCGATTTTAGGAAAAATTTTAAAAGAAGCAATCCCTTTTATCGTCGGAGGAATAGGAAAACTTATCGACAAATTCGTTGACAACATAGGAAACGCGCCGTCTGTAAACGATAAGACGGATGTAAATGACGTTGAGCAAATCATGGAGGCTTTGGGAGGACTTAGAAAAGAAGTTCTGAAAAACAGCGAGCCTATCATGAGACAAGCCGCGGAAGAAGTGGAATCCTATATAGACGAGCAACTGTTTAATCTTGACGATAAAGCGGAACTTTTAGCCAGATATAACATTTCTCCCGCTGCGACGGCAAAAAAATTGAAACGAATAGGGCTGAAGGCGGAAAAATTTTGGCAGGACGCTATGTATAGAAAGATTTCTATAGACAACGCGGAGTGCAGATCCGTTTTATCGTTGCCTCCCGGAGGTAAGAAAGAAGCGGAATTGCAAAAATTCACTCAAAAAGTCGTGACGGAAAGTTTAACGGAATATACCAATCTTTTAAAAGATGAAATGTACGGTATATATGACGACCTTGAATACGAGATTTTAAAGGCAACAAAAGAACTTGAAACAAAGGCAAACATTCAAAACGAATTGGTTTTGTCCCTTGAAGCCAAGGACGACGATAAATTTGAAGAAATAGTGGCAAACGCCCTTGTTAAAGTAAGTTGTTGCGATATAGTGCGTGAGAAAGTGGGTGCTGCATAATGGGATTTTTTGGCGATTTATGGGATATAGCTAAATCTGCCGCCGCTATAGCTGTAGGCGCGCCTATAGCATTGGGAGCATGGGCAGCCGATAAAGCCGGCATTATAGATTTATCTGGAGACGTTGGAAAGACGGAAGCGATAGATGAAAATTCATCTGCGCAGGAGATAAACGACAGCGCGGAGCTTTTGGAAAAAATGCGTTCTGTGTATCGCCGAGACGGCGAAAACATTGAAGAAAGTATCCAAGAACGTATTTCCATATTTTTTGATGATTGGATTGACCACTTAGAAGACGATGATGATTTTGCCGCTTACTATGATATTTCCGCCCTTCGCAGGGAACAAAGACGATTGGTGAGAGATATTCGCGGGTCGCTTACAAGACCTGTCAGCATTAGAATATCTATGGACGATTCGGAATGTATGTCAATATTATCAATGAGTCCGGGATCTCAGAAAGAAAAGAAAATGGATAGATTTTGCAAGGAGGTTATCAGAGATGCCAGAGAAGATTTAGAAAGTAAAATCGAAGACGTACTGTATCGCCAAACGGACGAGATTACAAATATTATGCGCGAATATGTAGAAAGAAAGGCATCAGCCGCCGATCGTAAGAAAAAAGAGTTTGAAAAAATGGAAAAAGATATGGAGTCCAACACGTTTAACGCCGAAGAGGCGCAACTTAACCCCAAAGCAAAAATATTTGCGTTGGAGGAAATAAAGAAAATTCTAGCAGCATAAAATATTGGGAGCATATCTTTTTAGATATGCTCCCAAGTTATAGGAGAAAGTTTTATGAGCGAACAAAAGGACTTTTTAACAAATGTTACAACTATTTTTAAAAATGCCGAAAAACAAGCCCGAAATGCTTACAATGCAGTAAATGAAACATATAATTCCATGTCGAACATCGAGAAAGACGCTCAAAAAGAAAGCAATATGAAAGAGTTGACAGATTTAATACAAGGCATAGACGATCAACTTTTTATGTTCAAAGAATGTGTAATGGATTTAAACAGAATTTGCACAGATTCGCTTAAAAATATTGATTCCAAATTGTCTCAAATAAGTCAATCATTAAATAAACCGATAACAAATATAGAAAGTTCTATAAATCGATTGGAGGAAAGCATTAAGAAAAGCGAGCGTGTGGGCGATGTTTTACAAAATATTGAAGGTGAGCAAAGAGCGCAAACAAAGAAAATGGACGAATTTATCAGCTTATCGTCAACAAAAATAAACAATATGGAAACCGCATTACGCCAAGCGGAAGAAACTTTAAGGTTGCTTTTGGCGAATAATTTGTTGAATGAATTTGATAAAGCAAATGCTTTAGAGAGCGTTGATGACAGAACCTCAATCTCAAATTCCTCGGTTAAAAGCCAAGTTAAAAATAAAATATGGCAGGAAAGGGTTGACGTTTTATCGGAATTGATTTATAGATTATGTAAATATGACGAACCTAATCTTTACGGCGCAAAATTCTTATTTATTGGTGAAATTCATAATACTTCAGGCAAATATGTAAAATATCAACCAGAAGAAACGGTTATTTGTTCTATTGATTTAAGAGCTAAGCAAACAGTATATTTTACGAATAAAGCGGTATATTTAAAGGAAAAAGACGAACTAATCAACCAATGCAAGTATAAACACATAGTAGACAGTTATGTTACCGGCGAGGGTGTTGTAGTTCGACCAAGAAGCGGATTCTCCCTAAGAATACCTGACGGATTATATGATAGAGCGTTGTGCGATTTTTTAAGACTTGTTTCTGGGTCTTTTAATAATATTCACGATACTAAAGCGGCTTCTATAAAACTTAAAACGCTTAACAATCAAAAATTATCATCACTTTTATTACATCGCCAATGACACAGCAGAAGATGTTGTGGACTATATTTATAACAATTTGGATTGAGTACAGAAAGGAACTGTTCTATGAAACTAGAAAACACATTCAACGAGATGGAATGCAAAATACAAAAAATAGGAAAACTTTTAGACGAAAGCATCGAAGCCGAGAAAGAGGGCAATCCTTTTAAAGCCCGCGGAATAGCTATCGACGCTGAGAAAGTCGCTAAAGAGTTTGAAGAATTGGCGTATTCTGTAACAGACGAGGATATTGAGGAAGTTTTGGCGGCAGATGAAGAAGCGGAGCATGAAGATATGATCTCGTTTTTAAGAAAGCGTTCCGAAGAATTGCCTGCGCTTGTGGAAGAATACGCTGCGCTTTCAAATGGCGAGGACGAATTGGCGGCGTATAGAAAATTAAGAGAAATTGTACAGCTTGGGTCGGATATTGCCCATGTTGCGGAGAGAAATTATGATTAAAAAATTTTTAACTTTAACATTTTTAACTTTAGTCCTTATCATATTTTCTAATTCTTCTAATACCTCGTTTGCCAACTATCCTACACATTTAAACGGCGATAAAAATTATATTTTGGTTGACG
>JAGBMX010000046.1 GCA_017634675.1 Selenomonadaceae bacterium | reverse complement strand
TACCCAAAATATTAGTTCCACTCTTTATATATTTATTATTTGATAAAGAAAATAATGAATTTTTTTTCTTTTTAGCTGATAATACTTTACTATGATGCGTATTTAAATTACTATTATAACGCATAAAAAAAGCGTTGCTTCCATAAAAGCGACAGCGTTGCTTCCATAAAAGCGACGCTTTTTTTATAATGATAATATCGCAAAAGAAAGAAAAAGAACTTTAATATTAAAAACTAATCAATAGAGTTTATTAAAGTTTTCTTTCTCTCTTTTCTTCTTTGTTACTTTCTTCTTTTCTCTCTTTCTTTTACAAAAGAAAGAGAGAAAAGAAGAAAGTAAATAAATATAAAAGATTCTTTAGGAGGGATTGGCGTGTTAAAATGGCTGATGATTTTAATGTTTGCGGTTGTTGCGATTTTGCCGGCGGAGGCAAAGGATAGTGGAGATAATTCTTTGCCTTTTCCGCTTGGGCAAGATATTTCGGCGCGTTTCACAGGAACCGTTCATCGAAACGATTTGATTGACACCGAGGATATTTATAAATTGCCGCAGACAAACGTAATTACTTTTGAACCCGGTAGTTACAGCGGTTGGCACACTCACGGCGCGATGACGGTTATAGGCGTTGCGGGAGAGGGAATTTATCAGGAATGGGGCAAGCCCGCCGTATTGATAAGACCGGGTGATAAGGTAAATATTCCCGCAGGAGTCAGTCATTTTCACGGTTCTACGCCAAATTCCCGTTTTCAGCAAATAGTTATATACGATAAAAACTGGAAAGCGCCCGAAAACGAAAAGACGCATATAGGCGCGGTCACTAAGGAAGAATATTTTAACGCGATAAAGTCCGCTGCTCAAAACGCCGCTACCGTTATCCCTAAAAAAGACAAATTTGTTTTCGATTATTCGCATAAACCGTTAAATACGCCGAACTTTAACAATTCCGTATATATCGGTAAAATATTGTCAAAAGACAACGTAGCCAATTCGCCGGAATGGATATATGTTGTGTTTCCGAAAGGAACTTATAACCGCTGGCACAGTCACAAAACGGGACAAGTTTTAATAGCTACCGACGGCATCGGTTATCATCAAATAAAAGGTGGCAAACTTGAAATTTTGCGTCCCGGCGATGTGGCGTTCTGTCCTCCCGGCGCAATACATTTCCACGGAGCGACGGCGGACAGCGATTTTGCCCATATAGCCATAAGCCCCGGCGACAATCACGAGGTTAAATGGTACGATTTCCCGGATTATCCCACAAGGTAAACTCTAAAAACAACAGATGAAAGGATGTTGATAGCAAATGAAAAAAACATTTTTAACGCTTGCGGCGGCGAGCCTTGTTACAATTACGGCGTCGGCTATGGAGCGTCCCGTCATTATAGCAGATCAAGGAAGTTTTATGGCGGGCGGCAAAACCGTAACCGCGCAGGGAACTTACGACGGCTCTAAACCTACGAATTTTGCGGGACATACGCTGCACGGCGACCACGCTTACGTGTTTTGGCAAAAACCGATAAAGGCGAAAAAATATGGTATGGTGTTTTTGCACGGCTACGGTCAATCGGCGAAAACTTGGGAAACCACCCCGGACGGCAGGGACGGTTTTCAAAATATCTTTTTGTCGAAGGGATACGGAGTTTATCTTGTGGACGAACCCCGAAGGGGCAAGGCGGGGCGTTCGACCGTTCCCGCAAACATCGCCGCAACGCCCGACGATCAACTTTGGTACAACACTTTTCGCATAGGCGAATGGCCGAATTTTTACGATAACGTAAAAGTTCCGAAAGATAAAGAATCGCTTTCGCAGTTCTTTCATCAGATGACCCCAGACACGGGCGCGTTCGACGAAAAAGTAGTGGCCGACGCTATGGTTGCTGTTATGGAAAAAGCGGGAGACGGCGTGCTCGTCACACATTCGGCGGGCGGCGGCCCCGGTTGGGATACGGCTATGCGTTCGCCTTATGTTAAAGGCGTGATTTCATTAGAGCCGGGCGCGTTTCCTTTCCCCGAAGGAGAAGTTCCCGAGATTGAAAAAACCACAAGTCCTTTCCCCGCGAAGGGTAAGCCCGTGCCGTTGGAGGATTTTTTGAAACTCACAAAAATTCCCATAGCGGTTTATTTCGGGGACAATATTCCCAAAGGAGATAAACCCGTAAAAAATTGGGGCAAGGATAATTGGCGAGTGCGCCTTAATCTTGCAAAAAAATGGGAGCAGGTGATGAAAAAATACGGCGGCGACGCGACGGTGATTTATTTGCCGGATACGGGCATAACGGGAAACACACATTTTCTTATGGCAGACCTTAACAATAAGGAAGTCGCGGACGCTATGGAGAAATGGATGGAAGAAAAGGGACTTGCGAAATAGGAGGCGCGTTCAGATGAAAAAATTTGCGATAAAAAAGATGTTGGCTGTTGTCTTAATGGGAGGAATGATAACTATGGGAATAGGCGCAGGGACGGCGGACGCCGCGACGAAAAACGCTAATCCGTATGGCTTGGTGTATCAAAACGCGATTGTTAAGAACGAGCGCGGCAAAGTAAATATCAAGCCCGTCGAGTATAAGGTGGAAGGTATTAAGGTTGCGGCTAATCTTTATCTTCCCGCAGATTATGACGAAAAAAGCGATAAGACATATCCCGCAGTAACCGTAGCTCACCCTAACGGCGGCTGCAAAGAGCAGGTTGCGGGGCTTTACGCGCAAAAACTTGCGGAACTCGGTTATATCGCGATAGCAGCAGACGCGCGTT
>JAGBMX010000045.1 GCA_017634675.1 Selenomonadaceae bacterium | reverse complement strand
CCCCACCTCTTAGGTGGGGGTCTATATCGGAAGAAAGGCGGGAGTTTAAATCTCCCGCCTCTCGGACGTCTTGTTGAAATGCTGACGTATGTAGTTTTTTCTTCTGGCGAAGAAAAAACTTGAATTAAGGCATTTTAAAAGTGTAACGCTTTAAATTTGATAAAGTTTTTTCTTTTCTCTTTTTCTTTGTTACTTTCTTTTTTCTCTTTTCTTTTTTTCAAAAAAGAAAAGAGAAAGTAAGGTTTTTCGATATGCCCTTATGTAAACAAGCTGAGTTGTTCGGATATGTTTTTATCATTTACGGGTTCTCCCGCATCGGATAAAGCCGCAGCTCCCGTTTCGATAAGTTTCTGGTTGCCGGGATAATTTTTGTTGTCCCAGACAAAAACCTGCGTCCAATTGTGTTTTATGGCATCAACGGCGCCTTTCCAAGTTCCGCCGTTGTTTAATCCCGAACGAACGACCACCGTGTGCGTAGATAAGGCGTAGATAAATCTGTTGCGCTCCATAGCGCCTGATATAAAAGAAGCCTTAGACCTTGGCGTAAATGGAGAAATGTGACTTAATAACAACAGATTTTGGTCATACAAATGGTTTCCTACAAATGATTTTTTTGATTTATCCGTGATACTGACCGGCAGAAACACCGTCAAGGGTTCTTTGCTTTCCAGCGCATATTTGGCTGCCACGCTGTCGATGCCGTTGGCGCCTCCGGTTACTACTTTGTAACCTTTTGTCAAATCTTTTTGCAATTTATTTTCTGTCCAAACAATATCTTCTTCGTCTATATTTCTTGAACCCACGTATCCGACAAATTTATTGCGCAAAATATTTAAGTTTCCATAAGCATATAAAAGAGGCGGGCAAAAATCACCCAGCTTTTCCAAAAGCTCTGCGGGAAAATCCTTATCCAGAACGGTGAGTATTCGTATTCCCCATTCCTCAAGTTTTTCCGTGCCAAAGGAGATAGCGTCCCGACGCTTCATAATGTCAGCCAATCCTTCATTTTTTGAATACGCCATGTCGCCAAAATTATCACCGTAATCATGATAAAGTTTCCAAAATTTTGCTCGAGTGAGGGGTTTATATTCGTCTTCAAATACGGCGCAGAGCGCAATAATAATGTCAGATTCGCTGTTCATAACCTCACCTCGGTTTGACTGCTGTCCGCAAGACAGAACGGATATACGCTTTTACAACCGTTAAGTGTCAAAAGTCGCCCGGCAACCGTTAGCGTCCACTTGGAGTCAACCATATCATCAACCAATATTATTTTTTCGGGTGCGATTGCTTTTGCTTTTAGCTTAATTTTTGCCTTTGCGTTACGGTATTGATGAATGGTGTTTAACATTCTCTTTTGCTCTTTGCCCGAACCTGTCGTTTCAAACAATTCCATGTATCGGCAACCTAACATCACAGCCAGTTGCTTTGCAAAATCGGCAACTTTATTGCTTCTGCTCGATGGAATGTTTGTAATAGTCTGATAGCCTTTTCCTCCGATATTTCCGGCTATGGCTAAAGCGGACTGTTCAACCAAAACGTTTCTGAAACTATCCGCTTTATATTTATCGTAAGCAATCATTTCTCCGTAACCCGGATCGCCGTATTTGCAAAGAGCAATGCCTGTTTCGTTGGGAACGCCTATAAGTTCTGTAGAATCAAACATGGAATCGATTTCAGGCCAGTATTTTCTTGGAGTTATTTTGATATACATATTGTTAAGTCGTTGTTGAACAAGGGCTATTTCATCTTCAGCAGGCGATTCCAAACCGTGTAGCACATCGTTTTCCAAGCAATTTGCGCATTTACCGCAATCTTTCGCCGTATAATCGTTTAATGCGTTTGCGATATACCTTCCATAGCAGCTTTTTGTTTTGACAAAGCGAAGGATTTCTTTAATTTCTTGCTTTTTTGCCTTTCGCACGGATTTATAATAGTCGCCTTGATAAATATACGGTTCTAGGGTGCGATAATATTTTCCGTATTTATAACAAATTACGTTTTGATTTGTCAAAAACATAACGGATCGGCTAAGCGCTCTGGAGTTAAGATTACAATATCTTGTAAGCCCTTTTAACGATAAACCCGTGTCGGAATGTTTATCTAAAGTTTCAACGACTTGTATTTCTTCTTCGTAAGTAGGAAAAGCGTTTTCAATAAAATATTCGTGAATAGATTCGTCTTCTTTGCCCGCCATTAAAAAGCAATAGGCTTCAGTTCCGGGTTTACGTCCGGCGCGACCTATTTGCTGATAATAGGCCACCAATGAGGATGGGCACTGAAAATGGATAACAAAACCAATATCGGGCTTATCGTATCCCATACCGAGTTTAACTGTGGCCACAATGACTTTTATTTTGTTCTCGCCAAATAGTTTCTCAGATTCCTGGTTCGGAGAAATGCCGTTATTATCGGGCTTTTCCAGCTCATCCGAAGAATAATATGCTCTACATAAAATATTATTTTCATTCAAAAAATCCGCCAATCTTTGACAATCTCGACGAGTCAGGCAATATATAATACCGCTGCCCGGCAGTTTATTGATATTTTTTACAATCCAAGCGTAACGTTCAGCTTCGCTTTCCAGCTTCAGCACTTGTATATGAAGTGAAGACCGCAACAGAGGACCTCTCATAATAAAAACGTTCTCGCCAAATTGTTTCTCAAGGTCATTTATAACCCGATCATTTGCGGTGGCTGTGGTACCAAGCGCAGGAACATGTAAAGGCAAATTGGCGATTATATGATTTAATCGGCTGTATTCCAAACGAAAATCATGCCCCCAATCTGATATGCAATGACATTCGTCCACCACAAACATACCTATGTCAAGGTTATGTAAAATTCTTTGCATTTCTTTGCCAAAAAGACTTTCAGGAGTTGTAATGAGCACATCGCACAGACCTTTTTCCAATTTATCGTACAAAACTTCCTTAGAGGCGTCTTTTACCCTGCTGCTTAGTATCAAGCATTTAAGCCCTAGTTTATGTGCGTACTTTTGTTGATTTTCCATCAATATTATGAGTGGGCTGATTATCAAGGTGAGACCTGTTACGAGTTTTGCGGAGATGAAATATATCAAAGACTTACCCCAACCGGTTTTTTGCACGATAAGGGTACGATGATGAGTAAGAGCGGCTTCTATGGCTTCGTATTGACCCTTTCGAAATTTTGCTTGATGACCGTAGATGTCTTTTAATATTTTCGTCGCTTTATTATAAATATCCGTATTCATGGCAGTCCCCCAACTTATTTTTATAGTGAACGATATTCTATTATTCGGATTTTCAATCCTGCAACGTCATGTTACTATTCACGGGTAGTAAAAAAAGAAAAATAGTGCTCTTCATGGTCAACCCCTCTGCCCTTCGGGCATCTCCCCTTTCAGGGGAGGCTCTCTGATTGTTAGTTTTGTGGATATAAGGAAAAAGCTTCCGCTCTAGTGCCTCCCCTGAAAGGGGAGGGGGACCGCGAAGCGGTGGAGAGGTTCACCATGTACGGCACTAATTCACCTATCGCATCAATATTTTGTATTACCTGTGAATAGTAACAAAAATTTTTAATTTCCGCTTTAAAAATTTGCAAAATAGCTGAAAGAATGATAAAATATAAGACGATTATGAAAATTAGCGGGAAGGAGGGTCTTTGTGGCAAGAATAACGGGAAAACGCGGGAGAATCGTAAAAACGACAAAAAAGCGAACGCCTAAAAGACCCGGGCGGGCGGGGGTTACTTACAACCTCAACATCCTTCTTATAATCCTTCTTGCTTGTATAGGCGTTGTTTTCATACGCTATTTTATCGTTCAGATTATCGAGGGGGACGAACTCTCGGAGCGTATGCAGAAGCAAATTTCTTCCCATTATTCTTTGCAATCCCCCAGAGGCGAGATAAGAGATCGCCACGGGCGACCCTTGGCCATCTCCGCCATGACAAAATCCCTATTTGTGGATCCCGCGCATGTGGAAAACCCCGAAAAACTTGCCCGCGAACTTTCGCCCCTTATAGATGTGCCGGAAGAAGAAATTTTGGCGGATATCGAAGTAGGCGGCGGGTTTAGCTGGGTAAAACGCCGCTTGGATCAGGACGAGTACGAGCGCGTTGCTTCTCTTATAAAAAGCGAAGGTTATGTTACCTGTTTGGGATTTCGCGACGAGGCGAAACGCTATTATCCAAACGATGTATTGGCGGCTAACGTCCTAGGCTTTGTAGGCGTTGACGACAAAGGCTTGGATGGTATAGAGCAAGCCATGGATCCTTACATAAAGGGAGAGATTAAAGAGACCACTCTTGTCACCGACAGAAGCGATACTCCGATTTTTGATTCCGTCTTTCAAAAGCATCGTTATAACGGTGATTACTGCAAGAACATCGAACTTACCGTTGACATGACGATTCAATTTCTCATCGAACAGGAACTTGACAAAGCTATGGCGACCACGCGTCCTCACGCCGTTACCTGTATAGTTATGGATCCTAAAACCGGCGACGTTCTCGCTATGGCTAATCGCCCGGGGTATAATCCCAACCGATTTTACGACTATTCTCAGGAACTTTGGACTAACCGCGCCGTATCTTTCAACTACGAACCCGGCTCCACATTTAAAGCCGTTGTGGCGGGCGCGGCTCTTGAAGAAAAAATCGTCACCCCATGGCAGTATTTCGTAGACCCCGGATACATTATGGTGTCCGGCAGGCGTATTCAGAACTGGAACAGCGCCAGTTTCGGCACCATAACATTTACCGACGTGGTAAAAAATTCCGTCAACACCTCATTTGCTCAAATCGGATTGGAACTTGGCGGCGAAAGACTTATGGCCTACGCCAAACGCTTCGGGTTCGGCGATTATACAGGCATAGACCTTCCGGGCGAGGGTACGGGACTCTTGTTCGAACCTGAAGACATGGTGGATTCCGATATGGCAACGACGGCGATAGGTCAATCAATAGCCGTCACGCCCATTCAGCTTGTCAGCGCCATGAGCGCCATCGCCAACGGCGGCACTTTGCTTAAACCGCATATAGTAAAGCGAATTTACAACGCCGACGGCTCTGTGTATAAGGAATACAATCGCGAGGAAGTGCGTCGCGTCCTTACGCCGGACGTTGACAAGGAGCTTGTAGGGATGCTAGAAGCCGTCGTATCATCAGGCGGCGGCGGCAAAGCTAAAATTACAGGGTACAGAATAGCCGGCAAAACCGGTACGGCGCAAAAAATCCGTCACGATGGCGCCGGTTACATGGAGGGCAGATATATAGCCTCGTTTTGCGGCTTCGCCCCGGTGGAGGACCCTGCCGTTTGCGTACTGGTAATCATCGACGATCCTCTTGGTATTTTTTACGGCGGGCAAATTGCAGCCCCTTTGGCCGGCAACGTTTTTGCAAAACTCTTCCGCTATATGAAAATTCCTCCGTCTTCCGGAGAAGCTCTCGTTGATACCTCAAAAAAACTTGACGAATGATAAAACCAGACGACCCCCCAACCTTAAGAGATGGGGGTCGTCTGGTTTTTTTAAAATGCCTTAATTCAAGTTTTTTCTTCGCCAGAAGAAAAAACTACATACGTCAGCATTTCAACAAGACGTCCGAAAGGCGGAAGATTTAAAATTCCGCCTTTCTCACGTTTAAACCCACACCGTAAAGGCACGGGACATCTAGTCTTGTTACAATATATCAATAACCTCGCCTTTAAGCGCTTTATTCATGCTCCTTACGGCGCAGAACTTGCCGCACATGGAACAGGTTTCCGCATGGTCGTCCTCGGGTTTCCTGTCCTCACGTATTTTCCTTGCGGTATCGGGGTCAAGGGCGCATTTGTACTGCTCTTCCCAATCGAGATTTTTTCTTGCGTCCGCCATTTTGTCGTCCATATCCCTTGCGCCGGGCAAGCCTTTGGCAATATCCGCCGCATGAGCCGCTATCTTTGAGGCGATAATTCCCTCTCTTACGTCGTCGACGTTCGGAAGCGCCAAATGTTCGGCGGGAGTCACATAGCAAAGGAACGCCGCGCCCGCAGCCGCCGCAACGGCGCCGCCGATTGCCGCCGTTATATGGTCGTAACCCGGCGCAATATCCGTCACCAAGGGACCAAGCACATAAAAAGGCGCGTTATGGCACAGCGTCTTTTGTATCTCCATGTTCGCCGCTATCTGATTTAAGGGAACGTGTCCGGGACCTTCAACCATAACCTGCACGTTTTTCGCCCACGCCCTTTTCGTAAGCTCGCCAAGCCTTACAAGCTCCGAAATCTGCGCCGCATCGGTTGCGTCCGCAAGAGAGCCGGGTCTGCAAGCATCGCCAAGCGAAATCGTAACGTCATGTTCGTAGCAGATATCCAAAATTTTGTCAAAGTACTCGTAGAAGGGATTTTCCTTACCGGTCATGCTCATCCAAGCGAAAATCAAACTTCCTCCGCGGCTTACAATATTCATCTTGCGGTTCCCCGCCTTGATGCCGCCCATAGTTTCTCTTGTAATCCCCGAGTGAAGCGTCACAAAATCCACGCCGTTCTTTGCGTGAAGCTCTATTACCTCAAGAAAATCCTCCGCCGTAAGCTGGCCTAAGTCACGTTTATGATGTATCACGCTGTCATACACCGGCACCGTGCCTATCATAGCGGGACATTCGCTAGTGAGTTTCTTCCTGAAAGGCTCCGTATCGCCGTGACTGGAGAGATCCATAATTGCCTCCGCCCCTAAATTGACGGCGGTCATTACCTTCTCCATCTCCATATCGTAACTTGTAACGTCCCTTGACACGCCTAAATTCACATTTATCTTAGTCCTAAGAGGTGAACCAATCCCCTCCGGACTTAGCGACGTATGGGCGGGATTTGCGGGTATCGCCACCGTCCCCTTTGCCACATACTCCCGCAAAACATCAGCGGCTATCTTCTCCTTCTTCGCCACTACCTCCATCTGCGGCGTTATTATCCCCTTCTTAGCCGCCTCCATCTGCGTCTTATATTCCATCTTCTGCCTTCTTTCTCTTTGTCGGGGCTTCGCCCCAAACCCCACAAGGGGCGCCGCCCCTTGACCCCGCCAAAGGGCATTGCCCTCTGGACTCCCGGTTGCGTTCGCCGGAAGTTTCGGGTTATTCACAAAACCAATTATTAAAGTTTTTTCTTTCTCTTTTTTCTTTGCTACTTTCTTTTTTCTCTTTCTTTTTTACAAAAAAGAAAGAGAAAAAAGAAAGTAGGAACTACCCCGTAAACTCAAACCTCATACGAGCCGATTCGGCATTTTGCAATTGAAGGGCGAAGTCAGTGAAACCCCGAATATCCTCCGTATTCAAATAACTTATGTATTCCCCTTTGCGGTTAACGGGAATTACAATGGGAGGCATATCCATAAAAAGACAAGTATAAACCATAAGGGCGCGACCGACTCGCCCGTTGCCGTCGGGGAACGGGTGAATATGCTCGAAAGCGATGTGTTGACGGCATATCGCTTCGACTTTTAGGTTGTTGTTATCGGAATGTTGCAACTGCGCTTCTAAATTTAATATCCAATCTTGCAGGGCAGATGGTACGAGATACGGCGGGGTTGGCGAAAAGTTTGCGCCTATTATTTGATTAGGAATACGCTTAAACTCTCCCGGCACGGACTCTATCGCATCTTTACACAAAATAGCGTGAATTGATTTGATAAGATTGAGCGAAAGGGGAGTTCGCATACCGATATTCGCGGTTAAAAACGGAATAAACGCCTTATAATTCACCACTTCGTACAATTCCCGCATATTCATCGGACGGGGAACGTAACCGTCTATCAGTATGCTCTTCGTTTCCCCCAAAGTCAGCGTATTCCCTTCAATAGCGGTGGAATGATGCGCCATCCTAACCATTAAATCATCCAAATATTTTTCCGATAACTCCATGATTCACCTTCTTTAGTCGGAGCTTCGCCCCTCTGGACTCCCGGTTATTGGTTTTAGAGTAAAAAGTAAAAACAGAGCCAAACCCCTTATTAAAGTTTTTTCTCTTTCTTTTTCTTTGCTTCTTTCTTTTTCTTTCTCTATTTTACAAAAAAGAGAAAGAAAAAGAAAGAAGGAACTAGGAACTACCCCAAAGCCTGCTTTAAATCTTCGATTAAATCCTCGACGTTTTCGATGCCGATGGAAAGTCGGATTGTGGTGGGGCTTATGCCGGCGGCTTTTAGTTCTTCGTCGTTCATCTGCCCGTGGGTTGTGGAGGCGGGATGTATCACCAACGATTTTGCGTCCGCTACGTTTGCAAGGAGGGAGAAAATTTTAAGTTTCCCTATAAAATCCATTGCGTCTTGCTTTGTGCCGTTGATTTCAAAAGTGAATATGGAAACCCCGCCCTTGGGGAAGTATTTTTTGTATATGGCGTGGTCGCGGTGAGTTTCAAGCGCGGGATGGGCAACGCTTTTTACTTTGGGATGGTTCTTTAGGAAATCGACTATCTTTAGCGCATTTTCAACATGGCGTTCGACTCTTAAAGCCAAAGTTTGAAGTCCCTGCAAGAAGTAAAATGCGTGGGTAGGCGATAATGTGCCGCCGGTGTCTCTCAATAGCACCGCCCGAAGGTATACCGCAAAGGCGGCTTTACCGATTTCTTTTTGGAAGTTCATGCCGTGATAGCTGTCGTTTGGCGTTGAGAGCCAAGGGAATTTTCCGGATTTTCCCCAATCGAAATTGCCGCTGTCAATCATAACGCCGCCAAGCGCCGTGCCGTTGCCGGAGATAAACTTCGTCGCGGAATGTACCACTATATCCGCTCCGTGTTCGATGGGACGGAGCAAATACGGCGTCGCAAAGGTATTGTCGACAACCAACGGAATATTATGCTTATGGGCGATTTTCGCCACGGCTTCCAAGTCTATCAGGTCTGCGTTTGGATTGCCCACGCTTTCAACATACAGGCATTTTGTGTTTTCCTTGATAGCCTTCTCAAACTCGTCGGCGCCTTTATTCTGTTCCACGAAATCCGTGGTAACGCCCATATCGGGAAGCGTATGCGCCATCAAATTATAAGTGCCGCCGTAAATATTTGCGCTCGCAACGATGTGTTCGCCGTTATGGCAAAGCCCTTGAAGTACAGCCGTTATAGCCGCCATGCCGCTGGAAAATCCCAGCGCCGCAACGCCGCCCTCCAAAGACGCGACTCTTTCTTCAAACACATTAACCGTCGGGTTCCCAAGCCTACTGTAAATACACCCGGGTTTCTTCAAGGCAAACTGCGCCATTGCGTCTTCCCCGTCTTCAAACACATACGACACGTTCTGATAAATAGGCACAGCCCGCGCTCCCGTAGCGTCTACCTTCTCCTGCCCCGCATGCACCGCTCTCGTTTCAAATCTATACATGATTTTTCCTCTCTTGTTGTTAGTTTCCTTCTTTCTTTTTTCTCTTTCTTTTTTGTAAAAAAGAAAGAGAAAAAAGAAAGAAGCAAAGAAAAAAGAGAAAGAAAAAACTTTAATAAAAAAATTTAAAAAGTTTTCAAAATTCTTTTAAACCGCAATTTATCCTATTACGCTAACCTCAGCGCCCCCATGGACGGGGGCGCGCTTGCGTAAATCGCGTGATGCGATTTTAGCAAGCAACGAACACTATATGTAAACCGCCATGAAACCGAACCAAAACGAAAATAATCTTTAAGGAATAAAAATCGGAATAAAAACTTTTGGGGGTGCAGGGGCGCATAGCCCCTGCTGTGTTTCTTTGGTTCGTTTCTTTGCACAAGCAAAGAAATGAACAACCACAAACTCTCTTTTAAACACAAACATAACAACAGCCTCAAAACAAAAAATTATTGCATATTTTGGTTCATTTTTTTGCACAAGCAAAGAAATGAACAACCACAAACTATCTTTTAAACACAAAACATAACAACAGCCTCAAAACAAAAAATGATTGCATATTTTGGTTCATTTTTTGCACAAGCAAAGAAATGAACAACCACAAACTATCTTTTAAACGGAAACTCAACAATAATCCCAAAACTAAAAATCATTGCATCTCAAACCCGTTCACCTTAATAATCTCCCCGTCAACCCGCACAAAGAGCGCGCGCATATCCTCGCTTAACAGCGAAACTCCATCTTCTCCCAACACCACAAGCGCAGTAGATAACACATCGGAAACCGCCCCCGCATTTTCATGCGAAAGCGGCACGATGACGGTAGCGGAGGCGATACCGTTATTGGCGGGATACCCGGTCTTAGGGTCTATTATATGATGATACCTTACGCCGTTCTTTATAAAGTAGCGTTCGTAATCTCCCGAAGTGGATAGCGCCGCATTTTTTAGTTTTACGACTCCCAAGAGTTCGCCTTCCTTGCGGGGATTTTTTATGCCTATGTTGTAGGTTTTGTCCCCTGTGGCAATCATGGTGCTTGTGCCTAAGTTTATAAGTCCCGTCGCTTTGTTTTTCTCGTAAATCCTCTTAACCTTGTCCGCCGCATAACCCTTTGCGATAGCTCCCACCGTAAGGGATGCGCCGTTTTTTACGGAAACTTTATAAAGGTTCTTGCCTTCAATCTTTATACCCAAATTCTCAATATTGACGCTTGACTTTGCCTTTTCGACAGCTTCAACATTAGGCGGCTCTTCAGCTTCCCTCGCTTTATCCCAAAGCGCGGTCAAAGATCCCGCAGTCACATTAAAAGCCTGCTCGGTGAACGCCGTACACTCTTTGCCTAAGCGCAAAACCTCATAAACGTCCTCGGACACTTCTTGATACTTTTCGTCATTATTATCGGAAAGTTTTTGTATTTCGCTTTCCTCCGTCATTCCAACCCGCTTGTCAAAATCTCTCAGCCATTCTGCGGATTCTTTAACCGCTTCGTTAGCGCCTTCGCCTTCTGCCTTTAAAGAAACCACCGTATCCATAACAAGCAGATTTTTCTCCGACTTCACGCTCCCGCAAGCCGTCAGCAACAACGCCAATACAAAAACAGCAAAGCTAAATCTTAGCATAATACTCGGAAATTACTTCTTCCTTCGTCTTGCCCTTAGCCTCCGCTATATCCGCAGCCATCAGCTCCGCAACGTCCCTCAGCGCCACAACCGAATTTATCATCGCCAAATACCGGTTTATCTCCGCATAATGCGCTTCGTGGTTCTTTAAATCGCTTAACTTGTCTATCACCTTCAAAACATCCGTCATTTCCGACATTCTTCTCACTCCTTTTGTTGGGGCTTCGCCCCAAACCCCACCAGAGGGCGCTGCCCTCTGGACTCCCGCCAAAGGAGCTTCGCCCCTCTGGACTCCCATTTTAATTATTTTAGAGTTAAAACTTCATGTAGAGCCAAAACCAGTTATTAAAGTTTTTTCTTTTTCTTTTCTTTGCTTCTTTCTTTTCTTTTTCTTTTTTACAAAAAAGAAAAAGAAAAGAAAGAAGGAACTCACCCCAAAATCTCCCGCACCTTGTCCCAATCGGGAAGTTGGGCGGCGTGTTTAAGGGCGGCGTACTTGGCGCGTTCGATTTCGGGGAGTTTGTACTTGGAAAGTTCGTCCAAGATGTAGGTTAAGCTGTCGTAGTCGAAGGAAGCGGCGACTTCTTTAAGGGACTCGAAGGCTTCTTTAAGGTCTGATGGTGAAATTTCCTCTTTGTCCTCGTTGTCGTCTTGTTGCAAGAGGGGCGCAAGCCATTTCAAGTAGCTTTCGTAGAGGGAAAGGAGGGCGGGGGTGTCCTTTTCGATTTCCTCGACGTATTCGGCGTTGCCCGCATCCTCAAGTCGCTTTGCGCGTTCCGAAAGTTCGTTTGCGCCTATTATACGCGCCGTGCTTTTTAAGGCGTGAACTTTTATGGTGTAGCTTTTGAGATCTTTTTCCTCGTAGTATTTTTTAATCTCCCGAATTCCGGGTTCTATGGCTTCCGCAAATACAGTCAATGCGCCCATATAGGTTTCTTCGCTGCCGCAGGTGAGGATTCCTTGATGTACGTCTAGGCAGGGAGTTTCCAAAAGCCACTTGGGCAACGCACTTTCTGATGCGCCGCTGTTTTCGGGGGCGGAATTGTCTGCGCCTTCGGCGGGTTCGCCTTTGTCCGGCAGGAATTCCACTTTGTCTTCGGGAAGGTATTTGACTATTAAATCTTCAAGCTGGTGGCTGTCTATGGGTTTTGTCAGGTAATCGTCAAAACCCGCCCGCATATAGACTTCCTTTGCGCCGCTTACGGCGTTTGCGGTAAGGGAAATTACGGGAACGTCTTTTGAGAGATTGTCCGTAAGCTCCTTCATCTGCTTTAGGGTTTCTATGCCGTCTATCCCGGGCATACGGTGATCGAGGAAAATAATGTCGTATCTTTCCTCCGTCACCATTCTAAGGGCTTCGTAACCGCTTTCCGCCGTGGCTATGTTGATTTTTGTCGGTTTTAAGAGACCTTTCACCACGGTAAGATTCATGGCGGTATCGTCAACCACTAAGATTTTAGCGGTTGGCGCGATAAATCTTTGCTTGTATACGGAGCGTTTCTTTAACGCTTGTCTGTATGCGTCCTCAAAGCGTCCCATGGGCGCGGCGTTCATGATTTTTTGCTCTATCTCGAAGGAGAACTCCGAGCCTTCGCCGTATACGCTTGATACCTCAAGATTGCTGCCCATCAGAGCAAGCAATCTCTGGGTGATGTTCATGCCAAGACCGGTGCCTTCGATGGTGCGGTTCCTGGATTCTTCGATTCGCTCGAAGGCGTTGAAAAGTTTCCCTATATCCTCTTTTTTTATGCCTATGCCCGTATCCTTTACGGAGAAACGCAGTTTGACGGTTTCCGCTCCCTCCGTCTTATACGAAACAATCAAGCGGACGGAACCTTTTTCCGTATATTTTACCGCATTGGTCAAAATATTGGTGACAACCTGCTTTATCCTTATCTCGTCGCCGTATAATGCGCTTGGAACGGATTCGGGCACTTCGATATGAAACTCAAGCCCCTTCTTCTTCGCCCTGCTTTCAACCATGTTCACCAAGTCGTTTAAAAGGGAGCTTAATTCGTATTCGACGGGGATGATGTCAAGTTTGCCCGCTTCTATCTTTGAAAAATCGAGTATGTCGTTTACAAGTCCCAAGAGATTGGCGGAAGCTACCCGAATATTTTCGGCGTACTCCAAAATCTTTTCATCGTCGCATTCCCGCAAAATCATCTCGTCCATGCCTAAGATGGCGTTGATTGGAGTGCGTATCTCGTGGCTCATGTTGGATAAGAAACGGCTTTTCGCCACGCTGGCTTTTTCGGCTTCTTGCGCTTTATCTCTTAAATCCGCCGCCGTCACGTTCAAAAAAGTTGCAAGCCGCGTCCCTAAGGGAATTATTTGATTTCCTGCACTATATGGGCATGAACAGGTTTCAATGGCGTTGGGCACGGTTTTCATTTCGCCTTCGCGCATACCCGTTACGATCAACGCGGTGTTTAACGTGCCGCCTCTGCCGCTCTGCATATAGAGTTCCGCTTGACCGTTGGAAACTACGACCTGCGGGAAGAATCTCGCATAGTCGTCTATCTCCATTTGAGCGTTGTCTTTCAGGAAAAACGCCCTATTGCCGCAGGCGACGATTGAAAGGGATTGGGGTGCAAAGCGGCGCATTTCCTCGCTCTCGAACCAGGTTTCCCTTAATATTTCCTGCGGATGCCCGTAACTTAAACGGAGCTTTTCGCCCTCGCGCAGATTGGCGTTGAAGTAAAGCCGTTTGTCATTGTCAAAACAAGGCGGCACCCGCCCCATTAAAAGGCCGTCCCGTTCCACCACAAAGGGAAATTCGCAGATATTGAACAAAAACTTGTCGTCCGCCTTTACCCCCAAATACCGCTCGAAAACTCTGGTCGCCGGCATATTGTCAATCGTCTCGACGCAAGTATCGCTCGCCATCTTTGTTATGGTAAATTCCCTGCCCAAAGGTTTCCAACCCAGGAGGTAATCGCATTTTACATGGAGGTCTTCCCCCGAAAACACCGCCATGACGGCGCCGTCTTCCAGAACCTGATCCCCGACAACTATAAATTGGGACATGGGGTCTTTTTTTCGTACCCGAATATCCCAGGATGCCGACAAATTAAAAATATTGTCTATTTCGGCGTCCACGTCGAAAATTCCCGCCACGGCTCCGAAAATCGGCGCGTCGCCGCAGCCTTTCGAGGCGTATTCGATAAACTTCGATACGTCAACCCCAACGCCCCCGGTGGTTATCATTTCCACCGCCTTTTTGTTTTTTATCTTCCCTATCTTATCGCCTACGATATTTCCGGCGGTCATGTAGCATTTGGGGCGCTCGTCGTAACTTATGATGTCAACGTCGGAGTTTTCGAAAAACATTGCGCTCATGCGCACGAAAGGAATCCCGTCGTATTTTTGGGCAAACAGGGTAAGACTCATGCCTATGGTCTTTGCCTTAGGCAAATATTTACAGACATAATCCACCATCTCTTGAGCCGCGTCTATCCGCACATCTCCAAAGAGCAGCTTTACATATACGGTTTTAGCGTTCTTATATTGTTTAGAATTTCTTATTCTGTCAAGGAGTTCCCTAACATCGTCGTCAGGCGCAGTATAGGGCATCTCGTAAGTTCGCTGTTCCATTTAATCCCTCGTCTCTTTCTTTCTTATTTAAAAGT
Source organism: Selenomonadaceae bacterium (assembly GCA_017634675.1). GTDB lineage: Bacteria > Bacillota > Negativicutes > Selenomonadales > Selenomonadaceae > RGIG9201. The sequence continues at coordinate 11,800 of JAGBMX010000045.1, read as the reverse complement.
TATTCGATATTTTTAATTGTTTTCCTTTAAATGAAATAAAAAAAACAGAAAAACAAACAAATTTATGCTATACTAAAAAAAGAAAACAAAACAAAGAAATAACGTACCCGGGATTCCAAAGGGCAACGCCCTTTGGTGGGGTCAAGGGGCGACGCCCCTTGCGGGGTTTGGGGCAGCGCCCCAAGAAAGAGACAAACATGAACGATTTGGAATGGAAAAGGATACTTGCGAACAGGAAAAGCAAGAGGCGGTACGAAGGGATTATCGTGCTGTTTTTGTTTAGCGTGTTTGTGGCGTCTTTTGTGTGGTACCTTTTTATATATACGAAAACGCCCGAATATGCGCTGAAAGAAACTTACGGAGCGATGAAAAACGGGGATTTCGCCACGTTTTCAAGGTTCGTGAATTTGCCCACGTTGACGGATAACGCTTACGACGATTTGACGGTGGATCTCTTTGCTTACGATTCGACGCTGACGGACAGCACGAAGGTGCTGTTTGAAAAATTTTATGTGCTGATAAAGCCCGAACTCACAAGGGGCGCAAATGAGTTAATAAGAAGGAGGATAGAGGAAGGGGAGTGGATTTTCCCCGAAGGGACTCATATTTTAAAAGGACGGTCCCTTGGCATAGATTTTCCGGGGTTTATGGAAAGAAGCCAGATAAGGAACACGGAGATAGTTTCGCTGGGCAAAGTGGAAAAACGGGGGCTTGCGGCGATAGCGAAGGTAACTGTAAGGGAAAAGTGCACCGACGAGGATTTTGACTTGGAGTTGGTGATGGAGGAAACTCCGTCGGGCGAATGGCAGATAGCTTATATAAAAAATTACAAGGATTATCTTAACAGGATCGCGCCGCTTCAAAACAGGGATATTGCCAGCTACATCGATAGTACCAAGGGGATAGTGGACGAGTACAACGAATACTTCGCGGATTTTCAGGCGAGATTTAAAAATTTGATGTGGACTTACGACGGCAATTTGCGGGAGGAGCAACGGGAAGAAATAGCGGCGCTTATAATAGACGAGGTAATCCCCGCTTTAAAACGCCGTCAGCAAAAATTAGACGATATTCCGATTCCTCCGGGCGCGGCGTATCTCTCAAGGCTCCGCCAACAATCCACGGAAAACACAATCAAAACATGGCATCATTTTGTAAAAGCCTTGAGAGAAAACAGTCCGGCGGAATTTGCCGCGGCAGAGAGCCTCAAAAAAAAGGAAATCGAAACGGATTTACGGATCGAGGACATAATAAAACACACGGCGATAAGCAAGAATATCCCCAATGTGCCGTGACAGTATTATTGAAAGGGTTGATTTTTATGACAATAGCGGTGGAATTATCTCCTTCTGATGTGGCGTTCGTGAAAAGTCAAGCGTTTGCAGCCAATTTAAGCGTGGAAACTTTTGCGCGCGACGCTATTATGAAAGTTGCCAACAATGCGGAATATATGGCAAAGCTTAACGAATCTGACGAGCAAATTAAAGGTGGAAAGGTAAAAAGATTCACTGCGGAGGAATGGGAGAAATTTGTAAATGAACAAGACGTTTAGTGATCGCGCATTTGAAGAATATATTTATTGGCATGAAAACAACAGACAAAACTTTAAAAAGATAAATTTATTGTTGCGAAGCATTGAACGCGATGGGGTTTTAAAAGGTGAGGGAAAGCCCGAAAAATTAAGTTATCGCAAAAATGACTACAGCCGTCGTATCGATAAAGATAATCGTATTGTGTACGAAATAAAAAACGGGGAAATTTTGATAAAATCTTGTAAGGGGCATTATGAGGATTAAAAGAGTATTTTAGACAGAAAAAAAAGGACTGCCTCGGCAGTCCTTGAAAATTCACATGGTGGGGTTAACAGGGCTCGAACCTGTGACCTCCTCGATGTCAACGAGACACTCTAACCAACTGAGCTATAACCCCAAAAACAGACTTCATTATACAGAAAAATTTTTCTTATGTCAATGTTTTTTTGAAAAAGTACCACGGTCGTTTCATGAATTCGAAAATTTCCCTTTCAGAAAAAACCCCTCCGCCTTCGGCACCTCCCCTTTCAGGGGAGGCTCTCTGATTTCCACTTTTGCGGATGTAAAAGTCAAAATTTCCCGTTCTAGTGCCTCCCCTGAAAGGGGAGGGGGACCGCGAAGCGGTGGAGAGGTTGACCATGAACGGCACTAATTCACCTTTCGCACCACTATGTTGTATTACCCGTGGATAGTAACCTAGTAAAACGAAAAAAAGAGGCAAAGATATGCGAGAAAAGGTAGATATACTGCTCTTTTTGGGAGAGCTTTTGATGAGAAGCGGCGCGGCTGCCGAGAGAATAAGGCGGGAAGTGATGCGAACAGCCGTTTATATGGGATTTTCAGAGGAGGAAGTGGCGCTTCATATAAACTATACCACCCTTATGATAAACCTGCGGACTGAGGAAACATCTTATACCGCTTTTAAGAAATGCCTGTCTCACGGCGTCAACATGGAAGTTATTTACGCCATCAGCAAGATTGTTCGTATGGCGGTGAAAGAGAACTTACCCCTTAATACTTTTAAAACCGCTTTGGAACGGGCGGAAAAAGGCGCGGAAAGACCGATAGGCCTTTTCGACGTGACAGCGGCGGGGCTGACCTGCGCAGGAATAACCAAATTATTCGGCGGCGATTGGATGGCGTTTATCATAACGGCAGTAGCTTCCATGTTCGGCTATGTTGTAAAGAAAGTAATGGATAAGTATAAATATAACAATTTGGCGTCAACGGCTGTGGCGGCATTTGTAGCCACTTCCTTCGCTTTAATAATACCCAATTACATAATATCCATGACTCCTGCCTACCCAATGATTGCCGCAACATTATTCTTGATACCCGGCGTTCATCTTATTCACTCCGTCGACGATTTGTTAAACAATTTTATCGTGACCGGCATGGCGCGAATGATAAACACGCTTTTGATAGTTGGCTCAATGACTTTCGGACTGACCCTTTCTCTTGCAATTTTTAACGTGCAGGATTTCACGAAAATCTCAATAACTCCTGAAAGTTTGTATATTTCACAGTCTGTGGCCGCCGCCATAGCCGGAGCGGGATACGCTACAATATTCAGAGTGCCCGAAAGACTTGTCTGGCTTATCGCGCTAGGTGGCATCATAGCCGTTGATATACGGAACATAATGTTGGTACAATACGGAGCTGGCTTGCCGCTCGCTACTTTTATCGGCGCATCGGTGCTGGGGCTTGTGGCGCAAAAGGCCAATCATTGGTTTAAAACCCCTTCAACCATATTTACCATACCGTCTGTCATAATACTTATGCCGGGGGTACTCATATATCGCATGCTTTTTTCCGTACAGAACATTACGACAATAGATGCGGAGCTTTTGATGACGGGCATAAGAAGCGGCGTGGAGGCGGGAATAGTGGTGGTCGCCATAGCCGTAGGCGTAACCATACCCACTATTTTCTTTAGACCGATTTTAGACGGCATAAGAAACAGAGAGACTTCTAAGAAATAGAACCCATTGCCGCCGCTATGGCGGCGCCGATGGCGCTGCCGTCCTCAACCTTAAAGGCTGAGATCTTTTCGCTTGTCTTTTTAAGCTCCTTTGATATTATTTCCTGCAAAAACGGGTTTTTACCGTATAAAGAGCCGTCTATGCCGATAGAGAGAGTTTCTTCGCCGATATGGTCGTATAATCCTAAAAATGTGGAAGTCACCAAAAGCGCCGAACGGTTCAATATATTTTTTGCAAGTGCCGTGAATAACTCCGCTTCATCAGAAGTTGGAACGTAATTTGTTTTTAACTTTATAAAGCGGTTTGCGGAATTATTTACTATCATGTCGCAGAGTTCTACGGATGAAAAATCAAAAAGTTTATCGGTTCCAAAAGCCTTCGCTGTCGCTATTGAAAAGAGTTCGCCTACATACCTTCCGGAAGTCGCCTTCTCCAAAAATTGCGCTCCCTTTTTTTCGCTCATTTCGTCTAAGAGTTTATCGAAACTGCTCTGTGGTATCTTAGAAAAACCGCCGGATTCAAGGTTTATTATCATAGGTTTGCCGTTGTAATTTTTCTCAAGATAGCAGGTATTATGCCCTGTGGCGTAAATGCTGCCTATAAGCGCATTGTTATTTGCATAAGCCGCCGCCAAAAGAGTCGCTACGGTATCGTTAATGATTGCAACGGGGATTACGTTTTCTATATTCGCTCTTTTTAACGAAGCTTTCAAAAGTTCTGTTATATTCTCGCCTTCGACGTTTCTCGTTTGAAACTCTTTTGTCCAAGAAATAAGTTTGGCGTTCGCCAAATCAAGCTGTTCAGAGGGAAAAGAAAAGGTGTGCCCCAGGTAAATTTCTCCCGTATCGCCGGCTAACGCCTCTTTTACAAGTTTTGCGATAAAGTCGAAAAGTTCCTCTCCTGTCGCCTCTTTATGAACATAATCATATTCTCCCGTCTTTATCAAGGGGGCTGCTACTTTGTCGATTGTTTCGTATTTTCCTTTAGTAAGTAACTTTATCTTTAAGACTCGCACGTTTGTGCCGCCAAAATCCAGAGCGAGGTAGGTTCCTTTTTCGTTGCCGGTGGGGGTGGACAGAAAGGAAGGCAACATTTTAAGGGAAGACCCTTCCGTAGCTTTAACCTCATTCGTAAAATCTTCTCTTACCTTTTGCAAATCGTCTTTAGAAAGTACAAATTCCTCTATAGCGGATTGTAAAATCTCTTTATTAAGTGTCACTGTTCTTCCTCCCGATTATCATCGTTTTCGACGGCGATAAGTACCCTCGTTATCCTTGCGCCGTCCAGTTCCTCCACAAAGAAGCGGTTGCCTAAAAACGCCGTCATTTGCCCCACTCTCGCGTCGCCACCTAAAGCGTCGTTTAGCCAGCCGCCCACGGAGTCCACGTCGTCTTCCTCTATGGTAATGCCAAGCATATCGTCAAGTTCTTCCAGAAGCATCTTTGCGTCCACGGAATACACGTTGTTTCCACGATACTCAGCCATGGGGCGCTCTTCATCGAATTCGTCCTGGATGTCCCCGACTATTTCTTCGACAATATCCTCAATCGTAACCATTCCCGCCGTACCGCCGTATTCGTCAACCACAACGGCAAGCTGTGATTTTTCCTCCTGCATGGTCTTTAAGAGTACGCTGACGTCCATGCTCTCCGGCACTACCAACGCTTTTCTTCTTAATTTCCTGAGTATCGGTCGTTTCCCCGCGGACAGATACGGCAACAAATCCTTAACGTGCAAAAATCCTATGATGTGGTCCTTATCCTCCCTGCAAATCGGGTATCTTGTAAGCTGCTCCTCCATCACGACCGCCAAATTCTTTTCAAAGGGATCTTCCAAATATATGCACACCATGTCCGTCCTTGGCACCATTATCTCTCGCACCGTCAATTCCGTGAAATCAAAGACGTTGTCCACAAAATCGACTTCCGTATCGTCGATAAGCCCCTGACGATGGCTTTCCTCCACCAGCAGTCTTATTTCTTCTTCGGTATGCGCCTCGTCGCTTTCCGTGGCTCCCCTAAATCCCAAGAAGTGTATTACGCCGTTAGCAAGCGTATTTAAGAGCCATACAAAAGGCCGCATGATTTTTCCGAACAGCAGGAGGGGCAACGCGACAAAAAGCGCGATTTTTTCAACATCCTGTATCGCCATTGATTTAGGCGTAAGTTCTCCCAATATTATGTGCATGGCGGTTATAATGGAAAATCCCACCACCACTGAGATAGTATGCCCCAACACATCGTCCAAGCCAAAAAATCTTGTCACCGGCAAAATAAGAGTCGCCACAAAGGGTTCGCCCACCCAACCGAGCGCAAGCGACGCAAGGGTTATACCAAGCTGCGTCACGGAGAGCGACGCGTCCAAATGCTCTATAAGTTCCTTAACATATTTCGCCCGACCGTTGCCCTCCGCAACCAAGGTGTCCACCCTTGACGCGCGTATCTTCACGCAGGCAAACTCCGCCGCCACAAAAAATCCGTTCATGAATATCAGAAAAAACACTATCGCAAGCTGCATTGTTACAGATAATATGTCCAATTTTCTTCTCCTAAATCTGCGAAAAATCGTTATTCGTCGCCGAAAATATCTTGATGTGTGCCTGTACGAAGCAAGTCTAAGACCAATACATCACCCTTTTTTTGGTATACCAAAAGCCAATCATAACGCCTTATCCACTCTTACGCTGATATTCGTGGTAGCAGCCGCCATAGCAAACCCTCCTCATAAGATATATCTTTTTAACTGCATTTTAAACCACATAACATAGAATTGCAATAAATTATACGGAAATTATACAAAAATATAGATTTAGTCACAAAAAAAGCAACCTTGAAAATTCAAGATTGCAAAAATGAAAATTCTATGATAAGATACATCTAAGCGGTTTGCTAAAGATGGCTCCCGTCCCCCGAAAGGGGGGTGACGCTTATGAATAAGTACGAGTTTTTGTATTTGTCGGCGTTTACGCTGATGACAATCATAATTCTGCTCATTAAAAGCTAAAAAGCCGTCGAACGTTTAGCAACACGACGGCTTCCAAGACCAAAAATCTTAGGGGGTCAGTCATCAAAGACCGCCCGAAGCCTCGCCTCCCAAGCGGGGCTTTTTTCTTACGCTTATAATAACATTTTTTGCGAAAAATTGCAAGAAAAAGTTGTTATTTGGTTACTATTCACGGGTAGTACAACACGGTGATGCGAAAGGCGAATTAGTGCCGTTCACAGAGGAACTCTCCACCGCTTCGCGGTCCCCCTCCCCTTTCAGGGAAGGCACTACAGCAAAACAAGAGAGCCTCCCCTGAAAGGGGAGGTGCCCGAAGGGCGGAGAGGTGGCAACGTTGCCTCGGGCTCATACTTTTTATAGGAGAGCAAAGTTTACCCGTGAATAGTAACGTTATTCGTTGCCGGAAACAAAAAAGCAACCTCGAAAATTCAAGATTGCAAAAATGAAAATTCTATGATAAGATATGTTCAAGCGGTTTGCTAAAGATGGCTCCCGTCCCCCGAAAGGGGGTGACGCTTATGAATAAGTACGAGTTTTTGTATTTGTCGGCGTTTACGCTGATGACAATCATAATTCTGCTCATTAAAAGCGAATAGCCGTCGCTAGCTTCACGAAACGACGGCTTTTATGAAACAACAAATTCATGGGGGCAGGTCATCGTAGACCGCCCAAAGCCTCGCCCACCAAGCGGGGCTTTTCTCTTACGCTTATAATAACATTTTTGGAGAAAAATTGCAAGAAAAATTGTTATTCTACTCTCCCGCTCCTTCAGAGTTCAAAAACGCTATCACATCGTCCGGAACTGTGTTTGAAGAATACGACGAGGGAAAACTTTGATATTGATATTGCTCTCTACTTGCCCCTTTTCCCGCCAAATCGGGCGCGCCGTTTTTGTCCTCCGCCGTCATGCGGCAGTTGGGATAGTTTGAGCAGCCCCAAAACACTCCGTTCTTGCCGTTACGCTTTACGAGCGAGCCGCGGTTGCACCTTGGACACGGGTATTTTCCGACAGGCTTTATCCGCAGTTTTTTCGCTGCTTCCACAAGTTCTTTTACAAAGTCAATCTGTTCGTTAATGAAACTTTCTAAAGTTCCTTTACCGTCCGCCATTTCCCTTAGGTAGTCTTCCCATACCGCCGTTTTATCGGGGTAAGTCATGTCTTTCGGCAAAATGTCTATCATTAAATAGGCGGCGTCGGTTGGGATTAGCTGTTTGGTTTTGCCTTTATACTTTAAAAATCCCCGCTTTAAAAGTTCGTCAATCATCGACGCTCTTGTGGCTTCCGTGCCTATGCCGTAGACAGCTTTTAATCCCGCTTTTAACGCGGGGTCAAGCACATATTTATGTATTCCCTTCATGGCGGCAAGGAGAGTCGCGGGCGTAAACCTTGAGGGCGGTTTTGTGGTCTTTATCTCTACTTTTCCGTCTTCAAATTGAACTGCGCTGCCCTTTCTCATGGGCGGCAATTTGCCGTTTTCATCTTGCCTTTCTTCTTCATCGTCTTTTTTTGCTTCTTTATAAAGTACCTTCCAACCTGTTTCAACTTCTGTCCTGCCCGTTGCCGCAAAAATTTCTTCTTTATACGCTACGGTAAGTTTCGCCTGTTCAAACACATGGTCGGGGTAAAATTGGGCGATGTAATTTCTCGCTATCAATATGTATAAATTCCGCTCGACTTCCGTCAGTCCCCGTAAATTCGCCTTTATCTTTGTGGGGATTATGGCGTGATGCGCCGACACTTTCTTATCGTTAAAAGCGCGGCTCTTTAACTTCAAATTCGCGCCGTTTGTCCATTCCTCCAATACGCCGCCGATAGCCCTCAAATTCCCAATTATCCTCTCTCTGTCCTTATACTGATTTTCAGGCACATATTCCGAATCCGAACGGGGATAACTCGTCAACTTTTTTTCATAAAGCGACTGCGCCGTATCCAATACCAACTGTGGCGCATAACCGAAACGCTTTCCCGCCAAAACCTGCAAAGACGACAGCGAAAACGGTAGCGGCGGCTTTTCCGACTGCTTCTTCTTCTCAAAAGTCGCTATTTTCCCATTCTTAGGCTCCTTTAAAAAGTCGCTTAACTTTTCTTCTGCAATTTTTTTGTTTAACAGCCTGCCTTCGCTGTCAACGCCTTCCAAATCCTCTTTAGGTTTCCAAATCGCAAAGAAACTTTCCCCGTCTTTAGAAAACTTCGCCTTTATCGCATAATGTTCCGTAGGTTTAAAGTTCTCAATCTCCCGTTCGCGTCTAACCGCAAGCGCCAAGGTCGGAGTCTTGACCCTGCCAATCGGCAGCACTAAATTCTCGTACCCCGCCCGTCTTGCGGCGAGCGTATAGGCTCTTGACAAATTCATGCCCACCAGCCAATCCGCCCTCGCTCTTGCAAGCGCCGACAACATCAGCGGTTTAAACTCTTTATTGTCCCTTAAATTAGACAGCGCGTCATGTATGCTCTCCTCGTCCAAGGCGTTCAGCAATATCCGTTTCACGGTTTTTTTACAACCCACAAAGTCCAGCACCTCGTCAACCAAAAGCTGACCTTCTCTATCGGGGTCTCCTGCGTGAACTATCTCGTCCGCCCGTTCAATCAAATTCTTCACAGTATTAAACTGCTGCGCCGCCGTCTCCGACACAAACAGCCGCCAATTCTTGGGCGTTATGGGCAAATCCGCCTCGTTCCACCTCTTATACCTCTCGTCATACTCATCCGGCTCCGCCTGCCTAAGCACATGACCAAACAACCAAGTCACAACCCCGCCGTTAGTATCTATGTACCCGCCGCCTTTTCCCTTAATCCCCAAAACAGCCGCCAATTCTCTTGCCACGCTCGGCTTTTCCGCTATATAAAGTCTCAATTTCTTCTCCTTTTGTTTGTTGGGCTCCGCCCAAACCCGGCAGGGCGCTGCCCTGCACCCGCCAAAGGGCGCAGCCCTTTGGAATCCCGGTTTCTCTTGTTGATACTTTATTCTACAATATATTCATTTTAATTTAAAGGAAAAATTCTTTGATTTGTAGAAATTAAAAATTGCTACTATTCACAGGTCAAACTTTCACTAAAGTATTCTATATCGGAAAAAATTTCAAGCGCGAATTAAATAATATTAAAAAAGAGGATATATTTATCCGATGTCGAATTTAATTTTAGCTAATGTGAATTGGGGAGGTTACGATGGAAGAAAGAAAACAAAACCTAGCCGCGACTCCTGCCGATGAAGCGATAGAAAGCGGTTTAGAGATTATGCACTTAAAGAACAACGGCGCAGATTGCAAGAAAATGACGGTCGAAGAATTTATGCCTTTTATGACTGCGCCTCTTGGGCGTTCGGATAAAGTTTCTGTATGATAGAGGTCGATTAAATGCGATTATATTCGGAATCTGTAGAAAGATGGTTTGAAGATAATCCGGACAGACGCGATTCTTTTAATGAAAAGTTTATACACTTAAATAAGTTAATGAGCAGATATACCTCATTTGTGGGTAAAGCAGTTCATGATAATATTGGATTTGACATCAAACCCGGATATAGCAGAGATCTTTTAAACGAGGTTGTTATTGACACTGTTTCAGATCTCGAGCGTATAAGCAAATTTCATGACACCCCTGCGCCAAATCGACTTAAAGAGGCTGCTTACACTGTTTATTGGATTGTCAGACATAAACCGATTGCGTTGGAAAGGAAATTGCCCATACCTTCTAACGCAGGTCTTGACGAATTGACTCAATTTCGGTTGCGTTTTATCAACGAGGAATTTGGAGTCAGATTTATAATGGGTGCGGTTTATCCTTACAATAAGCAGATTGCGGCGCATGGTGAAGATTGGTTAAAAGAAAGCCTACATCGTCGGAAAATCTTTGAGGAATTTTTGCTTTATTATCTGGTCTATCGTTTAGAATCTGCAAAGTCGTTAGAAGCTATTATGTTGGCGATGACAATTTCTCCCGCTTGGGAAATTGATTCGGGTATTTGGAAAAGTATAGAGTGAAATGAAAGAAAGCGTTGAGAGAAGAACTTCTTTTCTTAACGCTTTTTTTGGCAACAAACAATGACGGAGAAAAAAACATGAAGATATTTGTAGATGGGATAATGCATTTAGGGGATATGATGATAGCGTCGTCGGTGTTTCCGGTGATAAGGAAGAAGTATCCGGAGGCCGAGGTGCATTTTTTGGTAATGGAGAGTTTGGCGTCGGCGGCGGAACTTATCGAGGGCGTGGATAAGGTGATACCTTACGCCTATAAAAGCGGCGGTGGGGTTAAAGGCGTTTTTGATATGGCGAAAAAACTTCGTAAAGAGAAGTATGATATTGGCATATCCGTAGACCCTAGGGAAAGGGTTACGCTGATGAAGTGGCTTGCGGGGATTCCAGTTCGGGTGACGGTTGAAGAAGCGCTCGGTTGGAAACTCGGGTGGGAGAGGCTTTTTTATACAACAGACGTGAGTTTGGAAAAGGGTTGGGACGTAAGGAACAGGCTGATGAGCGAGAGTTTTCAGGAGGCTATGCGGCGTTATTTCGGGATAAAGGACAAAGAGTTTATCTATCCGACTTTGAAGCCGTCTTCGGAAAAAGCTGTGGCAAAGGCGAACGAATTGTTTTCGCCGCTCAAAAGTAAAAAAGGCGTAATATCCTTTTGCGTCGTAACAAGCGGTGACAATCGCAGAAAGGATTGGCCAACGGAGCGTTTTGCGGAGCTTTCAAATCGGCTGATAAAAAAAGGTTATGGGCTTGTATTTACCGGGATTGCGGAGCATAACGAGGTTATAGCAAAGATAATCGAAGGCGTAGAGGATAAAACCGCCGTGTTAAACGTTGCGGGAAAGACGAATTTAGAAGAACTTGTCGCCGTGTTTCGCGCGTCGAAGCTGTTTGTCACATTGGACACGGGTTCGGCGCATTTGGCGGCTGTGGCGGGAGCGAAGGTGCTTACGATATTTTCCTTTAATTCCCCCGAAATTTACGGCGCGGCGGGTAGATATACCAAAGCCGTCAGCGCCCATGTGCCTTGCGCGGGGAAATACCGCTGTTTCGACAGGAAAAACTGCGACAAAGACGATTGTTTTGCGCTTGTCACGGTTGATATGGTGGAAAATGCGGCGGACGAACTTTTGCAATAAAAAAATCCTCTTAAAAGAGGATTCCAGACTGTAGACTTATTATTGTTACTTCCAATTTCAAGGGACACTCCCCCCTACCCCCCTCTAAGAGGGGGGCTTGGTTTGAGGAAATATTGAAATTTTTTGGCTCAAAAGTCGCAATCCGAGTGCCTCCCTCTTAGAGGGAGGT
>JAGBMX010000044.1 GCA_017634675.1 Selenomonadaceae bacterium | reverse complement strand
TTCCTTCCAATGAAATATATCTTGTCATCACACTCATAATAATCAGAAAAAGAATCTGTGCAAATATCTGATAAGCACACAGAATCTCTAATGAAAGGATTAAAGAGCCAAAATTTATTCCCTATGTTCGGAGCTATAATTATTCTGTCATTAACATATAGCATAATAGGAAATTTAAAATCTTTGGATTCATCAATTTCACTTATCCAGTGAACCATCTCCATGGTTTTATTTTGCATATTTATTTCATAAATCAAGCCGTCAGAGGCTATCCCCCATATTTTATCTTTATTACTACATATTGCATTTAAATAATAAATCATGCATATCTCCTCGATTAATCTTTTTATGAAACAGATAAAATTAACACATAACCGATTGATATTTATAAGTCACAAAAACTATTTTAAACTTTCATTTTCATAGATTTGAATATAATATACAAATTTTATTAAGATCACTATGATGGCGGATTATCTTTTATTTAGTTAATCTAGAGCAAATCTATCACCGTAGTTGAGTGTCCGTTCTCGTCGATAGGATTCATTGAAATAATACCCTTATCAGTCAAATAATTAATCAATGTGAATGAGGCATCATAATCATAGCCTTTGGAACCCAACCACGACATTACAAAGTATCTCAAACCTACATACGGTAATTTGTTTTTAGCTTCGCGTAATTCATGGAACAAATCTTCTTCTGTTATAGCAACATATCCTTCTTTGTCATGAGGCATCTTACCCATATCTCTCGATTCTCCGGCATGCTCATTAACTGCTTGCATTAATGTCTCTTGATCAGAAGCGCTTAACTTAAACGTATCTAGCGTCTCATACGCTCCATCTATGATTTTTCCGATGTCATCACATGTTTTCTCACATTCGTCTACCTCAATTTTAGATAATGACCCATTGTGAGCAATTTTATTTCTAAAATAATATAAATCTGTCCACTTCGTTTGAAAGTCTTTTTGCACAAAACAGTCTTTAAAATACTTGTTGAAATTTCCTTGCAATACCTCCGCTTTCAACGTTTCTAAATTATCCGCCTCTGTTATTTTTTTTATTAAGACAGTTACATTATCTGCTTTTCTCAAGCTAAAAACAGAATCCTCGTTATACAAAATCTTTCCCAAATCATCAAAATCAATTAACCCAACATCACTTTTGATTTTTTTACTCGCAACAAATATCTTGTCGTTTCCTTGCCTATTTTTTATTTTCTCTAAAACGTTAGATGGCAAAGCAAAATCCACCCACTTTGGTCCTAAGTTTTTTAAAAAGAAGTTTACAACGAATGTTCTAACCTTATTTTCTAATTTATAAAGTATGGGGTAAAGTTTCTCGGCATACTTCATTGATACATCATCCACCAATATCCTTACGTTCGAAAACCCTATTTTTTTTATATAATCCACCAAACATATTCTAAATTCATCTAAAACCTCTATCGATTCGCAATTGACCGACATGGTATATGCTACCGAATATCGATCTCCGGTTAGTATTTTATCGGTGGAAAATTGTACAATTCGTATAGATATACCGCGTGCATTCTCTTCAAGTTCTCCCGTTTCTTTATTCACAGCTGCATCGCCTAGCAAACTATCATTAGCCATTAATGCATTATAAAAAGTACGCTCACTTTTACATTCAACAGTTCCATCAGTATCTAGACACAGCACTTCGAATTTCATTCAATACACCTCCGTAATTATCGATTCGCTTTTATTGTTTCAAAGTAACATTTGTTTTATTTCATACATGCTTTGCATCATCATCGGCTTGCCCGTAGCGCGGTACAACGTCACCACACTGCTCATATCCCCATAATACGCGTCGCTCCAACAAATCGCCCGATGCAAATCTGGGGTATCGTCGTAGATTCCCCAACCTTCTTCTATATACTGTTTTTCAATCTTTAGATACTCTTTCTCAATCTCCGGCCTCATGGAATGAAAAGTGGATTTCATAAGGGGATGCGGACGCCACCAAAGCACTACATCGTCTCGGTTGCGAAACACGTCAAAGACATAGCGAAGCTTGTCGCAAACTTTGTCGGAATTGCGCAACATCGTTGTAAGACTTGTGTTGTATAAGATAATTTTTTTCCCTTTTACCAGCTGTTTCCACTTTCCTGGCATGACGAAATCTTCTTTTTTGCTGGTGAGCACCTTATCTATTTTGGGCGATCCCGCTCCGGAAATGCGTTTTTCCCAGTACGCTCTGTCCGTTTGATTTGTTTTCTTTGACAAGATATTGATGTACAGTTCCCGCATTGTTTCAGATTGCACGATTACCTTATCCGCATTAAACACTACGGGCGTCAAGACGAAATGTTCTATGCTTTCCTCCGTACACGGCTCATCCAACACAAAATAAGGAATATACACCAATTCATCCGTATACTCCCTCAAGTTTTTCGAATAATATCGAGTTTCTATTGAAGTTACGCGATTTTCGTCATCGTAGGGATTATGGATAAAAATTACATCTGGATGCAACTCTTTAAGATCGACACTCCGCCAGTCAAGAGTCGGCACATATATCGGATAATCCGCCCTTTCGCAATGCCATCTAGCTACGCTGCCGTCCGGGTTCAAATCTGCGTAAGGAATGGGTATTACATAAGCGTTGCAATGCTCCTCATCCTCCGCCGCCGCTTTCCACACGCTTTCAAGACTGTCCCACATCGACGCTTTATATGGCAAAAAGACAATGTCTTTTTTAAAGCCAGTTTCTTCTTCGGTTATACGGATAAGGTATTGCAATAAATCCATTGAAAGAGAGAAGGCTTCTTCGTTCAACCTTAACTCTTTAACTTTCGTCATCTGTTCTACGGCAAGAATAAGCCCGTCGTAAATTTCGCCGTATTTGGCGTAGGAATTTTCCGGCAATCCTACGCGGCATACATCCCGAATCGCCGTCAAATTTTCCCTAATATTGACAGCGTTTTTCTTACTGCCGGTCTTTGCCGCTTTCCTTAATTCGGATTCAACCATGCGCAGGCTCTCCAACACACGTTGCTTTTTTGCCATTTCTTATCCGCCCAATCTTTTTACCTTTAAAAGCCAGTTTTTTCTTTCTTCTTTTCTCTCTTTCTTTTGTAAAAGAAAGAGACAGACTGTAGACTTATAAATAATTTCAAAATGAGAGTCCAGAGGGGCGAAGCTCCTTTGGCAGGTCAAGGGCAGCGCCCTTGTGGGGTTTGGGGTAAAGTCCCAAAAAGTATAATATGTTATTATCATCATAAGCATTGCCGGAACTTTCTTGCTTTTAGGCAGAAAGTCTGCGGAGGAAATTCCTCACGCTTCGCTCCGCATTTTGGCTGCGGTCCTGGCCTTTCCGGAAGCTTGCGCTTGTCTGAGGCCGACTGTTTGCCTTATGTCAATGCCATCCGTCTCGGCCCTTACGGTAAAACTACCCGAAGGCAGTTTGTCCTCAACTTCCGACAATCGAGCCATGTTCCAAACGATATTTCTTTTCGATATTTCTGGCTCCGTTCAAGGATGCCGCTGCGTCATAGCCGCAATGCGGGCATTTGAAGCGGTTGCCGACAGCAGTTTTTCCCATTTCACCACATACCGAGCAGGTAAGCCCCGTACCCTTAGACGGGATTCTGACCAATTCTATGGAGCGTTCCTCACATTTTTCCCGGAGGCGCTCCCTAATAAAGCCGCGGAAACTTCTGGTAAGTTTGCGTTTGGCAGATTTGGCAATCTTACCGCCTTTACCCATTTTAACCGGATGGGTAATAACGATGCGGCAAGGCTTTTCCTCCGCAAGCATTCTGTTCAGAGCCGCATTGACAAAGCTTGTCGTCTTGGCGCGGTTGCGCTCTTTTTGGCGTTGGTATTTCATTGTTCCAAGATTGTGGCAGGAAATAACCGCCGCTTTGTCCGGATTACCTTTTTCCAACGCTTCCCGTCCGGCAGCGCGGTATTGGCTGCGTAGGCGATTCTTGGCGTTAAGACGTTCTGTTTCAGCATCCGTCAGCTTGTTCAATCCTTCGCCGTACACATGACCGTTGGAAAGCGTCAGCGCATCCACGTCGCCGATATGCACATAGATTTCGTTTGCCCAGCCTTCCGGCAAGGACGATTCCTTTGTCACCGGAGCCGTAAGTACGATATAGTCTTCCTTGACTTCCACATGAAGTTGACGGCTAAATTGCCGTCCGTCACGCATGGGAATCTCCACACGCTTTCTAGGCTGCCGCCCTGCGATTCGCATAACGCCGTTCTTGTAGGAATAACCGGCTTTTGGCGATATCTTGAACCCTGCCTCACGCATTACCTGTATCTTGCCCAAGCGCTTACGAGTTTGACGGCGAAGCCAATTGTTCAAGCGATGCTTGTCCACCGGCAAATCTTTAACCATATCCGGCTCTTCATAATCCTCTCTTTTCAAGATGGCCGCATATACGCTGCTCCACTTCAGGATAGTATATATATACGTTTTATCCTCCTTGGTAAAGCCTTCATGAAAAGCCGCCAAACGTTTCAATGTATCTCGCAGTATGCCCCAGCGTCCCTTTATGACAGTCAAAGCATCTAAAACGGCAAGTTCATAATAGACAACGGGCATACCAAGTTCTTGCCGCATTCCTGATGCGCGCATCTCGTTTAGTACCGTATAGCCCGGTTTCAGTTTGCCTAAGCTTCCTATGCCGCCATAGCGTTCGTAAACAGTCTTTTTCACTTTAGCGTATACGACCGTCAGCCATCTAAGAAAATCTATGGTGTCGGGAGGTAATTTTCGACTGTACTGTCTGACGGATTTGATATACGTTGCCATAAAGAAGGTATTGCCTCTCTCTATTTGATATTGACCTTGTGAAAAATGAAAATTCTACCAAGAACGATGACCGCCATGTTCCACTTCAACATACATATCCTGATGCGCCTTCGAATTTTCGTGAAATAGAATACTTC
>JAGBMX010000043.1 GCA_017634675.1 Selenomonadaceae bacterium | reverse complement strand
GAGAAAAAATTTTAATAAGGGGTTTGGAGTAAAGTTATAGTTTAGTGTTAAAACTACAAATTCGAGTTTGTTAAAGTTTTTTCTTTCTCTTTTTTCTTTGTTACTTTCTTTTTTCTCTTTCTTTTTTACAAAAAAGAAAGAGAAAAAAGAAAGTAAAGAATTTCTAAAAGGAGAAAATTATGTTGGAGATATTAGACGGAGCAATGGGGACGATGCTCATGGCGGGAGGGCTTGAAGTCGGAGCTTGCCCGGAGCTGATGAACGTGGAGAAGGAGGAGGTGGTAAGGGATATACACAAAAGGTATATTGAAGCGGGAGCGACTATTGTAGAAACAAATACGTTTGGCGGTTCGCCGCTGAAATTAGCGCATTATGGGATTGAGGAGAGATGCGAGGAATTAAACGGCGCGGCGGTAAGGATTGCAAGGAAAGCGGCGGGAAACGGCGTTAAGGTCGCAGGTTCCATGGGACCTACGGGGAGATTTGTCGCGCCTGTGGGAGATTTGCCTTTTGACGAGGCTTACGAATCATTTTATAATCAGGCTAAGGCTTTGAGTAAGGACGATTTGATAGATTTCTTCATATTGGAAACTTTCATAGATTTGCAGGAATTGAGGGTTGCTTTGCTTGCGGCTAAGGATGCTGCTCCGAATGTGTCGATTATAGCGCAGATGTCGTTTAGCGAGGATATGCGAACCGTTACCGGAACCGATCCTGTAACGGCGGCTGTGACGTTGGAGGCTTTGGGCGCATCGGTTGTGGGGGCGAACTGCTCGCTTGGACCGAAAGAATTGCTGCCGGTTGTGGAGAAATTGGCAAGCGTCGCGAATTGTCCCGTGAGCGCATTGCCAAACGCAGGAATGCCATATCTTGAGAACGGGGAAACGAAATTTCCAATGACGCCCAAGGATTTCGGCGAATGGGGAAAGAAACTTTATGAAGCGGGAGCAAGGTTTTTGGGCGGTTGCTGCGGCACCACGCCGGAGCATATAAGAGAGTTAAAAGCGGCTCTGTCTGATACGCCAAAAGTGGAAAGACAAACTCATAAACCCATGCTTTACCTTACAAGCAGGACAAAGACGGTCGCCATAGATTCCTCGTTGCCGACAAGAATAATAGGCGAACGGATAAACCCGACGGGACGGAAAAAACTCGCGGCGGATATACAAGCCGGATCATTGTTGTCTGTGAAGAAAGAGGCTTTGGGCGAAGTTCGCGCCGGAGCGGATATATTGGACGTAAACATGGGCGCGCCCAATATAGACGAAGTAGAGATGATGAAGAAGGCGGTAACGGAGCTTTCCCTTATCACCGATGCGCCACTCGTTATAGACACGGGGAACGCCGAAGCATTGGAAGCGGCCTTAAAGGCTTATCCGGGACGGGCGCTTATAAATTCGGTTACGCTTGAAAAAGAGCGATTGGAAAAATTTTTGCCGCTTGCCAAACGGTACGGAGCGGCTGCGCTCTGCCTTCCCGTTACAAGCGACGGAGTGCCTAAAACCGCTAAAGAGCGTGTCAAAGTTATGGCTGAAATATTGGAAGCCGCTAAGAAAACGGGGTTGAAAAAGGGAGATTTTATCTTAGACGCGCTTGTTATGACGGTGTCGGCGGATAAAAACGCCGCCTTGGAAGTGTTTGAAACGCTTAGAGCCTACAGGGAAAAATTCGACCTGCCCACCACAATGGGTCTTTCAAATATTTCCTTCGGGCTGCCCGAAAGACCGACTATAAACAGCGTATTCTTTGCAATGTCGCTTGCGGCGGGGCTTAACGCGCCGATTATGAACCCTTACGACGAGGAGATGAAAAGAACTCTGGCGGCCTCGTCGGTGTTGACGGGTAAAGATCCATCGGGGATTGAGTTCAGCAAAACAGCCGCAAAAAACGCAGAGCAACAAGAAAAGCAAACCAATAGGAAAACCGAAGAGATGGCAAACCCTGTCGAGGCGTTGAAACAAGCGGTTAAAGACGGGGAAAAAGAAGCGGCGAAACCGCTTGCAGAAAAAGCCATAGCGGAAGGATTTTCTGCGGACGAAATAACCAATAACGCTTTAACGGCGGCGATGGAGGAGATAGGGGTCGATTTCGGCGCGGGACGGATGTTTTTGCCGCAGGTGCTTCTGTCTGCGGAAACGATGCGGGAAGCGTTTAACACTTTAAAAGAGCATTTCCATGCGGACGAGAGCAAAACATTGGGGACTGTGGTGCTTGCAACGGTTAAAGGCGACGTTCACGATTTGGGCAAAAACATAGTGGGGGCGTTGTTGACAAATAGCGGCTTCAAAGTCGTTGACCTCGGAAAAGATGTTCCGCGCGAAACAATTATATCTGCGGCAAAAGAAAACAACGCCGATATTATTGGACTTTGCGCTCTTATGACAACGACTATGGGAGAAATTCCGCAAGTTATCGCAGCGACTAAAAACGCCGAACTGAAAACCAAAATAATGGTAGGGGGCGCGGCGGTTACGAAAGATTTTGCCGAAAGCGCCGAAGCGGACGCGTACGCAAGGGACGCTGTGGAGGCGGTAAAACTCGCAAAGGAGATGGTTTCTTGAACAGACGGGATTTTTTAAAACTTTCCGTCGCTTTACCTGCCTTTCTCACTTTCGGAAAAGTCGAGGCAAAGGACATGAATTTTTTTAAAAACGATTTGCCGGAAATAACCTATTTCGGCAGATGGCAAAACGGATATACGGGGTTTGGTGCAACTTATGTAAAGGCAAAATTTACGGGGCGTAAAATAGGCGCTATGCTAAAATCTCCCGGTATTTGGTGGCGAGTTTCGATTGACGGAGGCGAACTCAGAAAATTTACCGCAAACGGAGAAGTCACCCTTGCCGAAAATTTGCCTCAAGGCGAACATGAACTATTTATCGCCCGCTCCACGGAAGGACAGGCGGGAATAGCCTATTTCGGCGGATTGTATCTTGAGCCGGGTGAAAAACTGATAAAATCCAAACGTAAACAACACGCCATAGAAATCATCGGAGATTCCATCAGCGCCGGCGCCATGAACGACGGCGTCCTGACTTCCACAAATTACAACGAAGTCGGGGACGGTTTAGGCGCATTCGGTCCTATTCTTGCGAATTTGCTTGACGCAGATTACAGCGTTGTGGCAAAAAGCGGTCAAGGCGTCGCCGTCAATTATACGGAACATCCGCCTTTTTCCATGCCCCACGCCGCCGATCTTTATGATTGGACTTTTTTCTCCAATGATTTCGATCCAAACAATCCGGAATGGGACGCAAAGAAATTTCCCGTCGATGCTACAATAATCGCCTACGGCACTAACGATTTTACCACGCCATATGAAAAACCTTCGGAGGCTGACTTTAAAGCCGGATACAGAAGGCTTGTCAGAAAAGTTCGAGATAAAAACGGCAGTATCCCCATTATATCTATAATGCCCACACCGAAGGATGTTGCGCCGTATGCGGCGAAGTATATAAGAGAAACCGTTGAATATTTTAACGAACTTGGCGATAAAAATATTCACTACGTTGAAATCAATAATAAAAAGCCTCTCCTCAATCAGTCCGATTACGCCGATGGAGAGGTTCACCCCAACAAAAACGGCTCTAAAAAAATCGCCGAGTTTTTGCTTCCTAAAGTAAAAAATATAATTAAGATTTCGCCTTAAACTGCGCAAGGACATAGCCCTTGATTCGTCAAAGCGTATTCGCACTTTAAAAATAAATTATTACGGGGTGCAGGGGCGAAAGTCCCTGCCGGGGTCAATGGGCGGCGCCCCTTGTGGGAGTTTGAGGGCAACGCCCTAAACAAAAGGAGATGTTTGATTGAGTAAAGTTATAACGGTGGCAAATCAAAAGGGAGGGGTTGGGAAGACAACCACTTCGGTGAATTTGTCGGCGGCGTTGGCGGATATGGGGAAAAAAACGCTGCTTCTCGATATGGATCCCCAAGGAAACGCCACCAGCGGATTTGGGGTTAACAAGAATAAACTTGACAAGACTATATACGATGCGTTGATAAACGAAGCGGATATGAAGGATATGATTATTCGGACGGAGTTTGGCGTGGATATGATTCCGGCAAATATCGCCTTAGCGGGGGCTGAGATTGAACTGGTGTCGATGCTTTCAAGAGAGACAAGGATAAAACGCGCCCTTTCGCATATACGGGAAAATTATGATTATGTTTTGATAGATTGTCCGCCGTCCTTGGGGTTAATTACGCTAAACGCCTTAACTGCGGCAGATAGCGTATTGATACCTATTCAGTGCGAGTTTTACGCCTTGGAGGGCGTTACGCAACTTATGAATACCATAAGGTTGGTAAAGAATAATTTAAACGAAGACCTTCATCTGGAAGGAATAGTTATGACTATGTACGATTCCAGGAATAAACTTTCCTTTGAGGTAACGGAGGAAGTCAAGAAAAACTTTAAGGAGCTTGTGTATAAAACAACAATACCGAGAAATGTTCGATTATCGGAAGCTCCGTCGTACGGAAAGCCAATTATAGCTTACGATAAGAATTCTACGGGCGCGGTGGCGTATGCCAATCTTGCTAAGGAGATGATTGAAAGTGGCGATTAACAGAGGATTGGGACGAGGACTTGACGCTCTCATACCTGACGGCGGGAATAATTCGAAGGACCGAGTTGAGGAAATACCGCTGGATAAAATCAGAGCGAATCCATATCAGCCAAGGCGGGAATTCGATTCTGCGACACTGGAGGAGCTTTCCGCTTCTATTAAGGAGTATGGGGTGTTGCAACCGATATTGCTCAGAAAAACCGATTTTGGTTATGAGGTAATAGCGGGAGAGCGACGGCTTCGGGCTGCAAAAATAGCAGGATTGGAAAAAATTCCGGCGCTTATCAAGGAAATGGAAGATAAAAAAATGGGGGAAGTCGCTCTCATTGAAAATCTACAGCGAGAAGATTTAAACATAATAGAAGAAGCCAGGGCGTATCAGCGGCTGATGCTGGAGTTTTCCATGACGCAGGAGATGCTGTCGGACAGATTGGGCAAGAGCAGACCCAAAATTGCAAATACTCTTAGGATGTTAAAACTTTCTCCTAAAGTTCAAAATATGATTACAGACGGCAAACTTACCGGAGGACAGGCGAAGCCTCTCTTGGCGGTAAAATATTTGCCATTGCAGGAAGAATTGGCAAAAAAAATTGCCTCCGCCGATTTATCCACGAGAGGCGCGGAAGCTTTGGTCAAGTCCGTTATGGAAAAAGAAAAACTTCCCGTAAAGAACGACGCCGATATAGCTAAGGAAGAAGCCGTCGAAAACTATGAAAGAGCGGCTATAGAGCGGTTAACTCAATTCTTCGCCACAAAGGTAGCGATTCACAGGAATAAAAACAGGGGAAAAATTGAAATTGAATTTTATTCCGACGAGGATTTGGAAAGAATTCTGGAATCCCTTGAAGGTGAAAGAAAAAATAATAATCCCCCAAGCGAATTTTATGTATGAAATGTTTCGCGCGAAACAAAAATTTTAGGAGGTAATCCGATTGCAAATTCTTGAATCAATCCCCGTATTGTGGGGAGTTATAGTTTTTTTGCTCATGTTAATGATATATCTTTTCGTAAGCCTAAGTTCCATAAAGTCCCGTCAGCAGAACATGATGCGCGGCGCTACGGCGGCGAGTCTTGAAGATATTATAACAAAGAATGTGGAAGATATTGCGAGAATTAAAGAAAATATCACGCAAATCGAAAACGATATTGCGGAAATAAACGCTCGTCTGCAAAAAGCATTCGCCAAATTCGGTACAATGCGTTTTTCGGCTTTTGACAACGTAGGCGGCGATCAGAGTTTTGCTCTTGCGATACTTGACGCAGACGACAACGGCATTGTGATGTCAAGTTTAAAAGGCAGGGACGGAGCGACCGTATATTTAAAAACCGTGGAAAACGGCAATGCCGACATTCCTCTTATGAAGGAGGAAATTACCGTGTTGAAGGACGCTATGAGAGGGAGATAAGCAAGGCAAATGGAATACGAATTTAAAATTACTTCGTCTAACGGAAGTATTCACAAGATAAACCTCTCAAAAAACCTTGCGATTTACGGTATGGTCTCTTTAGCGACGTTTATCCTTCTCTTTGGCGCTTCTTTCGCCTACGCCGCTTACTCTTTTTTTACCATACAAAACCAACGCAGCGAAATTGAAGAGTTAAAATCGGTAAACGCTTTGCAACAAGAGCAAATTTTAAATGTTGCGAAGAAAGCGTCCTCACTTGAAAAGAGAAGTTCGGAACTTAAAAGCGTCGAAAACGAACTTCGAGTTTTATCCGGCATAGCCACCCCCGCCGAAGAAGCCGAACACTCCGAGAGCAAGGACAAAAAAGACGAGAACCAAGGCGAAGGCGGCGCTTTCGGCAGCGAACTTGAACATTTGAACGCCTTCTTAGACGCTAAGGAAAAGAATTTCGCCTTTCACGAAGAACAGCTTACCGACCTTCGCGGTAAAATTCAAGACAAACTCCCTCACTTAGGCGCTTTTAAAATGGCAAGCTACAACGGCGGCGTTCCATTTACCGGTCCCGCCGTCGCCATCCCTTCCATTTGGCCTTCATCCGGCGTAGTAACTTCGCCATACGGTTATCGTTGGGGCGGCACTGATTTCCACCCCGGCATCGACATTGCCGACGACTTGGGCACCCCCATTGTCGCCACAGCCGACGGCGTCGTTGACTATGCAGGTTGGAACGCCTACGGCTACGGCAATATGGTTGACATCGTTCACGACAGCGGCATAGTAACCCGCTACGCCCACGCCATGCAAGTCGTCGTCACTCCGGGACAACGCGTCCGCGCCGGTCAGCTTATAGCCTACATGGGCAGCACGGGTTTTAGCACAGGCCCTCACGTCCACTACGAGGTTCGCATCGGCGGTCAAGCCGTCAATCCTTCCGCTTATTTGCATTAAACAGGTGAGGTTCTTTACTTTCTTTCTTTTTTCTCTTTTTTTGTAAAAAAAGAGAAAAAAGAAAGAAAGTAACCAAGAAAGAAAAAAACTTTAACAACGTTAAAAGAAAGTTTCGATTTACGTTGTTAAAGTTTTTTCTTTCTCTTTCTCTTTTCTTTGCTACTTTCTTTTCTCTTTCTCT
>JAGBMX010000042.1 GCA_017634675.1 Selenomonadaceae bacterium | reverse complement strand
TTTTGCGGATGTAAAAGTCAAAATTTCCCGTTCTAGTGCCTCCCCTGAAAGGGGAGGGGGACCGCGAAGCGGTGGTGGGGTTGACCGTGAAAAGCTCTGTTTGAACCTTTTATATTCAATTATAAATTTTTATGAAACGGCCGTGCATGTTTTGTCGGTGAATGAAATTTGCAATAAAAAAATCCCCTTCGGGGGATTTTTTTTATGAAAATTTTGTAACATATGTTACGGACAAATTCTCTTCTTCTTTGTATAATAAACACATTAATGTATGATAGGTATGGAAAAGGGGAGTTTTTTAATGGAAAATAAGATGTTTTGTTATCAGTGTCAGGAAACAGCCGGTTGTAAAGGTTGTACGCAGGTGGGAGTTTGCGGGAAAACAGCGGAGACGGCAAGATTGCAGGATTTGCTTATCTACGCAACAAAAGGACTCTCTGCCGTTACGACTCGTTTACGGCAAGAACATGTCGCTGTTTCAACGGCGATCAATCATTTAATAACGGAAAATCTCTTCGCCACAATCACTAACGCAAACTTCGACTCCGATTCCATCGCAACGCGAATCGAAACTACCTTGACCGCTAAGGAAAAATTGTTGAAAAACCTACAAAACAAAGATACTATGCCTAAAGCGAGCCTTTGGACGGGGAAAAGAGCGGATTTTGCGGCTATGGTGCCTAATGTCGGCGTTCTTGCCGAAAAAAACGAGGATATCCGCAGTTTGAAAGAGTTAATCGCTTACGGACTTAAAGGGCTTAGCGCTTATCTCTATCACGCCAACGCATTGGGACAAGAAAGAGAAGATATCGACGCTTTCCAACAATCCGCTTTGGCTAAATTATTGGAATCTGACCTTACAATCGAAGAATTAACCGACCTGGTTCTAACTACCGGCAAATGGGGCGTTGAGACCATGGCGCTCCTAGATAAGGCCAACACCGAAACTTACGGCAACCCGGAAATCACCAAGGTGGAATTGGGCGTTCGCCGTAATCCCGGCATACTCGTTTCCGGTCATGACCTGCATGATTTGGAAATGCTCCTGGAGCAAAGCGCAGGACAGGGCGTTGATGTATATACACACGGAGAGATGTTGGCGGCTCATTACTATCCCTTTTTCAAAAAATACAGCCATTTTGCCGGAAATTACGGTAACGCTTGGTGGCAACAAAAAGAAGAATTTGAAGCGTTTGGCGGACCGATTCTTATGACCACAAATTGCATTGTGCCGCCCAAAGATTCATACAAGGATAGACTTTTCACAACCGGCGTGACGGATTTTCCCGGCTGCCGCCATATTGAAGAGGTCGACGGTGAAAAAGACTTTTCCCCATTGATAGAACTGGCTAAAACCTGCAAAGCGCCTCGGGAATTGGAAAAAGGCGAAATTGTGGGAGGTTTCGCCCATGCGCAAGTTTTAGCTTTAGCCGACAAAGTAGTAGCGGCGGTAAAATCAGGCGCTATCCGCAAATTTGTGGTTATGGCAGGATGCGACGGCCGCATGAAATCCCGCAGTTACTACCGAGATTTTGCGCAAGCTCTGCCAAAAGACACGGTCATTCTTACGGCGGGATGCGCAAAGTACAAATACATCAAACTCAATTTGGGGGACATCGACGGAATCCCAAGAGTATTGGACGCCGGACAGTGCAACGATTCTTATTCGTTGGCGCTGATAGCCTTAAAATTAAAGGAAGTATTCGAGCTAAACGATATAAACGAACTCCCCATTGTATATAATATCGCATGGTACGAGCAAAAGGCGGTCATCGTTTTATTGGCGTTGCTGTACCTAGGCGTTAAGAACATTCACTTGGGTCCGACGCTTCCCGCCTTTTTATCGCCGAATGTGACGGATGTCCTGGTGAAAAATTTCAACATCGGCGGTATCGCAAACGTTGACGATGATATTCGTTCGATGATATTATAACAAGACTAGATGTCCCGTGCCTCTACGGTGGGGGTCTATATCGAAAGAAAGGCGGGAGTTTAAATCTCCCGCCTTCGGACGTCTTGTTGAAATGCTGGTGTATGTAGTTTTTTCTTCTGGCGAAGAAAAAACTTGAATTAAGGCATTTTAAAAGAGCATCTCTAAAAACCGTTCTAGAGATGCCCTTAAGTCATTTTTACATTGAAAGGAGCGAGGCGGATGGATAATCGGCAAATAATCGCCATGTTTGGAAAAAGTCTTCTTGCCGCCTCGTTGACAAACGAAGAAATAATGAATTTTCTGGAATTTAGCAAAGCGCAAGTTAAAGATTTCGCTTCAGGCGAAACGGTTTTTTTCGATGGCGATGTTCCGCAATCGCTTTACGTGCTTTTGTCCGGGAAAATCCATATTCAAAAGACGAGTTTATCCGGGCGAAACGTGTTTATTTCGAAAATTGACGAGCCTGGCGATGTATTCGGAGAAGCATATTTGTTATTGGAAAAACCCTACGATATGTTTGCGGAGGCTGTACAAAATACGTCTCTCCTCGTCATAGACGGCAAGGCGTTTTCGTTCGATATAAATTCAGCCGTATCTTTGAAGGTACATGGCAATCTCACAAAAATTTTGGCGCAAAAAGCCTATTTAATGCACACCAAACTTAAAGTGATGGCAAGCGGCAAATTGCGGGAAAGAATAGTGAGGTTCCTTTTTTGGGAAATGGGTGAAAAAGAGAGCGTTCATCTGTCTTTTTCCCGCGACGAATGGGCAACGTATCTTGCCGTCGCGCGTCCATCCCTCTCAAGAGAACTGGGCGCTATGGAACGAGATGGAATTATAGAAATCAACGGAAGGAATATTCGCTTGGTGAACCGAAATAAATTCGAAGAATATTTATAGTATCCTTCGTCCGATTTTTACGACCCCCCTCCGCCGCTGAAAACGGCAGAAGGGGGTCTTCGATAACTTTTGGCTTAACTCCTGCCAAAATATGAAACACAATTTAAACTCGAAGCTAAGTTTCAAGTCCTAAATTTTCTTGCAGTCAATCATGAATTTTAAGATATAGCGATTTTGCCAAACCTGATTTAAACAATACTTCACGCTACCATAAATTAACACTATAATACTATAAAATACTTGTATTTTACAGATTGTCTTAAATGATTTATACTTCAAACTGTCGAAAGGGAAAACACAAAACCTTAAGACAGACAGGTTGTTAATTTTTCTTCCACTAAAAGGAGTGAGCGCTTATGATAGAGAAAATCATCGGCGCAGTGAAAAGCTACTTCAAACTCATGAATAAGGGCACTGCGCAAATGACAAACGTTGACTGAGGTCAAAGAGGATTTAACTGTATAGAGTTTAGGAGTGGTAACTATGTTGAACATTTTTATGGACGTTATGGAAAACTATGTCGAGCTTTTGGAAAACGCTGCTAACGAAAGCGAATATGCTAATTCATAATTCATAATTATGAATTCAGACTGTAGACAAATCAATAAATATCGTGCTCTTCACGGCTCTCCCTCCGCCCTTCGGGCACCTCCCTCTAGGAGGGAGGCACTCGGATTGCGACTTTTGAGCCAAAAAATTTCAATATTTCCTCAAACCAAGCCCCC
>JAGBMX010000041.1 GCA_017634675.1 Selenomonadaceae bacterium | reverse complement strand
TCTGGCAACTATTCATCGGATGCCGAGAAAGAAATCGCCCGGTTGAAGCGTGAACTCCGTGACGCTACGGATGCACTTGACGTGCTAAAAAAAGCAATCAGCATTCTGGGAAAATGACAGAAGCCATCTACCAGGAGGTCTCTGTAAAGACAGAAAAAGCTAAGGAGCAGCACCGTCGTATTTCTGTCTGCGGAATGCTGAAATATCTTGACGTGTCACGGTCTGGCTACCGCGCTTGGCAGCGCAGGGAGCCGTCAGAGCAACAGAAGCACAGGGAGGCTATGAAGATGCGTATAAGGGAGAAGTATGACGCATTCAAGGGTATCTACGGTGCCCCTAAAATTACCCAGGAGCTTCGTCAGGAGGGCGAGCACATCTCTGAGCGTACAGTTGGCCTGTATATGCGCCAGATGGGTCTTAGAGCCATTTGGGTCAAGCACTGGACTGTTACAACGAAGGATTCAGATTTTAGCCACAAGCTTCGCAACTACCTGGGAGAGCATTTCAATCCAGACAAGCCAAACGCAGTGTGGTGTTCGGACATAACGTATATTTGGACGGATGGTGGCTTTGTCTACCTGACGAGCGTAATGGATCTCTATGCGCGCAGGATCATCGCCTGGACGCTGTCCCGTACGATGGAAGTGGAACACGTGGTCTCGGCCATCGAACAGGCCAAGAGACGGCGTAGGCTGTCCAATCCGCTCATAATTCACAGCGACCGGGGCAGCCAGTACGTATCCGCTGAGTTTAGCAAAGCAGTCGCTGGCATGAAACACAGCTTCTCGAAGAAAGCATATCCATGGGACAATGCATGCATCGAATCGTTCCACTCGCTCATTAAGCGTGAGTGGCTCAACCGGTTTAAAATCAAGAATTACGAGCATGCGCGCCGTCTCGTATTCGAGTATATCGAATCGTTCTATAACACCGTGCGCATACACAGTCACTGCGACTATATGTCGCCGGCTCAATTTGAGAAGCTATATCAGAAGACGTTAGCTAATGGTATAAATGCGGCTTAGAGAACAAGTGTTTGTTTTCGCTGAAAAATTCTCATTTTAATTTGCTTTAAATCTTGACATAGCACCACCTCTTTTTGAAACTCCTTCTCCCTTTTTAGGAGTTTCTCCACTCACACTAAAAGAATCATTTGAGTTTGGTAAAGTTTTTTTTGAGTTATTCTTAATATTATCTGAAGCCAGAAAAACATAGTCAACGGAATCGTAACTTTCAAATCTTCTTAAAATATAATAACGATTTAATTTATGACTCAATATATTGCCTTCGTAAATTCGACTCCACATACTGCTTTCGTAATTAATTTTCTCCATTGAACGAACGAGTTCGTTCGATTCATCATAACTCAAACCACAAGCTAGTAGAACAGCTCCTATAAGCATATTTTGTTGATTGAGTTTTGTAGTATTGTTAGATGCTGAAACTAAGACAGCTAATGTTTCCCCCGATAAATTCTCGGTTAACCCCATGCGTTCGTTTATTGTTGGATTGTTACTATCAAAAAAACATAAAAACTGCTTCTCTCTACGTGACTTAGATAAGCCAATAGGTGTTGGCTTTGTACAGCGAAAATTCATATTTCCTATAGATAAGATAGCATTGGTTTTTTCAATTAATTCGCTAACATTCATGTTAGTTATTGGTAAATCGTGAGCAAAACAAGTTGAAAAATTTAAAAAGCAAGATATAAGTAAAAAAATATATACTTTACATATGACCATCTTCATGAATATTTCACCTCTTATAAAGCATTGCCATCTGTATTTCTATCTTCCACCCTTATATTTTAATTTTGCAATTACACTGGGTTAAGTTAATGAGAGCTATTACTCATTTTGTAAAATATTAAAAATTTTCCATATCTCTTCATGAATCTCTTTTAACTTTTTACTCATCTTTTTATCTATTTGACGATTATCTCCAGCAAATCTCATTTTTACTTCTTTCGCGTTTGCTACGGCTTTAAAAATTTCAAAAGCGTTTTGATCCATAATTTCGGTATAACCTTCATATACTGAAGTAGAGCCACTATATCCGAAAATTCCACCTTGTATCATTGGACTTTCTGAAATTACTTCGCGATGTTGTCTTTGAAGATTATATCGTATTTCATAAAGATTATTATCGGCTCTAACTATTACAGTATGATAATATATCCATCTAGCATCGCCCATTTGGACATCAATTCCACGATTAATGGCATAGGAATGAGTTCCTATATAGGTGGATTTATAAACAAGTCGCAATGTTTTATTTGTATGATTGATTTCAATATATGGATATAATGCTATAGGATCTGGAGATATTCTTTTTGGGGAATAATATGTAATGTTTTTCATTTCATCATACTTGGCATTTACTCTATCGCAAACTTTTTTAATTTTTTCTTGCTTGGATGAAAGAGTTGCCGTTGGCGAAAGAGGTACCTCCCAATACATAGTTTGTATTTTGGATTTATTCGAGTCAGAGGTTGGCGTTCGAGCAGAAGATTTTTGATTTTGTATAATTTTATTATTCTGTTGCTTTTCTTTTGGTGATATTTTCGACTGGACTTGTTTTTCTTGCTTTTCGGTTGGAGTTTGCTCGTTATATAATTCTTCTAATCTACGCTTTTCTGCTTTTTCCTTATTTTCACGCTCTAGTCTTTGCTTTTCGTCTTGAGCTTTTTTATGTTCTAACTCCTCTTTCTTTCGTTTTTCCTCTTGAATTCTCTTCTGTTCTAATTCCTCTTTTCTTCTTCTTTCTTCTTCGGCTTTTTGATGTTCTAATTCTTCTTTCTTTCGCTTTTCTTGCTCTGCTTTAGCAATTTCCTGCTTTTTTTGTATGTCTTGTTGAATCACTCGCTCGTTATGTACAACTGTTTCGGCAAATACCAAATTGGAAAAAGATAAAACACTTATTATTCCCAAAATTTGTATGTATCGTTTACATATTTCTATTTTCACGAAATCACTTCCTTATGTAATCGAATAAATTCAAGTTTAATTCCTTTACATCGGTAATATTGTATCTCAAAAGCCAATACCACAACACAAAATGTCTGTATTTTTGAGCATTAATCTGGCAGAAAAACCATGGTTTTTCTGCAACTCTAAAAATCCTTGATTTTGCGTTTTACATTATATAAGTAGTAATTCGACAAATTATACCTAATTCCTTCTTAAAAGTGAAAAAATTTCCACTGCAGAAAAACCATGGCTTTTCTGCAACTTATTCGTGTGCCCATTTATGAAATGTAGGACGCAAAACATTGAGTTTTTTTGCCGCTGCATTTTCCGAGATATTTCCCTTTTTCCATTCGTTAATGATAACCTCAAAATTTTTAGGTTTCTCAAGCGGAGGTCTACCAAATTGTGTACCTTTAGCCTTTGCCGCCGCTATGCCCTCTATAGTCCGCTGATGATTCATCTCTCGCTCGGTTTGCGCCACATAAGAGAAAAGTTGCAACACAATATCTGATATAAGAGTTCCCGTAAGGTCGCCGACCCTCTTCTCGCGCGTATCAAGAAGCGGGAGGTCTAAAATTACGATGAAAGCTCCTTTCTCTTTGGTGATAATTCGCCACTGCTCCAAAACCTCATAGTAATTTCTCCCGAGACGGTCTAGGCTTTTGACTACCAAAGTATCGCCTGCGCCGAGTAACCCCATCAACTCCTGATAAGCAGGACGGTCAAAATCTTTTCCGCTCTGCTTATCGGTGAAAATGAAATTTTCTTCTACACCGAATTCAACCATCGCGAGTCTCTGACGGTCGTCATGTTGGGCGCTAGTCGATACTCGAGCGTAACCATAGGTAATTTTTTTCCCCATAAGAATTCCTCCATTCAAAAATGCTATAACCTACACCCTAATTTTAGAGGAATCCTTGATTTTGTTATATATTGAATTATTTTATACCTTACCATATACCAGTATAAAAAGAAAGGTATACATAAAAATTTTGTATTCAATATTGACAAAATGTGCTATAATTCAATAAAAAGTGGGGTGAGGTTAGTGGGAGAAAAGGATTTGACAGAAAAACAACTCTTTGAACTCGAAGATGTCTTTGCCGATATTGTCAATGTCTTATTACTGAACGGAAAATCGCTGATTTTACCCGAAGAATTAACGCCCGCGAAAAAGGATTCGCTCTATAAGGACAAAGAATTAAAGACACATATGCAAGAAAGAGATGTAGCGAAACTTTGGACGCAAGGAAATGTTCGTATGGCTTTCTTTGGTTTGGAAGATCAAACAGTGATAGATTATGATATGGCACTACGAATAATCGGATATGACGGCGCAGTTTATCGAGCAATGCTTTTAGAGCGTGATAATGCCTCTGATAAATTTCCGCTATATCCGGCAATAACGATGGTTTTACATTTTGACTACGAACATCGTTGGACTGGAGCTCGTACATTAAAAGAGTGTTTCAAAAATATCCCACCTGAACTTGACCCTTATGTAAGCGATTACAAGATAAATGTCTTTGAGATAGCGTGGTTGCCCGATGAAACAATAGCGAAGTTTAAGAGCGATTTTTGGTATGTGGCGGATTATTATAGTCAAATGAGAAAAACCGGCAAATGGCAGCCAATACCGGGCAAGGCAAAGCATATCAAGGAACTGTTAGAGTTGCTAGGCGCGGTAACTAACGATAACCGTTTTATAGAGATGTATCAAAAATCGAAAGGAAAGGTGAGCGATATGTCGTGTGTGGCTTTGGATTATTTAAAAGCTGATTTAAAAGAAGAAATTGGAAATCAAATGCGTAATGAAGGTAGAGATTTAGAGCGTTTAAATTCTATCCGTAATTTAATGACAACCTCAAAATGGTCAGTACAGCAAGCAATGGAAGCGTTGCTTATTCCTAAAGAAGATCAACAGCGTTATGCTGATAGACTCTAGTTTTCCGTCAAAAAAGGGTGCATACCTGCCAAACTTTAGCAAAATATAAATGCACCCGTAGTTGACTATATCAGATTTTTAAATTTGTTTATGACCATATTTCAGAGCAAAAAGATGAAATTTTAGAATAATAAAAAGACCTCGAAAGTCCTTGTATCAAGCACTTTCGAGGTCTTTTCTTTTTTTAGGTTTTGTATCAAATACGGAGTCTTTATATTCGATAAAATGACAAATTTGATACAATGACATAAAACGAACAAATCCTCAAAAGTCCTTGTTATATGGGCTTTTGAGGATTTTGTTGTTTTTCGCATATCGTCATATTTTACGAAAAAACAATGTAATGCAAAAAATATAAAGTTGATATTATCAAGTACAGGTGCATTTGAAAAAATTGCCGTTGGGAAGGTATGCACCCGTTTTTGACATAATCCACAATCTCCTTACTCGCCGCGCTTATAGTGCAGACCGATAATTTCTTTCGTTTTTTCAACGGGATAAGGAACATTATCTTCGTCATAATATCCAATTTCTTCTATAACTGCGTAGCCTATATCGCCGTCTTTCCTCACAGGGACTTTTACCACATCGCCGACTTCAAGAGTTGTGTCTTCTGTACGATAACTGTACAACTTCGAACTTTTGCCAAATCTTACTTTGCAATATATATACTTTCCATAATGACTGTCCGAACAATATGTATTAAAAGATAGGACAATCATATTAAGATCTGGCATATAATCCTCTATTTTCCCAACCGCTTCGCTCCAACAATCAGCATCCTCGCACTCACCTTCAAGCCACAATAAAATACTGCCTATGTATATATCGGGCAAGGCATGGCGAGATATTTGAAGCGTTATTTTGGGATTATTATCTATATCTGGAACATTCTCGGTAAAATTACAATTTTCAAATTTAGCCAAGACAACATCTACGTCATCGTCTATATCGTATATATGAGTGCTTTTGCTCGGATAAAACATATCGTCTTTTTTGACACAAATATTTTTTTCCTTACGGTCAATGCGGATGTTCTCTTTTATACTGATACCATCGTTTAACGATTTTTCGTAAGAAAGACAGATACTTTCTATACGATTTGGAGAAATAAACTCCATTTCCGGCATAAGTAT
This sequence comes from Selenomonadaceae bacterium, assembly GCA_017634675.1. Classification (GTDB taxonomy): domain Bacteria; phylum Bacillota; class Negativicutes; order Selenomonadales; family Selenomonadaceae; genus RGIG9201. The sequence continues at coordinate 1,223 of JAGBMX010000041.1, read as the reverse complement.
GTCCAGCCATTCAAGAAATAATGTCCATTGTTGGGGATATGAGCCGGAGCCGCCAATTTTATATGTGATATTATTTTCTCGCGTCTCTAAACGCCATTCTTCGGGAGATTTTATCGTGTTATCGATGTATTCTTCCTTCCACGAAGATATATCGAAGTTCTCCCACATAGCCAACCAATCGGCAATATTTGTTTTTTGGCGTACTCCTTTATCCACAGATAATAAGCCGCTATGTATAATCTCGTATTTGACACTATCCATTGACGGTTCAATGCGTATGACTTTATAGCCTTGACACATATTGCCCAAGGAAAATTTCAGATAGTTGAACATAGGCATTCTCCCATTTATCAACGAATTTCCCAAAGAAAATCTACTGTGTCCCCAGCTTCAATATCGTCGGGGTGAAAATCGTAGGAGCCAGCAGATAATTTTTCTTCTTCACAGCACGTCAAATCCATATCAAAGGAATGCTCTATGTGGAGTTCGTTCCACGAATATTCTATGCGAAGAAGATCGCCCAGTTCTACGCCGGAGGCTTTGCAGAGAATTGTAGCTTTGCGCTTAGCATCTTCTGCGGCAGATTGTAAAATCATATCCCTTACTTTTTGGGTGTCTTTAACCGTAAAGGCAATTGAAATTTCAGGTTTTGCAAGAGAATCGCCGATAGCGGACATAACATCAGCGAGACGCTCGGTGTCCATATTGAAGGATAGCCGCAAGTGATGCCTACATTTATAACCTACGAATACACGGCGATATTTAGTGCTACCTCCTTCTTTGTATTCCTCATTTTCATATTCGGAGTCAACGGCGAAATTTACGGTTTTGAGGTCATCGACAGAAAAGCCGACCTCTTTTACGGCTTCTTGCAACATCTCCACTTGCTGTGCGCCAATACGCATAGCATGACCGTAATCTTTGTTCTTTGCTTCAAGCTCCAAAGTAAGCGTTATATAATCGGGCGGCACGGATGCCGTCCCCGTGCCTTTGACATGAATCGTCCGCTGTTTTTCCATTTCAAAATCTCCTGTTTTCATTATTAACTCTGTCACTTCTTCAATAAGCCGTTAGTGTTCATATAATAGACCTATTCGGAAACTAAAAATACTATAAAAACTGTGATATACTAAGCTGGGGTGATGTTATGGAAACGAAAGCAAGAATCGACCGACTTAGCGATGAGGAATTTCAACGAAAGTATGGTGTCATTAGGAAGACAT
>JAGBMX010000040.1 GCA_017634675.1 Selenomonadaceae bacterium | reverse complement strand
TCTCTTTTTTACAAAAAAGAGAAAGAAAAAGAAAGAAGGAACTAACATCTAAACTGAAAGGTTGGAATGAGATGAATCGACATGGAGTAGCGATAGCAAGTCTGGCTCTGGGGGCTTTTATCATGTTTTTGATGTCGCTGGCGGTTTATTTTATAGGAGGGCAGCTGGCAAAAGGGATAATTGCGGAAGCCGGCTCGGACATTAACCTGGTTGATTGGAAGTATTACTATCAGTGGCTTGTGGTATATATGGGAGGCATAGCCGCAGTTTTTTTGCTTTTATGGACGGCGCTTTCACATTGGGTGCTAGGTTCCCTTGGGTCTAAGAGATGGATATGGTTGCTTTTGGGAGCATTGCTGGCGGCGATTTCCATTGCGTATCCTATATATTATGACAATCAGTCCGCCAAGTTTATGATCGATATGAGCATACCCGCCCTCTTTTTCGTGTTCTATTTCGTTTTGGGCTATTGGGGCGGCAGTATCTTTACCACTTCCAACAAACATAAATACACGCCCTTATTGGCAGGGTTTTTCCATTGAGGAAGGTTTCTTACTTTTCTTTCTTTTCTTTTTTTGTAAAAAAATGTTACTGTTCACGGGCAGTACAAAAAGGAAAATAGTGCTCTTCATGGCTCTCCCTCCGCCCTTCGGGCACCTCCCTCTAGGAGGGAGGCACTCGGATTGCGACTTTTGAGCCAAAAAATTTCAATATTTCCTCAAACCAAGCCCCCCTCTTAGAGGGGGGTAGGGGGGAGTTCCCCCTGACGATAGGTGACAATTGGGAGCAACAATAATAAGTCTATTGTAGGAGGGGAGGCTCTCTGATTGTTAGTTTTGTGGATGTGAAGTGAAAAGCTCTGGTGCCTCCCCTGAAAGGGGAGGGGGACCGCGAAGCGGTGGAGGGGTTGACCATGAACGGCACTAATTCGCCTTTCGCGTCACTGTGTGGTATTACTCGTGAATAGTAACAAAAAAGAAAAAAGAGAAAGAAAAATAAAGAAGGAACTTGCATTTACACAAAAACAAGGAGGTTTGAATAATGGGGTATTATTTTATCTCGATAGGCGGCTCCGGGACGCGCGTTTTAGAGTCGCTTACTCATTTGGCCGTGGCGGGGATGCTGCCAAACAAGGAGAAGGACGGGCAACTTTACACGATGGCGATTGATCCCGATACGGGAAACGGGAATTTGACTCGGACGAATACGCTTTTAACTCATGTGAACGCTTTTAAGAATGTAAAAGTGGGAGAGAATACGCCGCTTTTGAAAACGCCGCTGACTTTGCCCAATCCTTTTACGTGGAGTCCTACGCAAATCGGTATAAACTTAGATAGAGTTATCTTTTATCATAACTATAAAGATAAACCTATAGGAAAATTATACAAAACTCTCTATACAAAAAAAGAACGAGAGACAATATTGGACGAAGGATTCAGAGGAAGACCGTCCATAGGCGCGGCGGTCATGGGAATGAAAGCTACAACCGACGTCGTGCAAAATAATGCGTGGGCCAATTTGATTAACAGCGTTCAAAACGATGTGAAAACTCACGGTTTTGCGTATATTTTCTTGTCAGGCTCGGTTTTCGGCGGTACCGGAGCGGCGGGGCTTCCCACAATCGCCCGCATACTTCGGGATACTTTTAAATCGTATTGCGACGCAGGCAAGGTTAAAATCGGCGGCGCGCTGCTCCTTCCCTATTTCGAATTCAAGCCGACTCCGGAAGAAAGGGAGAAATGCGGACTTTTTGCTTCCTCCGAGAATTTCCTGACAAATTCCAAGGCGGCTTTAAGATATTACGCCGACACCGGTGGCAGCGGCTACGATTCGCTGTATTTTGTAGGGGACGACACCATGACGCCCACAAATAACTTTAGCGTCGGCGCAGGCAGTCAAAGGAACGACGTTCATGTGGTGGACTTCTTTGCGGCTATGGCGGCGGTACATTTTTATCGCGGAATAGACGGCAAGCATTGTTATTTCATATCAAGAAATCAAGGGGATCGCTTCGGATGGCAGGATTTGCCGGATATTACTATGTCGGACGAGACGAAGGTATCGGCAAGGGAGCGTTTCGGGCAATTCGTCAGATTTATCTTCGCTTACCTATATATAGTAAAACCCGTTATAAGAGATTTGTTTGCCGGGGGGAATTCTCACGCCCATCCTTGGTTTAAGGATTATTGGAAAGACAAAATCGATATAAATTCCGCCGAGGTGCGAAATTTTGAGCAGTATGCGGAGCAGTTTGTATTGTGGCTTAACCAGGTGGAAAATTCTTCAGGACGCAAAGTGGAATTAATCGACCCAAAATCCTTTAAATGCGATAACGATGCAATTTCCATAAATCCAGATTTCTTCCCGACATTAGATTATGCCACAAGTAAGATAACCTTAAACGATGTGGCCGCAAAATTAAGCAGAGGCGAAGGCGGAGGTTTTCCATGGCCTTGGCCGAAACCTAAAAAAACGAGCGGCTCCGAAGAAGGCTTCGGTCTTTTCTTAAGACGGCTTTATGACAGTTGCAAAATAGAGAACCACTAAAACACGAAAAAGGAGGAATATAAATGGCTGTATTTCCTTTATTACCCAGACTATCGCCTAATGCTCCGATAGCTCCCGTTGTTTCCGGAGATTGGGAAGAGGCTGCGGGAAGCAATGACCTTGACCGTTTTTTAAGAGGATTGGCGAAGGGGCTTGATGCGCCTCATAATGATAAAAGTATAGACAGCATTGATTCGATACCCGACGTTTGGGCGAGACCCATACTTTTTAGGATGGCGCTTTTTGCCGCCAACGGATTTGATCCTGCGTTGCATAAAAAAGCGCTGGGCGAGTGGCGGGCGATTCTTGCCATGTTGGCGCTTCAAGACATGAGGCATTTAAGTCTGACAGCGGAAGCTGTACATCTTAACGACAAAGAAGAGAACGGCGCCTTGGGGCAAACCCTTATGATGCTGGCGCCTCATGATTCTGCCGATGGAAACGGTAAATCCTCTTGGAAAGATATTTATGTACTTTCCTTTGAAGGTATTCCTTTCGCCATTACCTCGCCTACCACACTGGTAGCTACCGCCGCAGATTATAGTAAGGCGTTAAGGGGTAAACTTACCGAACCTTGGAGCAGCGACGGAGTAACCCTTACGGATCCTACGAAACATCTCACAGAAGACGAGTTAAGCGGACTTCATCTATGGCTAAAAGAGTTAAAGAACGGATTGGAAAACTCCATAGCGCCGGATGTGCAAGCATCCAACCAAACCTGCGCGCAACTTTTTAACGCCTTAGACAAGTATATGGACGCTTTGGATAAACAGGCCCAAGGTAAATTTGTCGCGGCGGGAACTTTGACATCTGCGGGGCTTAAAATGCACATAGGCTTGTTCAGTCACATGGATAAGATGGTGCAAGCTCCGACTGTTACGATAACAAACGGAAACAACAATACGGCTTCAGCCGTAAAAATTATAACGGGCGCAGAGAGAAGCAACGCTAACCCGCTATTGTTGCTCTCTCCCGATATGCTAAGGGATTTATGCACATCAAGGGGAATTTCCCCCGCTCAACTTATTGTGTGGCCGGGGATTACTGCGGCAGACGTGAAAGATACGTCTCTTACGGCAGGCAGAACCGTAATCGGCAGAGTGCCCATAGGCAACGCCGAGTGGAGACGACCGGAGGAGTTTTTCACGGATCGTTTGACCGTTCACGCAGGAGGAGAAGTATTAAAGGGCGCGATTAAAGTTCCCGGCAGCAACCTTTTGGCAAAGGAAGATATGAGCGTCATATTGCCCCTAAAACCTGAAATTCTGGAATATTTTACGCCCGAAGAAATCTCCCAAAGATTTCGTATAGAAAAAATCGGCAACGACATAAAGGTTCAATTTGAGTTTACACTTTCGGGAATAAACGGCAACTCGATAGATTATCAAGCGGAAAAAATCTATCCTATGCAGGAAGTTGTGTACCTGGTAAATAATGCGCCGGTTATAGAGATATGGCCTAACTTTAAAAAGCAGGGATGGAAGAGGTATTATCTCTACTATGAAAACAGCGAGGCTCAAAACAAAGGGCAGAGTATAGGGCGGGATTTTTTCTATGTGTACCCTTGGGGCTACGGGGAAAATATTGCTGGAGACACGCCGGATAGAGGTCTTTCTAATCTCTTTACTTCAAGACTTTCCGGATTCCCCGATGCGCTCATTTGTACGGTGAATATGACAATCAAAGGCGGAGTCGGCGCAGAACCTATAGAAGCCGGAATTATTCTCTTGGAAGACCCGGGCGTTGCGTCGGAAAAAATGGGACAATCTTGGCAAATAGGCATAGATTTCGGCACTTCAAGCACTATGCTCTTTTATAGGAACGGAACAAACGAACCGAAACCTTTGGATTTGCAGCCGAATTTGTTTGACGTGACGGATAGCGGTCACCTGGGACTGCGCACATATCGAAATTTTATACCCTCATCTATGGAAAACCGTCAAGCGGGATCCTTTTTAAGCATCTTTCAATTATTAAACGGTACGCATTTAAAGGGTCAAATCCCTAACATACGACCGCTACAGGATGGCAATGTGTTCTGGCTATCCACCGCAGACGGACCCGATGCCGAAGATTTTAGGAGCAACAGCGGACAGATTGACGCAAATCTTAAATGGAAGGGCGATCAAGTAGGAAAATTAAAGGTGGCGGCTTATATAAAGCAAATATGCCTCCAGAGTTTGGCGGAAGCGGCAAAAAGGGGAGTCGGGAATATTTCTTGGAATTTCTCTTATCCCACTGCATTTTCCGCAAGTCAGACAATGACCTTTGAAACAACTTGTAAAAATGCCGTCAACGAAGGAATGAAAGATTCCGGCATGGCGACGGGTACTATGCCCGTTAAACCGCCCGAATATTGGCCGGAGAGCAAAGCGTGCGCTTACTATTTCAATAAGCTAGGCGGCGTGGCTTTTGCCGGAGGCGCAGTATGCCTGGATATTGGCGCAGGCACCACAGATATTTCGATTATAAGCGACAGACCGGCGAGAATTGTTTATCATACTTCCCTGCAATTTGCCGGCAGATACCTTTTCCAGTCGATTTATAAACACTACGACCTGTTCGCTCCCGGACTCAAATTGGACGGTATGGGGCAAGAACAGCGAAACGCTCTGATTGACGCCGATATGCGAAAAAACAGCGACGAATATCTGTATTCGTTGGTAAACAGGACGGGAGATGTCGGAGTAGAAGCGGCGCTTCAAATCGCTCAATTTGCCGTGGCAGGCATATTCTACTATTTAGGCGGGCTTTTGGGTCTGTTGCACAAAAAAGGAATATATAAAGGTAATTCCGTGCCGGATATTTATGTCGGCGGCAACGGCTCGCGTATCTTCCCCTGGATTTGCGCCGGTTCATTTTCGGAAGATAATCCTTATGTCAGCGTGCTTCAAGATATGCTTGCGGAAACTTCCGGGTTGCCGGCGGATTTCGGTTTTAGGCTTATCTTGTCCGGTACCCCCAAAGTCGAAGTGGCTCGCGGTATGATTGAGGATAAACCGGTAAACCATAAAGAATTCTTTAACTCAAAACAGCAAGCCGCTGAATTATTCGGCAATGACGATGGTAAAGATTTGATAATAGCCAATTCCGTGTTTGCCGGCGATGAATTCGTTTTAAAAGGCGAAACAAGGGAAAAGACGGATTTTATATCCGCTTATGATATAGCGGAAGGAATCGGCGTAACAAAGGTTGACGAGCTAAAGGCTTTTGCCAAGGCGTTTAATACTAATCAATATATTTGGGGACAGAATATAAAAATCACCGAAAAGCAATATGCCGGGGTCGCCAAAGCCGTAGAGGGAACTTATGCGCAGCAAGTAGGTATGGATCCCAACGATATCTTTGTGGAGCCTGTATTTATTTTGGCGTTGAAGGGTTTTATGGATATGATTTAAACTTTTATGGAGATGATGTCTCATGAATAAATTTAAAGTCACATCTCTGCTCTTGGCGCTCTTTTTCGTTGTTGTCGCAGGCTTAGCGCCTGCGGCAACAACAGAAGGCGCAAAATCGTCGGAAAATGCGGAGCCATTCATAGTCGACAAAGGCTCTACGCTTAGTATTCCACCTTCAGACGACGAAGGTGATAATAAGAGCAAGGATGATAAGTTAAAAAAAGGGGATAGAAGGGATAAGGTAGAACCGCCGAAAGAAGAAAAAAAGGAACCTGAGGATAAACCTGAACAAAAGAGCGAGGATAATCCCGTTTTCAAAACGAAAGATCCCGTTACAACAACCACCGACGGAGGAAGTGATCCAAATCCCCATATCGACGATACCAAGAAAGAAGAAAGCGGCGGTTTTATTCTTCCGGCGGCCATTGGCGCATACGCCGTTTTGATTACGATTGGCATCGCTGTCTTGTGGACTAAGTATATAAAACTTAAAACAAAGTACGACAGCTTAATGGCGGATAAGAGCAATAAAAAATACGGGAATAAGTCAAGAAACCGGCCTGTCGCAAGATATGAAGAACCTATGGATGATAGCGGTGAAAGCATGTTTGAATATAAAAAGCCCGATAAGGCAGAATCTTTTAATAATTACGGGGAAAAAAAGAGTACCGACAATCTTAATGACGGTTCGCGGGAAAAATACATAGAACGAAAGGATTTAACGTCAAAAAGAAGCGGCGGATTTGGCGAAAAACCGCCTCAATCGCCGCCGTTGCCGGAAGTAAAGCCTATTCCTCAGTCCCCCAAAAAGGGAATAGCCGAAAAGTTCAACGATATGATGGCGGAAGCTGCTGCGGCTCCCGGTTTAATGGGCAAATCCATTCGTGAAAAGTTTGCAAGGGATTACAAAGTAACTCCTTACAAATGCGTAAACTTTGCGGAGCGTTTAAACAATTCCGATATACCGCCTAGGTTCGAGGTTTGCGGTTTAGGAGACAGCACTCTTTGGGGCATACCTATTTCCGGGGATAAGATGGCGATACTGCCCAGTTTGCCAGCATACGAGGAAACCGCTCACTTTAGGGGCGGCATGAAGGAACTCTTTGAGTCCAACTACAAAACAGGCAGTTTCCGTAAAATCGAAGTAAGAGAAGTAGCTGTCGTATCTAAAGATTTTAGTCAAATAAAAAAAGGTGAATTGTATCTTTCGTAAGTCAAAATTATTTCTTTTCTTTCTTCTCTTTTTTAGAGAAGAAAGAAAAGAAATAACAATTTAGTTTGGCGGTGAAAACGGATGAACGAAAAATTATCCATACAAGATGCTCTGACACAGGTTCTAAAAGAAAACATAAATTTGTTAAAAAACGGTCAAGCGTTAACGGATGCGCTCTTTGAGCGGGCGGATATGTCTTTCGTGGACAGGAAGATTTATGAAAAAGCCTTTGTGGACGCTAACATAGGCGAAATATTTGCAGTTGTCGATATATATAATAAAGCAAATTACCCAAAAGCATCAAAAAAAGCTTTGGAAAAAATAAATCCCATAATGCAAGAACAATACGCCAAAGATATTGTCGATACTTTGGTTGAAGCGATGAAAGCGGTAACTAAAGAAGAACGCAAAAAAAGACTTGAAGAAAAGATTCGAAAAAAAGAAGAACAAAAACGAAGGGAAAAAGAAGAAAGAGAGCAACAAGAAAGAATTCGTAAAGAAAAAGAAGAACGAGAAAAAGCAGAGAGAGAAAAAGCCCGTCAAGAAAGAAAACTCAGAGAAAAAGAAGAACAGGAAAAAGCCTTAAAGGAAAAAGAACGTAAAAAACAGGAGTTACAAGAGAAAAAGCTTAAAGAAAAAGAGCGTAAAAAGCGGGAGCAAGAAGAAGCAAAACAGGCGCAACTAAAAAATCAAAATCAGGAACTTGCGAGAAAACATAACAGCAAAGGCGATGAATATTTCTTTAAAAAAGACTACGATAATGCCCTGACGGAATATAATACCGTCATAAGACTTGATCCGAATTATGCGGTTGCATACTACAACAGAGGCTTTGTTTATCGAGAAAAGCAGGATTACGACAGAGCGGTAGCGGATTTCACCAAATGCATCGAACTAGGTCTTGATCTTGCAAAATCATATAGTTGTCGCGCCGATATATATGATGAAAAAGGAGAACATGATAAGGCTATAATCGATTATACAAAGGCTATTGATTACAAGCCAAATGATGCTTCGCTATATAACAATCGCGGTGTAGCGTATCAAAATATGGGAGATTGTGTTCGAGCTATAGCAGATTATCAAAAAGCTTTGGAATTAAATCCAGATCACAATCTTGCCAAAGAAAATCTTCAAGTTGTGAAAGATTATCTGGAAGAAATAACGCAAACAAAAGATCAGCCGTCTCATCCACAAGACTCGTCGCAGAATCAGACAAAAATTGAATCGGTAGAGGACGCAGAACGCTTGCAACATGAACAAGAAGAAAAATACGACGACCAAAACCAGCCGAAAGGCGAAGGGTTATTTGCAAGATTTTTTTTCTATTCTGGCAGACTTAATCGAAAAGAATATTTTTTGCGTGGACTAACTGTATTTAGCTTTAATATTACAGCTATAGCGGTATTGATTCTTTTCTTTTTAAAATTTCCACATAACTCCGACATATTTAAGTTGAGTCTTATTTCAGCTTTAGGAATTTTTTTTATCGGCTTTCTTTCGCTTGCTACGCTAACGATTCGCCGATTACACGATTTAAACAGATCAGGTTGGTGGGTAATACCTCTTTGGATTTTAAATATTACGAGTCTAATGCCTAATTGTTTAATTTTAATTATTGTTTCTGTACCGATTTTTATTTATCTTCTCCTCAAAAAAGGAACTATCGGAATTAATCAGTATGGTGACGATTACCTTTATAAAAACATCAACCAAGACAATGTAACCGCCAAAATCAAATCTAATAAGGCGATTGCTTTCTTTAATTACGGTATTGCCCTATGCTTATGCTTTGTATTCTATGTTGGTTGTACCGCATTACCAGCGTTATATCATAACAATCGCGGTGGCAATTACTACGATCAAAGAGAATATTTTAAAGCCATTACCGAATATGATATTGCAATAGGACATTATCCGTCTTATCGTATTTATGGTAATCGCGGATGGGCTCATTATGAACATCACGATTATGATAAAGCTTTGTACGATTTTAATCAAGCTTTAGAAGTTGATCCTGACGATGCTAATTTCTATCATGGGCGTGGTAGAACGTATGAGGCAAAAGGTAATGTTAAACTAGCCATAGTTGATTATTTAAAGGCCACACAACTTGATAAGAATAAAGAATCATATAGAAATGATCTTCAAAGGTTGGCAAAGGAACAAAAAAAATAAAAATCGCATTACTAAAGGAGGCATAAACAAAATGGCTGACAAAATACCGGTACAAGACGCATTGACAGAACTTTTAAAAGAAAACAAGAATTTGTTAAAAAACGGTCAAGCGTTGACGGATGCGCTCTTTGAACGGGCGGATATGTCTTTTGTGGACAGAAAGATTTATGAAAAAGCCTTTGTGGACGCTAATATAGGCGAAATATTTCTAATTGAGACAATAGATACTGCGAACGAACAGGCGTTTTCGAAGTTAAATCGGATTATGCAGGAGGGAAGAGCCTTAGATGTGCTGGAAACGCTGACAAATGCGTTAAACAGTTTGAAGGAAGTTGCTCCGCCGCCGCCTCCTCCGGAACCTAAACCAGAACCTAAACCAGAACCAGAACCTGAACCTGAACCCAAGCCAGAACCAGAACCTAAACCGGAACCGAAACCTGAACCGGATCCAGAACCAGAACCAGAACCAGAACCTGAACCTAAACCTGAACCTAAACCTAAACCAAAACCTACACCGGACAAAGGGTTGATAAAAAAATTTTTTTCAACAAAAGGGCGACTTAACCGTACTGATTTTTTTTTGAGGGAATTTGTGATCGTTGTCCTTATAATCGGATTGGATTATTGTTTTGATAATTTTAACATTAAGGGCTTTATTGGAGTTGTTGGAGGACTTATATTATTGGCAATAACGATTTCTGCTTTAATTTCCTTCAATTCATTACTGATGCGTCGAATGCAGGATTTTAATATATTTGGTTTGTGGGTGATGCCGTTATATATTTTATACTTTATCATAATATTGGTCGAAGTTGGATTTATGAGATCTAAAGAACCGTGGGGTTTGATTTCAGTTGTCGTACTGTCTTTGGGATATCTTCATTTTAAAGAAGGTACAAACGGACTAAATAAATACGGAAATGTTCAGTCGGTAGAGAAAGAAAAAGACTTATTAGGTGATTTCTTTTCTTATAAAGGACGACTTAATCGTATCGATTTTGTCTTACGCGAGTTAGCTGCCGTTGTAGTTCTTGTGATAGGATGTTTGGTAATTCCCTCTATCAGCTCCGACTATTATTTTACTAATAGCGGGAGTAGTATGTCTAAATTGGGAGTTGTAATAATACTTGTTGCGTTAGTTTCTCTTACAGGGATGATAATTCGCCGTTTGCATGACATGAACAGAGCGGGTTGGTGGGCAATACCATTCGTTACTATATTTCTTTTCACTTTATTAGACATTACGGATAAAATTTATGAATTTGTGTCTGCATTGCCAGAGCAATTGTTTTTCACTTTTGCCGCTTTTTATAACATTTTTATCGCGCCGATACCCTTATTGTTGTTGTATTTAATTTTTATACTGCTTTCAGCTTATCTCTATATAAAAAAAGGAACAATCGGTTCTAATCAATATGGTGAACAAGAGGAAGAGAAATTTTTAAAAAAATAGTTCCAATCCACGGCGCTTTCCTCTGAGACAGAGGCAATAAAAAGCCCTCCTCTTAGAGGAGGGACGCGAAGCGGCAGGGAGGAGCTCACAATTTTGTGAATAAGCGAAAAAAACGCAGTCAAAGGAGGCATAAACAAAATGGCTGACAAAATACCGGTACAAGACGCATTGACAGAACTTCTAAAAGAAAACAAGAATTTGTTAAAAAACGGTCAAGCGTTGACGGATGCGCTCTTTGAACGGGCGGATATGTCTTTTGTGGACAGGAAGATTTATGAAAAAGCCTTTGTGGACGCTAATATAGGCGAAATATTTCTAATCGAGACGATAGAAACGGCGAACGAACAGGCGTTTTCTAAGTTAAATCGGATTATGCAGGAGGGAAGAGCCTTAGATGTGCTGGAAACGCTGACAAATGCGTTAAACAGTTTGAAGAAAGTTGAACCGCCGCCTCCTCCCCCACCTCCACCACCACCTCCGCCTCCGAAAAAAACTGCCGACGACTACTATAACGACGGCGTAAAAGCCATGGGCGAAGAAAAATTCTCGGAAGCTATGGCGGCTTTTAATAAAGCCATTGAAATGTCGCTCACGCACGAAAAAGCCTATGGTATGCGCGGTACGCTTCACAACAAAAACGGCGAATTCGACGAAGCTATTTCCGATTTTAGCAAGGTTATAAGTTACAATTCGAATAATTCCTCCGCTTACCGCAACAGGGGAATGTGTTACTATGCGCTGAAAAATTATAAAGCGGCGCTAACGGATTTTGAGAAGGCGCTTGAGCTTAATCCCGATGATAAAGAGCTTGCGGAAACGAAGCAGAAGGTTTTGGATATTATAGATAAACCCGAAACACCCAAAACACCTGAAAAAACTGAAACACAGCAAACTTCCTCCGCAGAAGATACGTCGAAGCAACCTGACGATACGTCCGACGAGATAAAGAAAATTAACGAAGAAACCGCTGATGTAAGGAAAAAAGTCATATGGAGCATTGTCGCCGTCGTAACGATTATCATTTTGATATTTTATGTTACGGATGTACGCAACCGTGAAAAGGCGACTGTATACTATAACCAAGGAATTGCGTATAGCCAAAATAAACAATATGACAAAGCATTGCGCGAGTTTAACGAAACAATAAGAATATACCCAAAATATGCGGAAGCGTATTATAATCGCGGCTTAATCTATTTTAACGACAATAAACTTGATAATGCGTTATCTGACTTTAGCAAAGCCATAGAGTACAAATCAGATTATGCGGATGCGTATTATCAACGCGGATTGATTTATTGTGGAAACAAAAAGTTTGACGATGCGCTCAGCGATTTTGATAAGGCCATAGCAAATAAGCGCGACTTTGCGGAGGCTTATTATCAACGCGGCGTAATATATTTAGATAAAGATAGGAAGATATTGGCTGAATCGGATTTTGACGAAGTCATTAAGTTGAAGCCGGAATTTACGGACGCTTATTATAATCGAGGCAAGCTTTATTATAAAGATAAAAAATACGATAAAGCCTTGGCTGATTTTGATAAGGTTATCAAGTTAAATCCTAAATATGCCGAAGCGTATGCTTTTCGCGGCAGGGTATTTTATGAACAGAAAAGATACCATGAGGCCTTAGTCGACTACGACAAGGCAAGGGGATTAGATTCAAATCTTAATTTAAAGTCCGACTACGCTAAAGCCTACTATGCGCGCGGTATAGCGTATAAAGAAAACAAAGATTTTGACAAAGCTATATTCGATTTAAGCAGAGCTATAGAAAACGATGACCAAAACAGCGACGCTTATTACAATCGCGGGCTTATCTACTATGAGCAAAAAAATTATAACTATAGCGCGCTGGATGATTTTACTCGCGCTTTAGAGCTCAGACCGCTTCATTACGATGGGTATATCAAACGCGCTAAGGTATATAATAAATTGAAACGATATGATAAAGCAATAGACGATTGCGCATACGCCATCAATTTAGATTCATCCAAAACAGACGGATATTTTTATCGCGGGTTTAATTTTATTGATAAAGGAGCCTATGATTTAGCCATTAACGATTATAACGAGGTATTAAAAATTGACCCCAATAATGCGGCTGCATATAACAATCGAGGAATAGCGTATGATCGTATAGGCGATTACAATCAGTCATTGGCGGATCATCAGAAGGCTGTGGAACTTAATCCAAACAGTGAACTTTACAAAAAAAATCTTCAAATTACTAAAAATCGACTCGGATTATAACAAGACCAGGTAATCTCCACCGTAAGGTGGGGGCTTCCGGCGAAGCAAAACGTTACTATTCACGAGTAATAAAACATAGTGATGTAAAAGGCGAATTGGTGCTTTCACAGTCAACCTCTCCACCGCTCCGCGGTCCCCCTCCCCTTTCAGGGGAGGCACTAGAGAGAAAACTTTTCTCAATATAGCCGCAAAAGTGAAATCAGAGAGCCTCCCCTGAAAGGGGAGGCGCCCGAAGGGCGGAGAGGTAGCAACGTTGCCTCAGGCGCATATTTTTTATAGGATAGCAAAGTTTACCCGTGAATAGTAACAGCAAAACTTGAATTAGGACATTTTAAATTTACACATAATTTCCAAAAGATATCGTCAAAGGAGGAATGGGAGAATGGAGAGTGAACCAGGCGCATTAGAGACGTTGATAAAGCTGCTCAAGGAAAACAAGGAACTTCTGACGAATGGGCAGGCTTTAGCGCAAGCCATGACCGAAAATGCGACCTTTGAAAATCACGGAGTGTCGGTATCTTTTCAAAAAGCCCTGTTGCAGACAAACATAATCGAATCCATTGCCATAGCGGATTTGACTGACAATAAAAGCTGCGACAATGCGAGAGAACAAGCGATAGCTGAGCTTATGCCCATTATGCGGGAAGATTTTGCAAAAAAAGTTGTCGGAATTTTAATCGGGGCTGTTAAAGAGGTAAAGAAAGAAGAAAAGGAACGGGACGAACGAAAAAGGAAACAGGCAGAAGAGCAGAAACGAAAAGAAGAAGAAGAAAAACGTAAAGCAGAAGAAGAGAAACGCAAACAAGAAGAGCAAAAACGTAAAGCGGAAGAAGAGAAACGCAAACAAGAAGAGCAAAAACGTAAAGCGGAAGAAGAGAAACGCAAACAAGAAGAGCAAAAGCGAAAAGCGGAAGAAGAGAAACGCAAACAAGAAGAACAAAAACGGAAGGAAGAAGAGGAACAAAAACGAAAAGAAGAAGAAGAAAGACGGAAAAAGAAAAAATCTTCGTCGTGGGCAGAGGTACTGGTATGTATAATATCGTTAGCCATTCCTATAGGCGCGCTTGCGATATATCGGGATATGTATCCTTCTCAACCGTCTCCAAAAGAGACTGCAAAAACTACCAATGTTACTTCAAATGTTACTCCAAAAATAGATTTAAATGCGGTTGCAAAACAGCCCAAACAATCTTCCGAAACTTCTTTGGACGGTATCGAAATAGGTATGAAGGCGACTGAGATGATTACCTTAAAGGGCGGGGCAAACAGTCAGGGCGAATGGGTATTTCCCGGTTATACTATTTACGATTACGGTAATTTGTCCGCTGTAGTCAAAGACAATAAAGTATGCGCCATATTTACGAAAGCTCCCGCTATAACGACCAAAAAAGGCGTTCATACCGGTTCTTCCGCAGAAGAAGTAAAAAAAGCTTACGGTTCGACAAAAGCATCGTATTTCAACAATCAACTTTATGAATTTTCCTCTATCGACAACCAAAAATGTTATGTGGGTTTTGGAGTTTCAAATAACGCTGTTAGCAACGTTAGAGTAGCCGTTAAAGACGTTTACGATTTTTTGGCGGCTTATAGTGGTTTGACAAATTTTCACGCTCTAATAACAAAAAAAGACTTTGATTCCGCTTACGAAGCCTATCTCACCGAAAACATGAGAAGGCAATTAGGCAGTTACGACAGTTGGAAAGCGGGTTATAGGACAACGGTAAAAAGCGAGATAAAGAGGGTTAATTCCATAAAAAAAGTAGGCAATCGAGTTGAAATCGCCTACGACTTGGAAGCGACTGACAACCCGGGCGGCACTCGCTATTTTACAGGACGGGCCTTAATAAAAAATAACGGTACTTTTTGGGCGATTGACTACATGGAAAACAGATAAGAAAGGCAGTGAGCAAAATGAAGATTTTACGAGGTTTTGGCGTATTTTTGTTGACGGTCGCCGTTTCACTTATTTTGTCAGGCGAAGTTTCAGCGGAGCCTTCGTACGAACCGTTGTCGCCGGGCACTTGTTTCAAATATTTTGAACGAATGAGGTTACTTGGAGATAAGTTTAAGGTAAAATTTACCAATGAAAAATTCTATACGCAAAAAAACGATATTTCTTTTGTCGGCGCAAAATTCGGCGACGTGGAAAAGAATTCGGTGACGGTTTCGCATCTTCACGCTAAGGGCGTGGCTCTTGTAGAAATTAATTTTATGTTTCGAATGACGGACAAGAAAACCATGACCGAAGATCTAAGGCAGGGTCTTGCCGTGATTTCCATGGCGTTATTGACCTCAGGATTAAACAATAGTGAATTTAAAGATGTTTTGGATCGAATGACGAAAGATTTAGAATTGATATTTGGAGGAAATTTCAAAGGTGATAGGTTCAAAAAGGAATATTCAATTTGGTGCAAGGCGAAAAACCATTATATAGTAGTAGAGGCGGATTTAACGGAAAAGATTTTTTCTTATGAAATTACCGCAAGAAAGTAGTATAGTAAACGACATTAAAATTTTTACTTTTTGATAAAGTTTTCTTTCTCTCTTTTCTTCTTTGTTACTTTCTTCTTTTCTCTCTTTCTTTTTCAAAAGAAAGAGAGAAAAGAAGAAAGTAAAGAAAATTTTATCGTTCAC
>JAGBMX010000039.1 GCA_017634675.1 Selenomonadaceae bacterium | reverse complement strand
TTAGGCACTAAATCTTCTAAACATACGAATTGTATTTGATTTTGATTTTCCCTGCTTTGTTTACGATACATTAAAATCCCTCCAAATGTATTTTATCACATTTGAAGGGATTTTTAAATGAATTTGTCTACAGTCTGATTTTCTTAAAACTTTCAGCCATTCGCGAATTTTTTGTGCAAACATCTCGTTATCAAAGAATACCCAACATTCATCCAAAAGTATAAGCGTAGGATTTCCCGTCAGAGATTGCTCGATACGGTGAAATATATACATTAACGCAGGACTTACAATTCCTTTTGTTTCCATTAGTTTTTCCATTTCAAAGGTTTGCCATTGCGATATTTCAAGATTATCTTCGGTTGAATCGAAAA
This sequence comes from Selenomonadaceae bacterium, assembly GCA_017634675.1. Classification (GTDB taxonomy): domain Bacteria; phylum Bacillota; class Negativicutes; order Selenomonadales; family Selenomonadaceae; genus RGIG9201. The sequence continues at coordinate 9,840 of JAGBMX010000039.1, read as the reverse complement.
TCATTGAGTATTCGCCTTTGTTGCCCTTGCCATCGTCTAAACACAGCGGCGAAAACGCCTGTTTTAGCTTTATGTCTTGAAGAAAACCCACAAAACCCGTCATAGTTCTGAATTTTTTATCCATTGTAGCGAGAGTGCCTAAAGCATCGCGGATAAAGCCTTTTATTTCCGGCGTTACTTCTAAATTTTCGCCCCTCAAAAAATCTGCAAGCCATTCCTGCGCCCATTGGCGTTCGTTTTCATCGTCAATACCAGACAACGGCTGAAAGGATAATCCTCCGTTTTGACTGCTATTGCCCAAATCGTAAAAATTACCGCCAACGCCCATTGTTAAAACTTTGGAGCTTGAGCCTTTATCGAAAATTATTACGCTGGCATTTTTATATCGTCTGAACGAAGCCTCTAAACAATTTAAAAGCACGGATTTACCCGAACCCGTCGGTCCTACTATTAAACTGTGACCAACGTCGCCTACATGAAGATTAAGCCTAAACGGTGTATTTCCCGTTGTCTGCGTATAAATAAGCGGCGGAGCGTTTAAATGTTTATTCTTTTCGTGTCCCGCCCAAATATCCGACAACGGCATCATGTGTATTAAATTCCCCGTAGAGATTAGCGGTCGGCGTTCATTCGGATAAACCATTCCCGGTACGCACGAAAACCACGCGTCAAGAGCGTTTACATCTTCTATTTTGGCTTTCATTCCTAAATTTACAAAGACTTGACGCACTTGTTTTGCTTTTTCTTCCACTATCTCTCTATCTTCGTCCATTACGATAATCGCCATTGTCGCAAAAATATATGAAATCGTATCTGCTTCCACGGCGTTTTTAGCTTCTCGAACTTCCTCCAATTTAGCCAGTATATTCTCATCGTTGTTTTCCGTATTGTTTTGACGATGTGTTATAAGGCTTATAATTGACTGTAATTTGCCTTTCCATCTCTTCTTTAGGCTCTCTAATACTGACAGTACATCCGCTTTAGATAGGCACGAGCATCTTGTAACCCAACGATAAGCAAAATTCATCTGGTTAAATGCGTCAAAATAACCGAAAGAAGTATCTTTTGCAAAATCTATCGGAGCGATTATTCTTATGTGCTTTTTCCCTAATCTTGGTTCAAATCCACCGTAAAGCGGGGTATCGAACAAATATTGATCCATTAACATAGGCTTTTTCGGCGGCGTTATGCGCCTTGCATCTTCTGAAACGGTTGAATGAATGTATGTCAAAAATTCGTTTTCCGTTAAAAATTCAGCAGGGATTGAGAGATGACGAAAAGCCGCATAGACTTTATTCGCGGTTTCTATAAAATCGCTCACAAGGTCGCTTGCATCTATTTCTTTTTTCTCCCTGCCCTCTATCATAATCGCTTTTACCCTTTCGCGATTATCCGTTGGCGGCAAATAATATAGCGTTGCGTAAAAATTCGATTCAAAATAAGTACCGCCGGAAAAAAGCGTTCTTCTTTCCAGCTCCATTCCCTTTGTGACGGGATCGGGGAAAAAATTTTCTTTCGGATAATTGGTGGAAGGGATTCGCTCCGCTTCAAACCATATATGCCAATTCGTATCAATGGAGGCTATCGCGTTTTGCAGTCTTAGCGTAATCATTGCCAATTCTTCCGTTATCGCGGAGTCTAAATCCGGTCCTCTGTATTTCATAGTGAGCATCAGACCGCCGTCTTTACAGATAATATACGGAAATTTCCTGCCGTCGGGCGTTTTATATGTCATAAGCCTACCAAAATTCAAACTTGACGACAAAGTGTCGAGTTTTCTGTCAAACAGATTCAAGCGATACATAACGATCGTCCCCTATTACAATCTTTTTATTGCTCTTATGCGAAAGTAGTTCCGATAATCCTAAAAATCCCGTTATAGGCGGGTTTACATTCGCCCTAAAACACCCCGGCAAACTTCCCCACCATATATCTTTTCTGTTGTATTCCTCAATGCGAAAGGAAAGCTCCAAATCGCTCAATAAATCCGATAAATCTTGTTCTATGGCGTTTCTTTTTGACTTATCCGCTAAAAATATCAATGTATCGGCGTAATATCCCGATAATTCTTTTATAATTCCGTCAAACATTAATTGTTTTATGGATTTTCTGCCCTTGCACCACGCTTTTGTATAAGCGTACATCATTTCTTCCGCTGCTTTTTTGTCAAATAACAGTAATCTTTTAACGTGGCGAATAGGATAATTTTTAAATTCGTTTACTATAAAATCCAATTCTTCATTTTCAAGCGAGGCGGGGACTGAAACCACTATAAAAACCTTGTCCCCGATTCCTATATCGTTTTTATCATCGATATTCCAATCTATATCGTTTGACAACAGCGCGTCTAAATATAACGGAATTTCGGGCATTTCTACATAATTTTCGTCCATTGATATTGAGAACGAAAGAAAGTCTAAAACTTCTTGATATTCCAACAGTTTGCACTCTGTAACCGTTGAAAATTTATATGTAAAATCCCTCAAAGTGATTTTAAAAATTTCTCTCGCTTTTTCTTTTGAGATTATCTTTCCGTTTAAAGTATTGACGATATTTCCTTTACTTAAAATCGGATTCCAACAGATTATAAAAAACGAGTCGTTATAATCTTCAAAATACTGGTCTTCAAACCAAAACGCCCAACCATTTTGCATTGGCGGTATTTCTATTTTTGCATTTTTGGTTAAAGGCGAATATTTAATTATTCCCAAAAAACTCCCGTCTTTATTTTCAAGTACAAATGGAGCTGTTAATCCTCCCCATGGCAACCAGTCAGCTACTAAATTATTTTTAGCATTATATTCCTGCCAAGACAAAATTCGTCCCTCCGCTTTATTTAAATTTATTTGAAAATAGGCGAGATTTTTTCTCGCCTATTTTCATGTCGAATAATAATTCTTTTTTGAAAAATATCTGCCGGCGCAATCAAAAAATTGAGCGTCGTCTTTCGATATATAAACGCAAGCGCAATGCACCACAACGGTTAAAACAAGAATATACAAAAAATGAAAATACATAACGAACATAAAAGTTATAAATCCGTTCATAATGATAACATTACGAGGCGTTCCCAAAACCAAAATATACTCCGTTAATGCGCGGTAAAATGGCAAGTGATCCCACGAAACATTATTTCCCATTTTTGCCTCACATTAAACAACCGGTTACGCTGTCAAGTCCCGCCCATTGAAAACCTTGACCCGCTCCCGTGGCAACCGCTCCACCGCCAAGGCATTTCATTGCTCTTTGAGTTATTGATTGCTCCCAACCTGCGCCCCAAGATATTGCCGCCGTTGCCCCGGATATTAAGGTAAATCCCATAGGAATCGGTCCTGTCATTACCTCGGCAATCGTTTTTAGCGGTTTCGTCAGAGGACTTTCGCCTGCGCCTATTCCCGACGATGCGCTTTCTATCGCTGCCGTACACTCGCCCATAACAGGGATTACAAGCGCATACGCAGCCAAAGTCAAAATCGAGCTTTTGTTATTTTTTACAAAAGTTACCGTTTCTTTTAAGGCTGTTTTCAAGTATTTTTTTAATTTATACTTCATATCTTTTCCCTCCAAAAAAATTTTTACATGATGAATTATACTTCATGAGATTTTTTATATATTACGGAAATTATTTATTTGTCAAAAGTATATTTTGCTTTTGACACTTTAACCGTATATGAACATTATAATCAAAATTCTACGGAATTTTTTCGGATTTTATTGATTTTTGAAAATTTTAAAACTGTAAATCCGTCCAATTTGGACGGATTTTTCGCTTTCATTTTACTTTTTCCTGCTCCTTTGATTGCTCGGAGTCAAAGGCTTTTTTATATTCTTCGGTCTTTAAAGTATCGTTTAAAAGTTTTGACATAAACGCAGGAGATTCGTTTTTATGTTCTGTAACGGCATAGATAGCGTCGTTTATTATTTTGCTATTTGTACCGTGAATTTTTACAACTTCTTTTATAAAATTTAGCGAGTCATTCGAAGAAAGTTTTTCATATCTTGTTAAAGGTTTTAATGCTGAATTGAAATCCTTATTTTTTATATATTTTAAGGACTTCATTGAGTCTTTTGCATTTACAAATTTATAAGGTTCGTAATTCAATTCGTATAAATCGTATAATTTATTTATCGCCCAGTCGGGAATTTTTTCCAATTCAACGGGTTTATTTTCGTAAATATAATCATAACAATCATCGTTTTTAAATGATTCTCGTATTTTATCCGTAATTTCATCGTGAAAATTTTCTTTTTGCTCGGCTTGTTCTTCTGCCGATAATTCATCGCCAATTTCTTTTTTAACGTAAATATTAACGTTATCAATAACAAGTAAATTGCGATGAACCGGCATTGGTTCTTTGGAGCATAATTTTTCAAATCCTTTTTTATTTTCATCATACAATAAAGTGGGCAAAGTTTCCTCACGCTCGTGCGCCACTTTTGCTTTACTCATTGAATTTGAAAAATTTTCTAAATCGTCATAAATTCTACTGTCGTAATTTCTCCAGTCGCGAACAAGATCTTCCATATATTCGTCTTTGTTGAATTTTGGCTTTGTAAACATCGTAATTTCTTCGTAAATATCCATAAAAATCGCCCCCTTGATACGAATTATAATTTAATCGAGTTGTGAAATATTATGGTTTTTATTGAATAAATTTTGAAAATAAAAAATCCGTCCAATTTGGACGGATTAGACAAATTTTTAATTTATTACGAAGGAACATAAGCCGTTTCTTTAGGCGTTATCGAATTTTGAGTAGAGACAGCGACATAAGGGGATTTTCCTTTTTTAATACTATCTCTTAAATTTTCAAATTCACTTTTTAAACGAGCGTCGTCCCATTCAGGTATCGCATCTTTACATTTTTCAAAAGCGGATTCAGCGTACATATTAACTAAATCCTCGTTATCCTCGTATGCTTTTCCTAGTGCCGAAATTCTTTCCATTGTATCTTTCATTAGGAGATTAAAGATTATTTTATTTTTTTGATTTGCCCCATCTTGAAATCCCGCTTTATATCTTTTTTCATGTTCTAATTCAATAACTTTTCCGCCCATATCTTCCAACTCCTTTACATTCAAACCATTTTTATGGAATCTAAGACCGTCAATGACCAATCTTCTTATATCGCTTAATGTGCTGGCTTCGTCTTCGATTAAAACACCTTTTTGTTCTGCCTTTTGTATTATCGAATAATATTTATCAAGCTCTTGCTTATATAATTGTTTTGCCGCTTCGTTTTCGTATTTTCTTAATTTATCCTCTATCGTAAAAGAATAAAAAGGCATCAAGCAATATAAATTCTTTTCTTCTAAATATTCAAGATTACTTACATTTTGCATACTTATGTCTTTCATTGTGACGTCTATTTCGCCGTTAGTATGCACTACCTTCATTGGCTTTATATTTTTATTATCGCCGCGAAGATTTAAAACGCCCACACTCGGCAAAACAATTCTTCCTCTTTCAAAGTCCTTCGATAAATAATCGGAAGCGTGACGCAACATATAATCGTAAAGACGATATTCTATATTTTTGTCCAAATTTGTTTGTTCTTCTATGATGAAAATATTATATTCTTCGTTATTTGCTAAAACAAATCTTGAATCTGTAATCGTGCTTTCGCCTTTATTTTTAGGCGTTTCGTTATTTGCGAGTCTTATAGGCATACTCATTGAATAATCTTGATTAAACATATAGTTTATCAAAGGTATCATCAATCTTGTCGCCTTTACCGTCAATGTACGGTAAGCATCGTCAAAAGGCGTATTGCCTACATTTTCGTTATTTGCCATTAAACTCTCTCCTCTGTTATATTATATCATTTTACAGACAAAATTCAATCAATTTTTCTAATGTCGTATTCCTGTTTTTGCTTGTTATATCCGTGTACTTCGACAATATCTTCAATAATACGAGTTGTCGCTCTTTTCCTTATATAAACCACTAAATCTACGGCTCTGCCTACCGTTTCTTTTTGCGGAATTTGCGACACTCTCGATGTCATTTCCTCTAATCTTGACAGAGTATCTTCGGCTGATTCGCTGTGAACCGTACAACAACCGCCTCTATGCCCCGTTGACCACGCTTCAAGCAGCGTCATGGCTTCTTTGGAGCGAACCTCGCCCACTACAATCCTGTTGGGACTTTTTCGCAGTGTTATGCGAAGAAGCATATCCATATCCATTTTAGGCGGCGCCGTTTGTAATTTCACATGATTTGGCGCGGTACATCTCAATTCCGAAGTATCTTCGATAATAACGATACGTTCCTGCATATCGGAAATTTCGGCTAAAATAGCGTTTAACAGCGTCGTTTTTCCCGAAGCCGTCCCTCCCGCCGCGATTATGTTTTTATGCTCTTTTATCGACTTCATTATTATTTTTCGCTGATTTTCCGTCATTGTGCCTTGCGCCACATAATCTTCCAATGTAAAAAGTTTTTTCCCGAACTTTCTTATGTTGAAAGACGGAGCTTTCACAACGGGAGGAAGTTCCGCTTGAAAACGACAAGAATCGAAAAGATAAGTTTGGGGAATTTCCGCTTCAAGTTCGGGAAAATCGGGTGGAATAGTTCGACCCGATAAAGCCGCCACATTATAAATAAGTTGCTTTGCAGTTTGAGGGTTCATGGTAAACTCGCTGTCGATACAGCCATTTGAATGTGTATCTATCCAAATTTTACCGTCGGGATTAAGCATAATTTCCATTACATCCTCGTCATGCATATAATTCATAAGCTCTCGCCCCATACTTGCTTCAAGCATCATCGCTTGACGCTCTGTCGCGGTAATTCCCTCTTTTAAACTCATTTTGACTCTCCTACTCCATCATTGTCCTCATCATCCGGCTCAGGCTTTTTTTCGGCGTATAAATCAATATCGGCAAATTTTTTTGATTGACGCTTTTTAAACAATTCCTTCATTTGCTCTATAGTTAATTTGGGCTTTGTAGATTCTGACTCGGAAGTGTTTTTTAAGTCTTCTTGTTTATCGGAATTTTTCCGTCCAATTTGGACGGATTTTTCTTTTAACGCTTTCTCGTTTTTACGCCGTGTCCTTTTAACAATCGCCTGATTTCTTTGCCCTTGTTCGTCAAGGGTTGTATTTTCATTAGTTTTCTCGGTTCGCGATTCAATTTCGTTGGAAGTTGCGCCTTGCTCTGCATTTTCTGCATCTCCTTTTAAATTTTGGGATTTTTCATTTTGAATTTGGGGATTATATGCTTTTTCTACACTGACTTTGTTATCCGTTTCTTGCTTTTCAGCCAATTTCTTCGCTTTTTCTGCTCTGGCTTTCGCCACTTCTTCTTGCCTTTTTATCATATCTTCGACATCGGGAGCGTTTACCGCAAAGAGTTCCGAATAATTCTCCATTTTCGTGCAAGTATCCGAAAACGGCGGCGCTTTTATAGCGAGTATTCTCTCTTTAAAAAACGGTTCTTGAAACCATCGTATTTTAGGGCAAATAATCGGTCGGCATCCTTGGCAAATAACCAATTCTTTATCTTTACTCATTCGGAGAAGTTCATCGGGATTCATCAGTTTTCTGCCCTGTTCTGAAGTTGAAGTGGATTTTGAAAAAAGACTGTTCCCATCGCTTGACTTACTGTCGCTTTTTATCGTTTGATCGCCCATTATTTCAGACAATTCTTTAGCCGCCGCTAAATTTGATGGCGTCATATAAATCTGCACTTGACTGTTGTCCAAAATGGAATTATCTTTCGTATATATCTGATTTAACTGCGTTATTGACTGAACGACAAGACATATTTTTACGCCGTATCCCGCGCAAATTGCCAATGTGTTTTCTATCGTTTCCAATTTATTAAGTTGCGGAAATTCATCTAAAAGCATTAAAAGCCTTTGCTTCTTATCCGAAGGAGTATCGAATTTCATATCTCTAACGGTTTTAGCAAGCATTGTATTTACAAAAAGTCTCGTAAGCGGTCTGACTTTCGGAACGTCGTTAGGTTGAATGACCAAATAAAGAGAAACGGCTTGCGCGGGATTTAACAAATCTCTGAAAGAAAAATCCGATACGCAGGTATTTTTCTTTATCAATGGGTCTTGATATAAATTAAGCGGCGTTTGAGCGGAAGAAATAATCGACGCTCCTGTTTGTTCTGCGTTGCCCAATATTTTTTGCGCTTCTTCCGCTACTTTGGGGTGTACCAAAAGCTGATATAACGGGAACAATTTATCGTTCTTTACTATGGTATCGTTTATCTTTTTTAAATCTTCACATTCGGAAACATCCGGCGCGCCCCAAAATAATTCCAATCCGTGTTCTTTCGCCTTTACGATATACTTTCTCAAATCCTCAAGCGTCAATATGGAATTAAGTTCTTCCTCCGTTGTATTTATCGGGTTCTTTTTAAAGTTTGCCAAACTGTTCATTATATTGTTTTTAAAAGGCTTTAAGTCCGGCACATATTCGCCGTAAATCTCTTTTAAGCAATTTCTGAACTTTATGACATCGCCCTTTAATTCTTCCCCCGTAATTGGGTGTTTCGTCCCTTTCTTATACACGATGTACGAATTTGTTTGCAATCTAACCTGTTGCCAAATTCTGTATCGTTCGTCTAAAATCCTAAATTTCTCTTTTTCTTCGCTGGTTTCGCCTCTATCCGTAGGCTTCACTTGTTCTAAATTACGAAAATCGTCAATATCTCCACCGGGTACAGGATATTCAAGTTCCATAAATTCTTCTGGGGAAATATGCGGATAAATCTTCATACTTGTGAAAAGATGAGGTTTATCCATTGTGGGCGATGCTAGAAAACTTGCCGTATCGGAAGGGCATGACAGAGGTTTTCCCTCCTGATAATGCTTATACAACAAGTGAAGCGTTGCGCCGTTTAACAAACCTATAGCTGAATTTTCCCAAAACGGATCTTTACTGCCTCCGCTTTCCCCTGTTTTTACAATGGTTTCGTTAATAGTACGCACATCGTCCATTTCTTTTAAGCCGCGAAAATCTATCTCTGTATATGGATTCCACCTTGCTCCCGACCCGTCGGTACATAACGGCTCAAATTTCATTACTTTTTGACCCATAACTCTTTTCCTATATCCCGAAGTATGAATCCATAATTCCTGTTTGGGATCGAAGAAAAATGCGGAATTATGCCAAGTTATAGCCGTCGGCATTATAATACCAACTCCCTTACCGCTTCTTGTCGGGGCAGCTAGAAAAATGTGTTCCGGTCCGTCGTGGAGCATTATTTCATTCGTGAAAGGATTACGCCCTACAACGACGCCGTTATTTTTTGCGTCAAGTCCCGCCTTTTTTACATCTTCTTTTTTGGCAAACCGCGCCGTGCCGTGAGAGGTCATCTCTTTCCCCGATTTTTGAATCATATACGAAATAAATCCTCCGACAAGGACGCTTAATGTTATCGGAAATTTATAATGTCTCAAAATATCCGGGATTTGTGAAGATATTTCGGGGTTATTATTCCAAAAAAAGAACATAAACGGGAAATAAATCCCGCCTATGTTAAAGCCTAATACCTCATTGTATTCGCAAATTTTCGCTACGCTTTGGGTCGAATACCAACTGCCTAGCGTTATGCAAATTGACATTATTATTACTATCCGAATAATAAGTTTCTTACGATCTACATTGTCTGTTTCCATACGCATACTCCTCGTTAAATTTCTATTGAGCAAAGATTATGGGTTTTGTCACAAAGAGATTATACTAATCACCAATAAAAAGCTTTGTTTTTTATTGACTTTATGGTATAATAAAAATGGTGATAAAAATGAGTAATAGATATAAGTTTACAGAAGCAGATATAAAATGTATAAAAAAAGCAAGGAAAGAAAACAAAAAT
>JAGBMX010000038.1 GCA_017634675.1 Selenomonadaceae bacterium | reverse complement strand
GGATCAAACTCTCCATCAAAATATAGAGAGCTATCTAGCTCATAAATTTCAGAAATTGATTGTTCGCACAATCTATCTGGCTTTAAAGTGTTACATGTTTGCACTCTGTAGTTTTCAAGGAACACGCTGAGCCATCGACGTTTCAGCGTCGCTAATGGCTCGTGTGCGAAAACGCCCCAAGAAGGCAAGCCGTAGGCGTAGCCTGATTGGCTGGCGTTTACCGCTACTTGCTAACTCTAGAGGTTCGTTCCAACCCCGTTTGGTGAGTCAGCTTGTTTATATTACCTCAATTTTTTCCTCTTGTCAACTCTTTTTTGAAAAAATTTATAAAATCTTTTCGAGTTTTTTCGAGTTTTTTTGGATTTTTGGATAAATTTTATAGCGGTTTCATGCAATATTATTGTATATCCAATTCAAAAGCCCCACCGTGTTCCTTTGATAATCCTCCACGCTGCCGAAAACGTATTGATTGAGTATCTCCTCCGCATCGGAATAATCCGGAGTATACCCTTCTTGCAACTTCTGCATTGCAGCCTTTAATTGCTCGAAGGAAAAGCATTTTAAAATAGCGGGGATTTTCACGCCCGGATGAACTTCTGAGAACAAGAGAATCGGTTTTTTATATGTAATGGTTTCCATAATTATTGTACCCACAAGCCCCGCTACCGCAACGCTCTTTTTGGCCAGTTCCTCGCTCTTGTATTCGTGGGATACAACTACCACATTTGGAGTTTCTAAAATGCGTTTATAGTATTTTATCGTTTTAAAGAGATTTATAGTGGATACATGATAAGATAATGTATATGTGTTTATGTTATACTGATGCGGATGTTCCTTGATGTAAAGTTTCCAATTTGGCGGCAGAGCTTGAGAAATCATTTTTATCAAAGCAAGTTGAGCTTCAAATGTCAGACGGCACTGAATACTTGCCTCCGGCTCAAAATGCAGCGCATAAAAGATATACGGCGTATCAAAATCCACGTCTTTTTTTTCGTGAGCGTACAGATAACGCTTGGTTTTCATAAAATCCTTATAAGCCTTTAAATCCTCGTATACGCTGGTGGTAAATCCGCATGACGCTATCTGTTTTCTTTGATGAAAGCTGTTGTGTCTAAACGCTTGAAACACATCTACGCCCAAAGGACCCGCTAGTTTATCAATTTCTTTCAATAAGAGATATTCACCACGTTGTTCCTCCGGCAACTGCTCCGGATTTACTTCCGGAAATTTACCAAGGTCAATATTCAACATGTCATTGGTTGCGTTTTCGTGATACTCTTTAATACAATGCGATTGCTCGTTATTTATCCGAATAAGCTCCCTTGTACTGTAATCAAACATAAAACGATTCCAAGGATTAACTCCAAAACATTCGTATGATAAAAAGTGAAGATTATTATTTTTTGCAATTTGTTGAGGAATTGCATCATAAGGAAGTCCGTGCAATGTGTCGGCAACTACTATTAACGAAATAGGATGTCTTTTTATCTGCAAATTCCAAAAAGACGAAGCCATGTAATAAACATATTTTCGTTCGTTATAATCGCTCGTATATCTTGTCAATGAATTTTCTATCTTAAGCTGCGCAGGTCTGCAACTGTTTATAAAATCATAATCTAAACCTGAAGCGTCATCCCAACGGTCTATTTCCTCAATAGTATATACGGATTCTATTCTTTTAGAGCCTGTTTTATTTATAAAATCAAGTACCGCCGCTTTTTGCCGGTTGTTGTCCAATATAAGAGTGGAGATAATAAACGGCGTATAAGCAAGCACTGTATTTAAAATCGAAATTTCCTGACCTACGGCACGATCTATTAAAATCATATATTTTTCCATAAAAACCTCCAATTGTTACATCATAAAATCAATTCGCAATTTTTACATAAATCGCATATTTCCCTGTTTCCCGATAACAATTCAGTTTGAAATTTCCTAAACTTTGAACTGTCTATCACATTGTTAAAACTTTTCCTCCCCTGAAACACATTTTCCAAAGAATATTCATGTTTGCTGTCCCGACAACATAACCCAATATCTCCGTTAGGAAATACCGCTATCTGATCAAAGAAAGTCCTGCAAGGCGTTTTTGAAAGCGTATCCTTACTTTCTCCGTCGTATTGTATCAACCTGTCGTCAAGATTGCCCAAAAACGTATAAAATCCGCAACTAACTTTTAATTTTATTAGGCGTTCCAGTTCTTTCTTCCCGTAAGCCGTCACCGTAATACAGTCAACGATTTCCTCAAGTTCGTCGCACATATCCTGACAAAGATAAAATCCGTTGGTGTATAGGAAAATTTCCGCGCCGGGAAGATTTGCTTTAACATATTTTGCGATATCGAAAAGCCTTGGATCGTTTGTAGGCTCGTTATATAAATGGAAAGCTATCGTACCTTTGAAATTTACCTTTTGCAAGTCCTTGACAACCTTCTCGATATTTTTGCGTTTCATTATTTGTTTCGCCCCCGCTGTTGATGCGGGGCATTTTTTATGTATATCCGCTAAATTACACATATTTGAAAGCGCAAGAGAAACTCTCGATATGCAAGCGCTAAGCGGCGCCCCTTCCAAAAATCTCCTTACGCCGTCCCTCTTTCGCTCTTCCCATAAATTATGATAATAAGCGAATTTTTCATTCATATACGCCGTATCCATTTTTTCCTCCATGAAGTTTTGTGTCAAATTCCTTCCGGACTGTAGACAAATCATTGAATTTACAATAAAAATTGTGCTCTTCACGGCTCTCCCTCCGCCCTTCGGGCACCTCCCTCCAAGAGGGAGGCACTCGGATTTAGACTTTTGAGCAAAAAAATTTCAATATTTCCTCAAACCAAGCCCCCCTCTTAGAGGGGGGTAGGGGGAGTTCCCCCTGACGATAGGTGGCAAACAATAATAAGTCTACAGTCCGAACTTTGATAAACTTTATTGGTCTTTTAAGAACTCATATACGGATTTTTAGGCAACGCCTGATAATTTACGCCGGCTCTCGCCAAATTTTCCTTTTCTTCAGCGGTCGGCTCTTCTTTAAACAAAATAACGCTGCCTGCGTTACATTCCGCTTCACCCCTGTTTACAGCCGCGTCAAGTTTGGCTATTTCTTCCTTTAATTGCTTGAACGCAGGGGATTGTTCCTCGTTTGCAGGTTGATATTCTGCTCCGGGGATAGACGCCTCGTTATAAGCGTACCAACAAACAGCCGTTAAATTTAGTGAAATCGCCAACTTTGTCAATTCCCTTAGCGACAGTTTATATATGAAATTACCTTCTATTCCATAACCGATATTTATATTATTGCCTCCCTGCATCTCGAAAGGCCCGGTCAACACAACTCCCTTTTTCGCTATCCGCAACATCTCGGCGATAAATGCGTATGGACTTTTAGTCATACGAAATATATCCTTGCAAAAAACATAATCGTATCTTTCCGTAGGCACTTCCGGCTTATCTGCCGTGAGTATCAGAAAATCATCAATAATCCCGTCTTCCAACGCTATCTGCAACCTATCGGGAATCGTATCGGCAGGCATCGCCTTCTTAAACCCCCTAGCTTTTAACAAAAGGGCGTTGATAAAGTTGCGCCCATCTCCCATAACAAGCCACGAAGTATCTCTTGAAAGGGCATAAACCGACTGAAGCCCCCGCTCGTTCTGCCAAAAATTCACCGAAGCCGTATCCAGCCAAAGTCTATGGAGCCAAGAACGACGAATGGAGTTCATGGTTGTTGTGTTAAAATCCTCTACTCTTTTTACACCAATTTCCGATTCCTCGATATCAAGTGTAAAATTTTTAACCTCAACATCTTCAAGCTCGCCACGATCCCAAATGGTGCTTGCTCCATGTTCGCCTGAACCGTCTGCGCCTATATTCTTGGATAAATCCCATTTACTGTAAAGATTTAATCCGTTTTGATTTATAACATCCATATAAAAAAATATATCCCATGTATATATATTTCCATTGGAATTATTTACAACTTGCTCCCAGTTATCCCATGTGCCATTCATGTCAATTTTTCGTCTTATTTCCGGTGTTGTTTCGTTTAATGCTTTTTCAGGATTGTATTCATAATATTTCCAACTTCTCTTCCAAGTCGCCCAACCCCAACAACTAAACCAAGGCAGAAAATACGTTTCCGGTAATCCTTCCTTATCAGTAGACCGACAAAATCCCGATATTGTCATAACCCTATCTTCATCTTTATAAATTTCAAGCGCATCGTTCATAAACTGCAAGAAATATTTCGCTGTTACAATATCGTCCTCTAAAACAATCACTTTGCCGTATTTTTCAGTTAATGTACTGACACCCTCGACTATGTTTTCTGTAAGTCCGACATTTTTGTCCCGCTCTTTTATGTGTACTTCCTTAAAACCTGTAATTTGATGCAAATATTTTCGTACTTCTTCAACTTTTTCAACACCAGCCTCATCTCTTGCTCCATCGGAAAATATATAAAGGCGGCTGTATTTTGCGAGATTATTGCGTTTTAAAGCTTCTACCGTTTTTTTCGTATGATCCAAGCGATTATATGTAAAAAGCACTATAGGCGCAAGGTTCTCAAGATACTTTTGATATAACGCTTCATCTTCATGCCACGGCAACGCCGCAAAATTTCCATTGTTTGACAAAATAATTCTCCTCCGTTTTTTTCTAACTCATAAACACATACAAAATTAAATTGCAAGGAAGTTTGAAAGGAAGTTCTTCTTTTTTTATTAACTTGACATCCCTCCGTAATTTGCTAAAATAATGTTAAGAAGAGGATTTATATGGAACAACAACCGCTTAAAGGATTCGCTTATATACGAGGAAATAGAACCCAAGTGAACCCTGTAAAAATCATCCAATATGTCAAACCCATTCCCCATGGTTTATTCCCTGTATCGAGAACGCAATCAGATTCTCAAGCTAATATTGAGAACTCGACACCAACCGTGAAATAATGCTACCGTTGAAAAACATCTAATGCAGCCCGCCTTTTGGCGGGCTTTTTGCTTGTTACTCTCGTCTTCATCCTATGATTCCCTTAAAATATTTGATAGTTCTTTTCAAACCTTCGTCAAGCGATATTTTCGGCTCCCAACCCAGTTCTTTTTTCGCTAAATCAATCACAGGCTTTCTTTGAACGGGATCATCCTTTGGCAAAGGTTTATAAACAATTTGAGATTTACTTCCCGTAAACGCAAGCACCTTCTTTGCCAATTCCAACATGGTGAATTCCCCGGGATTACCTAAATTTACGGGACCTATAAATCCTTCTCTGCTGTTCATCATGCGAATCATACCCTCCACTAGGTCATCCACATAGCAAAAGCTTCTGGTTTGTTTACCGTCGCCGTAAACGGTGATGTCGTCCCCCTTTAACGCTTGAACGATAAAGTTCGACACAACTCTGCCGTCGTCGGGATTCATATTAGGTCCGTAGGTGTTGAATATTCGAATAACTTTAATATCTACTCCGCTTTGCCTGTGATAATCAAAAAACAACGTCTCAGCCGCCCGCTTTCCTTCGTCATAACACGAACGAACACCGATAGGGTTTACATTCCCCCAATAATTTTCAGGTTGAGGATGCACTTGAGGATTACCATATACTTCGCTGGTTGAGGCTTGGAGTATTTGCGCCCTTACCCTCTTTGCCAATCCCAGCATATTCGTGGCTCCTAATACGGAGGTCTTCATGGTCTTTACGGGATTATACTGGTAATGTATTGGAGACGCCGGACAAGCCAAATTGTAAATCTGATCGACCTCGACCATAAGTTCTCTTGTTACGTCATGCCTGATAAATTCAAAATTACGGTTGTCAAACAGGCCTTCAATATTCTTCTTACTGCCAGTAAAAAGATTATCCACGCATATAACCTCGTTACCTGCATCTAAAAGCCACTTACAGAGATGAGAGCCGATAAAACCGGCTCCACCGGTTACCAAAATCCGTTTCACTCTGCCATCTCCTTTACTTTAAGCGGACTCGCTCCGATTTGATAATATTCAATGCCGTATTCTCTTACTTTCTTAGCTTCATATTGGTTTCTGCCATCGAAGATAACGGGGTATTTCATCAATCGGCTTATCTCATAGAAATCCGGGCTGCGAAATTCCTTCCACTCGGTAATTAATACCAAAGCGTCGGCTTCCGGCAACGCTTCATACTTACTCCCTACATAAGACACGCTCGCATTATTTTTTAAATAATATTTTTTAGCTTCTTCAACAGCTTTCGGATCGTAGGCTATAACTTTTGCTCCCGCATTAGTGAGAGCCTCTACAATGGTAATCGCCGCAGATTCTCTCATATCGTTGGTATCCGGCTTATACGCCAATCCCCATACGGCAAAAGTTCTTCCCGTTAGGTCTTCGCCGTATTTGACTTTTATCTTGTTAATGAGCACTTGTTTTTGTGCTTGATTAACATCTTCAACGGATTGCAAAAGTTTTGACTCATAGCCAAACTGCGAAGCTGTTTTTATAAGCGCTTGCACGTCTTTTGGAAAACAACTGCCTCCATAGCCGCAACCCGGGTAGATAAAAGAGAACCCTATACGGTGGTCGCTGCCTATACCACGACGCACCTTGTTCACATCTGCCCCTACCCTTTCACAGATATTGGAAATTTCGTTGATAAAGGAAATCTTCGTGGCTAGCATTGCATTTGCGGCATACTTAGTCATCTCCGCAGAGGCTATGTCCATAATGATAAAATTTTCATTATTCATAAAGTAAGGCTTGTAGAGTTCCCGCATTGCAATTTCCGATCTTTCGTTGTCAACTCCTATGACAACCCTGTCCGGCTTCATGCAATCGTTTACGGCGTTGCCTTCTTTTAAAAATTCTGGATTAGATATAACGTCAAAGTGTAGAGCCGAGTCTCGCGCATCCAGTTCATTCTGCACAACTTTCCTTACTTTTTCGGCTGTTCCAACGGGCACGGTGGATTTATCCACCACGAACATGTGTCGCTTCATATTTGCGCCGATACTTTTAGCCGCCTGCAACACATACTGCAAATCCGCCGAACCATCCTCACCGGGTGGTGTCCCCACGGCGATAAAAGCTATCTCAGTCGTCTCCAAAGCCTCTTTTATATCCGTGGTAAAGCGAAGATTCCCCGATGAGTGGTTTCGCTCCACCATTTCCTTTAACCCCGGCTCGTATATGGGAATAATCCCATTGTTCAGCTTCGCAATTTTCTCTTCATCAACATCAACGCACCAGATGGTGTTTCCCATCTCGGCAAAACAAGTGCCGGTGACAAGTCCCACATATCCCGTGCCGATAACAGCCACTCTCATGTTCTTTCCTCACATTTTCTAAACACCTTAAAAATTTTTATTTTGCGTATAACACAAGTTCCCACATCGTTTTATAAAATGGGCTTATACCGCTTGTTTCAATCAACTGCTTATACTTAGGATTGAAATTTGCGCGAACGTCATTGGCATAGTGACGCATGGAAAACTCATAATCGCTTCTGAGTTCTTTTATGTAAAGTGGAATTTGCCATAAATCTTCAAGTTTGTGATACAGGCAAACTGCAAGTTTAGGTTTAAATTTGCTTATGGTAGCGGCGCTTCCACGCAATGCCTCCATTTCTGCGCCTTCCACATCAAGTTTGATAAAGTCCACACGCTGCAAGTTCTTTTCATAAGCGTAAGTATCTATATCAATAAGTTCGGCTGTTTCCTGTCCGTTATCGTTTATATAGCTTGACGCTCCGCCAGAAGAATATTTAATGGTGGATTTTTTATCGCTAAGCCCCATATTTTCCGCAGTAAAACCGCTTTCTTCCGCCATAGTGCAACATTTTTCGTAATTTTTCCCATCCAGTTCGAATGCGTATACCTTAGACCCCATAAGAGCGAATTCCCGGGCAGTCATGCCGTCGAACGCCCCGCCATCAATTAAAACGTCTCCGGGTACGGGTAAAAAACCCGCAAGTAAATACTGTTCGTGGGATGCGTACCGATACGCTTCCATTCGACCCGAAATTTTGCCCCGCCAATAGGCTTCGTAAATCTCTCGTCCGGACTTATCCAGAGCTTTATACACATCGTAAATTTCCGTCAGATGCTCCAAAAACATTTGGCGAAAGAAATTATTTCGCTGGCTGTCCTGCAATTCTATAAGTCGAATATTGTTTTGCATCATAATATCCAACAATCCCGGCGTCGCTAAATCAAATTCCGGCGAAAAAACATATTGTATTCCTTTGGTATCTTTTGGTATATCAAGCAAATTTATAAAATCTACTCCAAGTTCTACCCCCCCCCGTATAATATTTTGCGGTAGTATACTTTTATTGATAACGATAATATGTTGTAGGTTTATTCCTGCGTTTTTCAAATTTGTCGCTATAGCGACGGCGTGTTGTTCGTTTTGCGAAAGGAATAATCCGGTCGGCGCTTTTGAAGTTATAATAGCGTGTAAAATCCCTCCGTAATCGTCCGTTAAAACATTCTTGGTAAATTCCGCAAATTTTTTCATCTTCCCCCAACCTCCGATAATCACAAACACACAAAAAAAACCGCACAAAAACAAGCAATCCTATAGACTGCTTGTTTTTGTGCGGTATAATATTTTTTTGCTTTATGGAAAAAAACTAGACGAAGGCTACCCCCCCCTAGTAAATCAAGGCTTGCGGGCATTTTATTATCTCCTTAACTCTTTATTTTTTTGATGTATTATGTTTCATAACCATTATAGCAAAACTTTTGGCATTGTAAAATACTTTTGTAAAAAATTATTTATCATCAGACTGTAGAAAAATCACTCCCTCCGCCCTTCGGGCACCTCCCTCTGAGATGGAGGCATTTAAAAAGCCCCCCTCTTGTAGGGTGGGTAGAGGGGAGTTTCGTGAATAATCGGCATATTGATTTTGCGAAAACGCCTCTTGTTTTTGTCAAAAAAGCGCGAATCCTTCGCTCTCCAAAATTTCCATAATTTCCGGCGTCAGATTCTCAAAAGTCAGTTCGGAATTTTCCTGCATTATGTGGAATACGCGTATCCCCGCGCGAGATATATATGTGAGTTCGGCGCAATCGACGCGCACCGATTTGATTTGCTGCTCGCCGGAAATCTTTTCGTAAAAAGACAGAATATCCGGCGCCGTCAGCGTGTCCACCCTGCCCGTTAGAGATATGAACAGTTTTTCGCCTTTCGCGTATGCATTGACGTCAAAATTTTTCTCGCCCGTATTTTTATCGGCGGCGTCGAAATCGCCGACGGCGGTTATCTTCCAGTAGGCGTTCTTTTTCATAACCTC
Organism: Selenomonadaceae bacterium; assembly: GCA_017634675.1. Lineage (GTDB taxonomy): Bacteria > Bacillota > Negativicutes > Selenomonadales > Selenomonadaceae > RGIG9201. The sequence goes on along the minus strand of JAGBMX010000038.1, from coordinate 6,046 downwards.
TTTGACGGCGGCTGTTTGCGCTTCGGTCAGCCTGTCAAACGATTTAAGCTCTGGCATATAATCGGCCACAATCATCCTTTCGGCTTTTAACCCGTGTTTTGCCAAAAAATCCATAGCGTTTTTTATATCGTTTGCTATATCTTCCTTGGGGAAAACCACCAAGGCGCTGCCGTTTACGCCCACATCGGATTTATCTTCCACTCTTTTCTGCATCGACAGCAGAACCTCGTCGGCTCTCTCGCCCAAGATTGCCCTCACAACGAGAACATACGACATCAGCCATTCGGGGTCTATGGTGAGCCAGCAGCCGCCGCGCTCTTCCAAAATCCTCCTTATATTGTCGCAAACCGCTCCGATTTCCGAGTCGCTCAAATATTCCATCAAGCCTTCCGTGGTAATTACTACTTTCCCTTTGACATCGGATAGGGCCGACTGCAACGAATTAAAGTTTGTCGCGTCAACACCCGCAAACTTTGCCATTTTACGCTGTTTTTCGTTCAAGAGGGCGTTTATGGCGGGCTTTGCCTCGGCAATGGTCGCGGGCAAATCCAATCCGACGAATTTATGCCCCGCGTTTATAAACCTTAAAGCCTTCGGCAGATAACCGCAGGGAAGGTCTACCTCCGTAAACTCTCCCTCCTCCATAGCCATCTTTTCCATGGTATGATATCTCATATCCATCAGCAGACTTTCCAGCAAGAGTTTTTCCGAATCGGAAGATGTTGTGACGCTGTTCTGCGTATCCTTGGTAAATCCGAGTTCCTTCACAACGCGGATAGAATCCTCGTCCCCCGCTGCCGCTAATTGATAAAGCGTCATTTTTGCGGTGTTGAAAACAGGATTTGCGCGCTCCAAAATATCCGTGTTTATCTCAAGATTATCAAAACTAAACAAATTATTCATAATCGCTCCCTTACCGTTCATGCAGCCATTCTCTAATCATCTTATTTGCAGGCTCTTATTCTACCATATTTAAAGAAATTTGTGAAGGGAACCCGCATTTACTAAATTTTTTCCCACATCTCTAAACATTTTTCACACGAGCCGGACATATTATCGTTGCAGGAAAAAAGAAAAATTTGAAGAAGTTACCATAATAAATAATAAGGAGGATTGACTTATGATAAAAAAATTATCCGCATTACTATTCGCTTTGACTCTGATGGTAAGCGTCAAAGCCGACGCTTATTGGGTGAGACGGGACGCTGCGTTTCACGAAAAGTATTCGCTTCAAAAGATGACCATATTAAGCAGGCACAATCTAAGATCGCCGCTTACCGCGCCCGGCTCCGACGTTGAAAAGGTTACGCCGCACAAATGGTTCAAATGGACCTCGAACCCTGGGGAACTATCCCTTAAAGGCGGTCAGCTCGAAACCATAATGGGGCAGTATTTCAGACGCGCTTTAACAAGCGAAAAACTTGTCACCGAAGTATACCAACCCAAAAAAGGAGAGATGCGCTTTTACGCCAATTCAAAACAGCGCACCATAGCCACCGCAAGATATTTTGCCGCAGGTTTCCTTCCCATCGCCGACATAACCGTTGAACACAAATTTGAACCCGAAGGCAGCGATTTGGTCTTTAGCCCTCATCTTGCGTATTACAGCGAAGGATTTAAAAACAAGGCTAAAAAAGAAATGACAGACATGATTGAGAACCGCGGCATAAAAAACAAGCTGGAGGGCGTCTATAAAACCCTTGAAAAAGTCATAGATTACAAGGATTCGCCCATGGCAAAATCCGGCAGAAAATTCACGACAAACGACATAGAAATAAGTATCGCAAAGGACAAGCAGCCGCAGATTAAAGGCTCGTTTAAATTGGCAATGTCAACGGCTGACTCTCTCGTCTTACAGTATTACGAAGAACCCGACGCCAAAGCCGCCGCATTCGGGCACACCCTCACCCAAAAGGAATGGGAGCAGCTTGCAGACATATCGTCCATGTATTACGACATAACCTTAACAACGACTTCGGTAGCGCCAAATGTTGTCCATCGCTTTTTAGGCGTAATGAACGAGGAACTATCGGATAAAAACCGCAAATTTTCCTTCCTCTGCGGACACGACAGCACCATAGAGGCGACTTTAGCCGCGCTGGACATAAAACCGTATTCCCTGCCGAACTCCATTGAAAAGCATACTCCCATAGGCGTAAAATTCGTAATAAGCGTCTGGAAAGATAACACCGGCGAGGAATACGCCGCGCCGGAACTTGTATATCAAAGCGTCAACCAGCTTAGAACCCGCGAAATCTTAACGGAGGACAACCCGCCCATGGTCTATCGCCTGAAATTTAACGGCCTGACCGAAAACAAAGACGGTCTTTATCGTTTAAAAGATGTTAAAGGTCGTTTTACGCAAGCTATTCAGTATTTTGACAAAGTGAAGAAATTGTAATATATAAACTCCCCCCCTCCCCCCCTCTAAGAGGGGGGCTCAGACTGTAGACAAAACGGGTTTTCCTCGAAAGATGAGGAAAACCCGTTTAATTTTTTTACCATGAAATTATACAAAATAAGGAATAAAATCAGACTGATTTCTCATTTTGTGGATATACAATAGAAAAGTCACCTTCACGTTGCCTCCCCTGAAAGGGGAGGGGGACCGCGAAGCGGTGGAGAGGTAGTAACCTTGCCTCAAACGCGAACTGTCAAAGATAATGAAAAAGTAAAAAAGTCAACTCATGAATAGTAACGGCGGATTATTATGAAACGCAAATAAAAAAAGACGGAGAAACTCCACGCGGGTTTTCACTCGCAGAGGAATCTCCGTCCTCGCTTGGACTTGATTAACGGCTATATTAAAATGCCTTAATTTAAACTTTTCCTTCGTCAGAAAAAATCCATACGTCAGCATTTCAACAAAACTAGATACCCACGCCTTACGACGGGAGCGTCTGGTTTTGCAACAGCAAACCGCAAAACTTATACAATAGCATATTGAAAGTTTATTCTCACCTCATGAAACCAATTCGTCAATCCTACGCTTAAAGACCGTCGCCAAAAGCGAAAGCTCGATGTCGGTAACAAAACGCTTACCGGCTTCAATGCGTTGAATGGCATTTTTGTCAACGTCAAGCCCGGATATTTGAAGGCGATCCGCAAGTTCTCGTTGGGATATGCCCAAATCTTTTCTCAATGTGTATATTCTTCGTCCGCACAGGTTGTTTGAACCGTCTACGGCTTTATTCGTGAACATAAACCGCCGCCCCCTTTTTTTGACTGCGCTCTCCGTTCGAATAATTGTCGGAAAATTCTAAACGTCAGAAAATTCCATCTTGACATTCAGTGCTTGTCATCGTTCGTATTATATGCTATAATTTTCCATCATATGACATTCAGTAAATGTCAAAATTCATTAAGGACGAAAAAATAATCAGGCGGTGATTTGTTTGAATATTCAAGTTTATAAAAGGCTCGCAAACGTTTTAGGGCTATCCGGCTTACTCATCCTTTCAAACGCTTCCGTTAATGCCGAAACCATTGTGCATACCACAAGGTATAGTTACGATACGGAAACAAGCGCAAATAATTCGCCGCAAGTGGAGAAAACAAATTATAAAGCCCCCTCTAAAGCGAATAACAAATCCGTCAAGAAGAATGAGATAAAACCTCATAGACCCATACCTTACAGCTGGGATGCAGCCGTTGATTATGCGAAAATTTATCCTGAGGATATTACGATACATAAAATAGGCGGTTATAAGGATAAATACGGAAATTTTTCTAAATGGCGTTGTTTGGATTTTTTAGGAGATCAAGGACTTTGCAATAGAGGGGATAGTTTTTGGGGCGTGCCGGAGCAAACTTATCTAAGGATTATGATACATTATGGACAAGAAACTAATCCGCCGATGCCTTTTGCATTAATTATCTGGGCTGCGGACATCAATAGATACGAAAAAGACAATAATGACCGAAATCCATACCACAGAGTTCAGGAAAAGAGAGAACCAAGATTTTTAAGAATTGTATTTGAATCAGGATACGAAAAGGAATTTTCTACGGACTGGAAAGATACAAATTGGTATTATTATAGGAATTTTAATATTTACGATATATTATATTTTCCTTTGTCATTATTTATCCCAACTTCTGTAGCGGATAGGCGCAAGGGATATATTTTCCTTACCAGCGAAGATGTTTGGGATATATACAAGCATGGAAACATTGCTAACGTATACTTAGATGATGGCAGAGGTTTTGGCATGAGTACCGGCACTCTTTCTTTCTTCTATTCTGGCGATAAACAAGAAGAACACAAAGAGCAGATAACTTACGCTTTCGAGCATATGGTAAGCATTTTAAACATTAATCCTGCTACTCTTGCGTATGAAAAAAATAAAAGAAAAGAAACAGAGGAAAGAGAATACCGTGAAAAGATTAGAAGTAGGCTAAAAAATGAAGTAAAACAAGACATGATAGTAAAAGATTTGATGGAAGAAGTTAAAGAAGAGGTGAAAGCAGAAATTCAGTTAGGGAAAAAAGCACAATAAGGCACTGATTATAGGCGCAAAAAAACCCGCGTAAACGCGGGTTTTGGCGGTGGTTAGGGACGTTGAGAGTGGAGGGGTGGCGTAGGTTATAACCCGAAAGCCGTTCTATATTTTTCTCTGTCATCGTATGAGATTTTTAACGCGTCCATAGCTTGGTCAACCGTCCATTTCATGGATTCCATAAGGTTTCGGATGGCAGATAGCATTCCTTCTTCCATTGCCTCTTCTCTCCAAGCCGCCTTTGCATCGTCGAGATTCCATTCAAGTCTTGCCATTGTAAATACCTCCTTGGCGTTGTCTTCCAAATATTTTTTCATAACATCGTGGGCAATGCAATATTTAACCGCCGATTTTACGGCGTCGTCCAAAGATAATCCCGTTGCCCTACCCTTTTTCACCCTATCCACGAAAAAGCTGTACTCGTTTAGATACTTGCATTTTTTCATCAAAGGTTGAGACAACCCGTAATTGATATTATACGCCGTAACCACAAGCTCCAAAGAATGAGCATCGCCGCCGAAAGCGTCCGAGAGCCGCATTATTCGTTTTATCGGCTCGTCATAATCGCCGTTATAAAGTACGACAAATTCCGGTGCGGGGAACGTAATCAGCTTGTTTTTGTATAGGGCGCGTTTATCTTTGATACGATTGTTTAAAATTTCCGTAACATAGGATAAACATCGAAAAGGCATATTCTCGTTTACGGAAGATTGATGTTCCGCTAGGATTAAGAATTTATCCTCTATGACGCAACTTATATCGTTTTTCTGAGCGTCAAAAAATTCGCCCGATAAAGTCGTTATGTCAAGGAGGTTGGTGTCTTTGTAATCGGTGCCTAAAATGGCGTTGCATAGAGATAGAAGTCTCACTTTATCCTTAAAGTAATGGCGAAAGACAGAATCTCGATATTGGTTATTCCCTTTCGCCGTAGGTGTTGTTGTTTTCATAGAATCTCCTGCCTTTTATGGAAGATTTCTAATATTTGCGCTTATTATACGGTAAATTACGGTAAAAAACAAGATGGATTGGAAAAACCTGACTTTTAAATTTTTATTAAGGAAGAAATAAAAAAGAACTAAAAAAGGAAAGTATGGAGGAAATGCGTGAGTAATATAGATTAGATAAAGATATAAAATAGTAAAACGCAATATAGGCGCAAAAAAACCCGCGTAAACGCGGGTCTTGGCGGGGGTTAGGGACGTTGATGGTGGAGGGGTGGCGTAAATTAAAGTCGTTCCAAATAATTCTTGCGGTCTTCTTTTGGTATGGATAATGCTTCCATTGCTTGTTGCGCCGTCCATTTTGCATTTTTCATCAAGCTACGGATAGAATCCAGTATGGCTAAGTCACGCCCCTTATTCGTATACACATCGGCCCAATAATCCAAAGCGGCAGACGACATATCGTTCACGACTCCTTTCGAATGGTGATACATCTGAAGAAAACGATTATCACTCGTTACAACGCTTAATAAATCAAAAAGTTCTTTAACGTGTTTTGCTTCGCCGGGCATCGGTTTCCATTTGCCTGTCTTTCGCATTTGACTG
>JAGBMX010000005.1 GCA_017634675.1 Selenomonadaceae bacterium | reverse complement strand
TCTTCTGTCATTTGGTTCTTTTCTTTATTCTCTTTTTTTACAAAAAAGGAGAAGAAAGAAAAGAACGAACTCTCATATCTCCTCTAACCCCAACTTCTTTCTCTCAAAATACTCCCTGTCCAAAATCCCCAGCACCACTAAATTTTCATATTTTCCGTTTACAAGGAGGGTCTCTCTGATGAGACCCTCTTTTTTTAGTCCTTCGCTTTCGTATAAATGCAAAGCTCTGGCGTTGTAATCCTTTGAGTCCATCCAAGCTCTGTGCGCTTTCAGAGTTTCAAAGGTATAACGCTTTATAAGTTTCATGGCTTCATGCCCATAGCCTAAGCCCTTTTTATCTATTAAGATATGCGTCCACTCAATTTCTTTTGATTCAAGTTTTAAACCTTGTATCCAAAAATATCCTACCGGGTTATCGCCGTCCTTTTCGGCTATGATAATGTCCATAGCTTCGTTTGGGCGCTCTATTACGGCTCTGTGATCTTCTTTGCTGAAGGCAACTATAAATTTCTTGTTTTCCTCGTCGTTTTCAAGTCTCATAATAAAGTCTAAATCTTCTATGCTTGCTTGTCTGAGGTATAGGCGTTTGCCTGTTGATAAAATGTTCATGGCTGTTCCTTTCAAATTGAAAAATTTTAAGACTAGGTTATTGTAGCATAAAGCCGGCGATTTTTAAATAACTTTAGGAAACGCTCCACGGCCGTTTCATAAAAATTTATAATTGAGTATAAAAGGTTCAAACAGAGCTTTTCACGGTCAACCCCACCACCGCTTCGCGGTCCCCCTCCCCTTTCAGGGGAGGCACTAGAACGGGAAATTTTGACTTTTACATCCGCAAAAGTGGAAATCAGAGAGCCTCCCCTGAAAGGGGAGGTTCACGAAGGGCGGAGGGGTTTTCTCTGAAAGCGGAATTTTCGAATTTATGAAACGCCCGTGCCAATGTATAAAAAATCATTTTACCTATTATTTTTTTGTGATATAATACAAGTTAGAAATAAATAAAGGGAGGGTATACTTATGTTGCAAACAGCTACTGCCGCCAACATAGAGCAAAACATATCTCAATATATGCAATCCATGGAAAGCGGCGATGAAATTATCATTTTTGACAATGGTCAAGAAATCGGACGGCTGGTGCCAAAAGGTGTTGCCGTATCATTCCTTACTGATTCTCTCGTAGGAATACTTAAGAAAGACTGTGAAACGAAGCCATTCAAACAGTTACCGCTTATAGAGTAAAAGCCGATTTCATCATTACTCGAAATGAAAAACACTTTGAGCATAGCGATATAAAAGCTATTTCTCCCGAAAATTTCTTGACCATATACATAAAACAATATCTCGTTTAGCCGCCTTTGAGCGGCTTTTATTTTTTATACCGTCTCCACCAACCCATTTTCCCGCAGCTTTTCCGCCACTTTCGCCAAATCCATTACAGGCACCCCTATAATATCGCTAATGTCTACAATATCATTCGTCCCGTCTGCGTAAGCGATAAAGTTCATCATAGCCGTTACTTCATCGTAACCGCCTTTGTGGCTTATGGTTGGGTATAGTCCACGCTTTCCAAGTTGCGGTTCGCCGTAACACTTTATTTTGTAACGACGGTTGTGCTCCAACGCTTCTATACACTCCACCATAACGTTGTACGCGCCGGAAAGTCCCGCAGGAGAGATGAAATCCAAATTATCCTTTGACGTGTGGTATTCTGGAAATTCTCCGTATTTTGAACGCGAAAAACCGCATATAGGGAGGTCGACGCCCGGGGCGTTGTACTGCCGCTCGTCGCTGCCGCGCTTTAGGAAGGAATAGCGTTTGTATTCGGGATAAATAAAACTTAGAACATTTTTCGTTACTTTATCCGTTAAGGTATTGCCGTAACGTGTGGATACCATTGAATAAGTTCTGTCATCGCCCACGCAGGATAAATTCCAGCCGGCGACAACTTTTTTCTTCATGTGTTCCAGATGGTTTTCACGGCTAAGATATGTTAAAGAGCCGATTGTTTCGGGAACGTAGATAAAACGATAAGTATAGCGACGTTTTGTTTTGGCTTCTACATATTTACTCAAATACACCGATAAAGCCAGACCCGACAATTGATCGTTTGCCATAGACGGGTGACAAAAGTATGTGGAGAAAAAGATTTCTTCCTCTGTTTCACCGGGGATAACGAGTTCGCCGTAAGTTAAGCTTCCGTCGAAAAGTTCGCTGTCAATGTAAATATGGTAAGTGTCCTCGGGAAGATTATCATATTGGTTTTGGGTCATGCAAAATCCGAAGCGTTCCTTGTAGTAGGAAGTCACATAAGGGATAACGTCGGGTTGATTTGGCTCTGTGTAGAGATATTGCTTTAACTCAGCCAAATCTACTTTTTTATCGACGGGAACGGAGTACCCCACCACATGAAGGTTGGTTTTCTTAAAATCAACGATCTTTTCACCCTTGGAATTTTTTATCCAAGCGTCCTTAATACGCCACTCTTTTGGAACTGTCCAATCAAAAGATTTTTCGCCACTCGGGACTTCATATACCTTGATTTTAGGCTGAACCTCTTTCAGCGCATTAACGGTTTCCCGCACGCCGTCGCCGGTAATGCTGCGACAATACGGAAACATCTTTTCGCATAGTTTATACATATCCTGCCCTACAGACATAAACCCACTCCTATCCTAGCTTCATGAGATTTTTAACCGGAAAAAAAGTCATAAGTTTTTTTCCCGGTTAAAAATTTTTCATTTTAGGTAGGAATTAGTATATTTTTGTCGAATAATAGAGCATTGTAGATATAAAATTAACGATTTTTACCCGTTTATGAAGTGGAAAAAAACTTATGATTTTTTTCCGGTTTGTAACTCTTCTAAAACATTGATACCCAGCTACTTCAAATCCCCCTACGAGGGGTTTTTTTATACAAAAAATACAATTGTTTTCGTCAAATTCCCATGATATAATAAATCAGGGGGCTTTAACATGATTATTCAAAAGACCACAAAAAAAATTTTAGCAGAATCCATACAGGAGCTTGCCGCAAAAAAATCCGTGGATAAGATTACTATTAAGGAAATAACCCAAAACTGCGGGCTTACTCCTACTACATTTTATAATCATTTTTCCGATAAATACGAGCTTTTAGCCTGTATTTACAATGTATCCATAGAATCGTTTTTCGGGAGACTCGGAAAAGATGTGTCGTGGAGGGATTGTCTTTATCAAAGCGCATTTATTTTAACAAAAAACAAGCCGTTTTATAAAAATGCGCTTGAAAACACACAAGGGCAGGTTTCTTTTCGCTACGCCACAAACAATTTTGCGATAGTTTTGGTGATAGAAAGAATTCGACGTAATTTCGGATTTACCGAAATTCCCGCCGACATCCGTTTCTTTGTTGTTTTCTATATGCGTGCCTTATCGGAAGCCATAAACGATTGGTTCTTGGAGGGAATGAAAATCCCGTTGGACGAATTTGCGGATTTATTGCTAAAATCCATGCCGCCGCCTTTAGAACCTTATCTTAAATAACAATCAAGTTTATAAATCCCATGTTTTATAAACCTGATTGTTATTTTTTTATTTTTATCTATGGAAACTATCAGATAATTAAGATATAATCGGACTTGAACATGTGAGGAGGGATTGTGTGAACATGATATTTCCCGACATCATTGATAAAGTGCCGCGCCGCGATTACGGCATCGACGGACTGACTGTCAGGGTTGACCATACGTCAACCGGCACGGTGTATTTTGTCAGCGCAGAAAAAGAGGTGCCGTTTCCCGAACACTCCCACGCCGCTCAATGGACTGTAGTGGTAAGCGGAAAATGTTTGTTTACCGCAAACGGTGAAACAAAAACTTATGAACAAGGCGATACCTATTTTATTCCCGCAGGTTTAAAGCATCAAATCACCCTTTGCCCCGGGTATTCCGAAGTGGATTACGTGGACGACCCGTTAGACGGGGAGGTTTGAGAAGATGAACCGCAGGGATTTTATAAAAACCGTAGGTATCGGCGCAGCGTGTTTGGCTACGGGACAATTTCCCGTTGTTGCGAAAGGAAGGAATCAATCAATGGAAATTAAAGCCGTAAAACTTTATGAAAAAGGGTTTATGACGCGCGGTTTCGCTTTAGGCGGCGAAATTGGTATGGAAAACGTCGATAATCCCACTTTAAAATATCGTTCCACCTTGCAAAATTTCCTTATCGACACAGGTAAAGAAGTAATTCTCGTTGACACGGGTATGCCCCTTGAAACCCCCGATATGGTTGTGGAGGAAAACACTCAAATCTATATCGGCAGCCGCATTAAAGATTATGTTTCCGCCTTCAAAGAATTAGGTTATAAGCCGGAGCAAGTGACAAAAATCCTCGTCACCCACAAACACGCCGACCATACGGGAGAACTTAGGAGCTTCCCCAACGCCAAAATCTATATGTCCCCCGAAGAAAAAGAAGCTACGGAATACAAGAGCGACAACATAATCGGCGTACAGTATAAGGACGGTCCTTACCACAATTTCCCCGCTTCGGAAAAAATTGCGGACGGAGTGTATCTTCTTCCCGCAAAGGGTCATACTTTCGGCAACAGCATTATCGTAGCGGAATCGGACGGACTTTTCTACATGATGCACGGCGACGTTACCTATACGGACGAAGCTCTTTACGAGAACAAACTTTCCGTGGTATTTGACGACGTTAAGGCCGCTCGCGATACACTTAACAAAGTTCGGGAATTTGTCAAAAACAATCCTACGGTGTATTGCTCCACTCATACTCCGTTGGGCTACGAAAATCTTGAGGCTAAAAAGGTAATTGACCTTGATAATCCGCCAAAGAGTATTCCTCCCACGGAAATCGTTTCAAAGAAGGCAACGGGTAAATATATCTGCTCCGTCTGCGGAACGGTTTACGATCCGGCTGTCGGAGATCCCGAACATGGAATCCCCGCAGGCACGGCGTTTGAAGATTTGCCCGCCGATTGGAAATGCCCGCGTTGCAAGCAGGGTAAGGATAAATTTAACAAAGCGTAATTTTTAGGAGGAACCGAATATGACAAAAACAGATATAATAGAGAAAGCAAAGGAACTCATCAATGCGCCCAGTTGTTACATAGGGCTTAAAAACATCGCAAACGATTGGATAAAAGCCGTAGGCACCGCGGACGAAAAAGCTATCGCCGCAAAGTTTATCGCAGAACTTGAAGCTGATGTGCAGACAATTGATGCGGTTATCGAAGAATTTAGTTCTGAAGCGGGCAAGTCAATTGTCGGCGAAGAAGCGGCGGCAAATATGGTGGCGCATTTTAAGGAAGTAAAGGCAAAGGGCGGCAAATGGTGCGACTGCCCCGCTTGTACGGCAGGACGCTTTATTTTGGACAACAAGAGCGTTATATTGTAATATTTAGATTTAGGAGAGCTGTGTAATGGGTAAAAATGTAGTTGTAATAACGGGAAGCCCACGCAAAGGCGGCAACAGCGATATTTTAGCGGAGGCTTTTATCGAAGAGGCGGAAAAGAAAGGTCACAAGGTTCAACGCTTTGACAGCGGACGTTTAAAAATCGGCCCTTGCCACGCTTGCAACAACTGTTTTAAAAAGGGCAAACCCTGCGTATTCGACGATGATTTCAACGCAATCGCAACAGCTGTGCAAGCCGCTGACGCAGTTGTGTTTTCCATGCCGACGTATTGGTTTTCCGCGCCGTCCAACATCAAAGCCGTGCTTGACCGTATGTATTCTTTCCTCGCAAGCGGCAAAATAGCGGATATTGCGGGCAAAAAAGCGGCGATCCTCGCTTGCTGCATGAGCGAAGACCCCGCCATTATGGACGATGTGAAATCGCCCTTTATAAAATCCTTCGCATTTTTAAAATGGGACTGCATAGGAGAAGTGTCCGTGCCTAAAGTCGCCAACCCCGGCGACGTAAAAAATACCGACGGCTGCAAACAAGCCGCCGCATTAGCGGATTTAGTATAAGTAATTTTTTATTAAAGTTTTTTCTCTCTCTTTCTTTTCTTTGCTTCTTTCTTTTCTTTCTCTCTCTTTTTTACAAAAAAGAGAGAGAAAGAAAAGAAAG
>JAGBMX010000037.1 GCA_017634675.1 Selenomonadaceae bacterium | reverse complement strand
TTATAGGTAAAGTTCTTCTTTCTTTTTTCTCTTTCTTTTTTGAAAAAAAGAAAGAGAAAAAAGAAAGAAGCAAAGAAAAAAGAGAAAGAAAAAACTTTAACAAACTAAAATTTTTAGTTTGTATAAAAGTCTTAAATTTTTAGTTTTTCTTTGATTTGTTTTACTTCTATATAATATTAATTCTTCCTGCTTTTTTTGAAAAAAAAATGAAGACTTATTTTCACAAGTCTTCAAGATATTTTTTTTCTTCATCGGTTAAAATTACATTCTTCAAAAGTTCGGGACGAGTTTTTTTTGTGCGCTCCAAGGCTTTTTTTCTTCGCCAATCTCTTATTTTTGCGTGATCCCCCGAAAGCAAAATCTCGGGAACTTCCATTCCTCTGTATTCCCTTGGTTTGGTATATACGGGAGAGCCCAAAATCCCCTCGTAAAAAGAATCCGTCGGCGCAGATTCGGCAGAACCAAGCACCCCCGGAAGCATCCTCGCCACAGCGTCCGCGATAACCATAGCGGGAAGTTCGCCTCCCGTCAGCACATAATCGCCTATGGAAATCGCATCGTCCGCTAAAAATTCCGCCACTCTCTCGTCAAACCCCTCATAATGCCCGCAGATAAAGATTAACTGCTCGTATTTTGCAAGTTCTTTCGCCTTTTCCTGCGTAAAGGGTTTCCCTGCGGGATCCATCAGAAGAATCCTGCGATTTTTTATGTTCGTCTCTCGTTTTATACTCTCCACGGCGCGAAAAAGCGGCTCGGGCTTTAAGACCATGCCGCTGCCGCCGCCAAAAGGGGTATCGTCAACCTTTTTATGCTTATCCTCCGCAAAATCCCTGAAATTCGTAAATTTAGCCGTGAGTATGCCAGCTTCCTGCGCCCGCTTTAAAATGCTAGAGTTAAACACGCCCTCGCACATCTCCGGAAAAATGGTTACAATATCCATCCTCATTACTCTAAAATCTCCATTTCGGACATATCCGCAACCATTTTTCCCGCCTCAATGTCAATCGCCTTTACAACCTTCTTCAAAGCGGGTATCAATGTTTCTCTCCCCTCGGCATCTTTAACAACGTAAACATCGTTGCTGCCCGTCCTAAGCACATTCGTTACCTTGCCCAAATTCTCCCCGGACAAGTCGAACACATTAAGCCCCACTATATCGAAAGTATAGTATTCGCCTTCCTCAAGCGGCGCGGCGTCTTTCCTATCCACGTTTAAGAGTCTGCCGTTCAACAAGGCGGCGTCTTCTCTCGTATCCACCCCCGCAAATTTCATCAGCAACGACTTATTGTCCTCTCTCACCGATTCAATCGCATAGTTTTCCTTACCCGCCCGTATCTCCTTCATCTCAAAAAACCGTTCGGGAAAATCCGTCAGCGCATACACCCGAAAAGTACCGCGAACTCCATGAGGCGCGCCAATCTTTCCTACTACTATCCTATCCTCTGATTGCGATGATTTTATCATCTTCCACCAAAATCTCCATATTCATTACTTCTCGCATATCGTCGCCAATCTTTACTTCTACCTGACGCTCAAGCGTCCCCTGCTCAATCTCTGCGCCAAGCGACAACTTCTTTATCGTCTCTCTTTCCTCTGTGGCTCCTGCCTTATATTCCTCTCTCTTTCCCTTTTCTTCCGCAAAATGCGCCTGTATAGCCATGAGTTCGTTCTTGCCCTCGGGTGTACTCTCGTCCGGCTGCACTTGATTTATTACACGAGCTTCTTCCATATTTAACTGCTCTAACTCATACTCAACCTGCTTCAAATTCTCCTCAAGCTGCTTTAAAAGCTTCTCTCTTAACTTCTCCGTCAGCTTCGCCTTAATAGTAACCGGCACCGTTAGCTTCATCGTTTCCATATTATCCTCCTAATGTTAATTTAGAGGCAAGTTCCTTCTTTCTTTCTCTTTTTCTTTTTTGTAAAAAAGAAAAAGAGAAAGAAAGAAGCAAAGAAAGAGAAAAAGAAAAAACTTTAACAAACTCGAACTGTCAATTTCGGCTCCATTTTTAAATTTTCGCCAAAACCAGTTATTAAAGTTTTTTTCTCTTTTTCTTTTGGTTCTTTTCTTTTTCTCTTTTTTTACAAAAAAAGAGAAAAAGAAAAGAACGAAACTCACCTTAAAAGTAAAGCAGACCCTAAAAAGCGGGTCTGCCGAAATTATTTCTCGTCGATGATGTCCACGAGAACGCGTTTGTTTTCCTTCATGGAAGCCGCTTTTACAACGGTGCGCATAGCTTTTGCTATACGACCCTGTTTGCCGATAACCTTACCCATATCGTTTTCTGCGACTCTTAAAGAAACGACTTCCACACCTTCTTCGTTTACGCCTTCATCAACCTTTACGGCTTCGGCATCGTCAACCAAAGCCTTTGCGATGACTTCCACAAGCTCTTTCATGGGTTCTCCTTACGACTTTTTACCTTTGCTGTCCGCGAATTTCTTCATTATGCCCTGTTTTCTTAATATCGAACGTACCGTATCAGTAGGCTGCGCACCTTTTGCCATCCAGTCAAGGACTTTTTCTTCCGAAACGTTTACAGGCGCATCCTGCTTCTTAGGATCATAATTGCCCAATATTTCGATAAAACGACCGTCGCGAGGAGCTCTGGAATCAGCAACCACTATGCGATAAAAGGGATTTTTCTTCGCTCCCATTCGATTTAAACGAATCTTTACTGCCATGTTATCACCTCCTTCAATTAGTTGGGGCGCTACCCCAAACCCCGGCAGGGGTTCCACCCCTGCACCCCGCCAAAGGGCATTGCCCTCTGGACTCCCGGGTGCGTTTGATTTTAGTTTTGTTGAAATTTTATACTTTCAGTCTATATGATGGTTTTGTTTGATTTTACCTTCTAAAGAATGGCAAGTTCATTCCCGCAAATGGGTTAAACCCTTTTTTTCCGCCCTTTTGCTTAAACTTTTTCATCATCTTCCGCATTTCGGCGAACTGTTTTAAGAGTTTATTCACGTCCTGCACCCTTGTGCCGCTGCCCGCCGCTATGCGTTTTCTGCGGCTGCCGTTTATTATGCCTATGTCCGCCCGCTCTTTTTTCGTCATGGATTTGATGATGGCTTCTATTTGGCGCATCTCTTTTCCGTCAAAGTCCATGCCCTCCGGAAGTTTGTTTTTCAAATTGCCAAGTCCCGGAATCATGCTTAGAATGGATTCCATCGAGCCTAATTTTTTCACCTGTTGCAACTGCGACAAAAAGTCGTCCAGCGTGAAATCGTTTTTCTTTAGCTTTTCCCCAAGCTTTTTAGCTTCTTCCAAATCAAAATTGGCTTGGGCCTTTTCAACGAGGGAAATCACGTCCCCCATGCCAAGGATACGGGACGCCATTCTGTCGGGATGAAAAACCTCTAAAGGCTCGATTTTTTCCCCCATCCCCAAAAATTTTATCGGGGTGTTGGTAACTGCCTTTATGGATAACGCCGCGCCGCCTCTCGCATCGCCGTCCATCTTGGTGAGGACAACGCCGTCAAGACCTAATTTTTCATTGAACGCAGAGGCTACGTTTACCGCTTCCTGACCCGTCATAGCGTCAACCACAAGCATTATCTCATGCGGTTTCGCTTCTTTTTTTATGTCTTGAAGCTCCTTCATCAAGACTTCGTCTATCTGAAGCCGTCCCGCCGTATCTATGATGATTACGTCGTTGGCGTGGCTCTTTGAATAAGAAATAGCTTCTTTTGAGATAGCGACGGGATTTTCCCCCGGCAATGTAAAAACGGGTATGGAAAGCTGCTTGCCCAAAACCTCAAGCTGTTTTATGGCGGCGGGGCGATATATGTCCGCCGCCACCAACAACGGATGTTTGCCGTCCTTTTTTAATGTAAGCCCCAATTTTGCGACGCTTGTGGTTTTGCCTGCGCCTTGAAGCCCGACGAACATAATAACTGTCGGCGGTTGCGGGCTCATGTTTATGCGACTTCCCACGCCGCCCATGAGTTCGGTTAATTCGTCGTTTACTATTTTTACCACAACTTGCGCGGGAGTCAGGGTTTCAAGGACTTCTTTGCCAACGGCGCGTTCCTTGACTTTAGCTATAAACTTCTTTACCACCTGAAAATTGACGTCAGCTTCCAAAAGCGCCATGCGGACTTCCCGCATGGCTTCGTTTACGTCGTCTTCGGTGAGTTTGCCGTGGCTCCTTAATTTTTTAAATACGGTCTGAAGCCGCTCCGACAGGCTTTCAAATATCAAAGGGCTTCCTCCTCCAATTTTTTTATTTCTTCCAATATAATCTCTCTGTTTTCGCTTTGCGGAAGTTTTTCAACCCGCGTCTTTAAATTTGAAATTATCCCTTCTCGCCGCTCTCGCTTTTTTACGAGGGATAGAATTTCTTCAAAGTTTTCAAGAGCGTTTGCTCCACGTTTTAATCCGTCGTGCGCGGCTTGACGGGTGACGTTTAATTCTTCGCCTATCTCGGACAATGAAAAATCCGAAACATAATAAAGTTCCATAATCTTTCGCTGCCGTTCGTTCAAAAGCGCGCCGTATTCGTCAAAAAGCCGCAGTATTCTAATCCGTTCTTCCAAAGCAGCACCTCCGAACGGGTTTTATTATACATAGGGTTCGGGCGCCTGTCAAGAAAAAAGTTTTACAGGTCTAAATTGCAGTGACTTCCTTGTTAAATATTTGCTCAAGGTTTAGCTTGATATACTCGTAAGATTCCTTTGTAAGATATGGACGGCAAGAGGATAAATCACCATTCTTCAAATACTCTCTCACTTTTGTTGCGCTGATAATATCATTGTCGTTTAAGGCAAGGCGGGGGATTTCCTCAAAGGCTACGCCGTATTTTGGCAACATTTCTTTCATGGTTTCGTTATATTGCCTGGTAACGCTGTCAAAAGGTTCTTCCCCTGCGAAGCGTTTTGTTATTCTCAGACACGGAGCTATGTGCTCCCCGAAAATTCTCACGTCGTTCGCCGGGGTTATCACTTGCCCCTGTAGGGCTTTCTTACTGAAATACTCCGCAAATGTGTAAGAAGATATCATATATTTGCCAGAAGGCAACACCATGATTTTCGGCAAACCATCACAATTTGCCTGTGCCATCGCCATACGATGAACAAATCCTATCTCAGAAAGATCCTCCTCAACCACAAATATGTACAAAAAATCAACCTGTTCGAGAGCTTTGGTAATCAAATATCGATGCCCCTTTGTAAACGGGTTGCAATTCATAACGATGGCGCCAATATTTTTTGCTGTTACACGTTTATCCTTCAATTTTTCAAGATACCTACGCAACTCTTCATTTTTCATTTTATAAGATTTAGCTTTGGTAATCTTAAAATTCATGGGTGGTATATCTTGGGATTCTATATCTGCATTTTTTATCATATCAGAAGCCGTCAAATCCCATATATACTCCGCCACGGCTTGATATCCTTCGGGTCCCATGTGGGTGGGTGTATCTACGAAACATTTTAAATTTCGGTATTTTGCGGAATCAAATACGTCCCGAATATAATACCGTGAAGATAAGGAAAATACCGGAAATTGTCTAAAATCTTCTTGTCCGGTGAAAAAAATTACGATATCTCCGGATTTCACAGGCGTGTCAATGAGCATATGCAAATTGTTGATATCTGAATTTACGGCTCCCGCACAATTAACCACTTTATAAGAAATATTATGTCTGTTTATAAGCGCTTGCAATTTGCTCTCAACGGTGTCTTCATCTTTCAAAGCGTAAGCGCCTATTGCAATGCAAGGTCCGTAAACCCATATGGAATTTTTCGCATCGGTTGGCGCACCCGTAGTGCGCCTTTGCCCGCCCATTATAATTAGATTCTCGTTATCGACAATATCCGAGTATATTGCGTAATCTCCAAAGCTTCCGTCTTCAATAACACTCGGGAGTTCGACATGATCAACAATTTTTCGGCGACTCTGTAAATCAGAGATTTCTCCTCTTCCGGCAAAAAATATGAATTTAACGCCGTTGCGTTCCAGATATAGTCTCGTCTCTTCCGTCAATAAATTCGAATAAAGGGTCGCAGCTCGGTATTTTACCGTAGACGACGGCATCCAAATTTCAGCGTCGAAAATAAACATGTCAAATTTTCCAGTTAGATAATCTTCTACGTTATCTTTCGACATTACGGCGACTTCCGCCAAATAGGACAATCTTTCCTTAAACCCCCGTAAGTCGCCAGCTTCCGAAGAAATTATTATTTTCTGTCCCGAGTTGAAAAATTTTTGCAATACTTCGTCGCTTATTAAGTCCCAATGTAAAGGCGGCGAATCCTTCGTTCTCTTTCCCAACGCTCCCCAGCGTCCCCCGTGTTTTACCGCCGAAGCAACAATTTTTCCGTCCTTTACGATAGGCGCTTCTGTAGCTCCGTATTTGGCGCTTACATCTCTCGCTTTAAGCAGCATATCCGATTCGTTATCCAAATACGGTATAAACAATTCGCCGTACAGCGGATAATTCGAATTAGGAAATGACCAAGCAAAAGCATTCTGCGTAAAAGAACCTATAAAATTTTCATTGTCATCGAGAACAGCTATGGTCGGATAACCGTCGTCAAATTTACTGAGAATTTCGGACAGATTGTCCAAATTCTTTTCATTTATGGACGCAAAATCTTTTTCAACGTGAAATTCTTCGCCTATAAGTTTCGAATATTCCAATTGAATTCTGTTAAACAGGGTGATTATCTGCGTCTTTGCCACGGGAGAATCCGGAAATATATCCTCGTAGTATACGAGCAGACTTTCACTATCGTTTAAGGCGTCGATTAAATTTTGTTTAGTCAATAAGGTAAGCGGCAACGCAGTGGCGTATTGTTGATAAAACCCCCGCATATTTATATTTTCCAATGACGAAAGATAAATTTTGCGATATTGCAACAAAAATGCAAGCACCCCGTTATTTTCGCCATAATTCCACGTATGCCAAGGCAAATATTGCTCGACAGGCTTCTCTTTAGCCAATACCGCAACAATACGACCTTCACCGTCTAAAACAGGCAATTCCTCAACATCCGTATTTGTCGTAAAAAATTCTTCAAGTTTCCGTTTAATCATTTCACCGGCAAAGTTATCGCCAACGTTAAAGGCTGCTTTAACTTCGTCAAGCGTTACGCCCGGCAGAATTGCCGTAGCTTCTTCTGGATTTTTCCACAGGAAACGAAAACGGTTTTTAAGTATACATTTTACCCCCCCCAGAACATGTGTTCGGCTTAGTGGACAGATAAATATTAGAACATCCGCCGTCAACGGAACGGATACAATGTATAATATCTACGCTTTCGGGATTTTCTGTTGCAATGGGTCTTCGTCTGTAAACAACAGTGTTGCTGTCGCTCAATTCTATCAATTCCCTTCAAAAATGACAATTTTTCAATACGGACTAGGCTTCAACAATAGTTTCCAACGCAATTTTTATCATATCGTTAAAAGTGGTTTGGCGCTCCTCAGGCGTACAAGCCTCTTTTGTCAGAAGATGATCGCTGACCGTAAATACCGCAAGAGCGTTGACATGGAATTCTGCGGCAATTGTGTAGAGCGCCGCCGCTTCCATTTCTACCGCCAATATGCCATATTTTCTAAGTTTATCGTTATCTATTTCCTCATCGTAAAATCTATCAACAGATATAACGTTGCCGACTTTAAAAGGAAGATTTAATTTCCTGGCCGCTTTAACCGCTTTTTCCAAAAGAGTAAAATCAGCTATCGGAGCAAAGTTTATCGAGCCGCCGAAAATATTTTTTATCATTGATGAATCCGTAGAAGCGGCCTCTGCAATCAACACGTCGCGGAGTTTAACGTCTTTGTGCATACCTCCGCAAGTCCCTACCCGAATAAGTTTTTTTACGCCGTATTCCTTAATCAACTCGTGGGCATAAATCGAAATGGAAGGCATTCCCATTCCCGTGCCTTGGACGGAAACGGGAACTCCCTTGTATTTACCCGTATATCCCAAAATATTTCTAATATCGGTATAAAGTTTCGCATCTTCCAAAAAGTTTTCTGCGATAAATTTTGCGCGAAGAGGATCGCCGGGAAGCAATATGCGTTCGGCAATCTCGCCCTTTTGCGCCGCAATATGTGGAGTAGACATAAAAACCATTCCTTTCAGACAAATATCATATATATTTCATGCAATTATCATACACATATTATAGAATACTTTCATGATAAACGCCAGTACTATAATTTGTTATAAAAGAAAATTTTTCACTATATATTGTTGTTAAACTTGAGTAGCGCAGGCAATCGCATCGGTTCGCCGATGAGGAAAGTCCGAGCTCCACAGGGCAGCGCGCCGGATAACGTCCGGCGGGGGTGACCCCAGAGATAGTGCTATAGAGACTTAGACCGCCTTAAAATATTTTAGGGCAAGGGTGGAAAGGTGCGGTAAGAGCGCACCAGCGGCCGGGTAATCGGTCGGCTTAGGTAAACCTCGCGCGGAGCAAGACCAAATAGGAAAGGGATAATGCGCCCTGCTACCTTTCGGGTTGTGTCGCTTGAGTCAAAAGGCAACTTTTGACCTAGATAAATGATTGCCAAATACAGAACTCGGCTTATGAGCTGCTCAAGACCTTATGAATACTGAGCCTTTGGGCTTCGTATAGTGCGTTTTAAGCTTTGGATATTTTTTGATAAAAATATTCGTAAAAAAGTGAGAAACGTTGGACTAATTTTTGAAAGGGGGACGGATCACCGCAGCAGAAGTGCACAGTCAGAAAGGAGAATACTTTTGAAAAATTGGATCAGAGTTTTTGTTTTATCTTTTGTGTGTTTGTTTAGCGCATCTCTTGCAGATGCTTCGGCAATTCGTTTGGGCGATCAAGGAAGCGAAGTAGCTGAAATTCAGGGACAACTTGCGGAACTGGGTTATGATTTAGACGCCGATGGGGACTATGGTCCCGCAACCGAAGCCGCGGTTAAAGCTTTTCAGGCTTCAATGGGGCTTGAAGCCGACGGTTTAGTTGGGGAAAGCACATACAGAGCGCTTTTGGGTAAAAGTCTACCCCAGATAAGTCGCGGTTCCAACTACATTTCTCGTCGAGTAATTCAGAGCGCTATGGCGTACATGGGCACTCCCTACGTTTTTGGAGGTTCGACGCCGGGCGGATTCGATTGTTCCGGTTTTGTCATGTATGTCTTCGGGAATGCGGGAATTTCTTTGCCTCGTACGGCCGATGTGCAGTATGAAGTTGGAACTCCGATACAAAAAAGCGAACTTCGCGCAGGGGATTTGGTTTTCTTTAGCACATACACCTACGGGCCGAGCCATGTAGGCATTTCCTTGGGAGGCGACAAGTTTATACACGCCAGTTCCAGTCGCGGCGTGACTACCGACACGCTGAACCGAGGTTATTGGATTAGCACATATATTGGCGCCAGACGCGTCATGTAATATAACGAAACTAGATGCTCCGCCGTACGGCGTGGGTGTCTACAGTCTGAAAGCCCGAACCGTTTTATTGGTTCGGGCTTATTCGTTATTATGGTATGTAATTGAAAAGTTTAATTTTGACGGTATTAAATTCTTGAATAAAAATCATCACTGTAGACAGGGTATGTTGTTCCGTCAGAATATCTTATCGTCAGCGTTCCGTAAAATTTCATATTATACGCTAATGCAAATGCCATTTCTCCCGCAGGCATAATTATTCCGGTGTCTGCCCAACTTCCCCGCGGATCTACATATTTCCAATCTGCTGCTCCGTAATCAGAATCATCGCCAAGATACATATGTTTGCTATCCCAATGATAGGCAAAATGGTACAACTTTCTGCCGGTGATAATCCCTCTTCCTCCGCTGTAAAAATCGTTTACATCATTTATTGCGCTTTCCGCTGAAACTACTTCTATCGTAATAATATAATGAGGCGGTAGATATTGCTTAACTTTTAAAGACGATCGATCCACATACCACGCCACCCCCATATGGCCGTCCACAAGGATGAAATTTCTGTCACCGTTCAGATATGCCGGATAGTTGGCAAAGGCTGTCGCCGAGGTTATCATTGCAAGAAACCAGAAAAGCGACAGGAACAAAATTTTCTCCCTGTCGACTTTTTGCGCAAGTTCCTTCCGAGTTAAATTTTGATTGTAAGACATTTTATCACCTGTTTTTTTTGGCCATATTTATTATTTCATTCATTCTCTTAATATCTTCTTTGCAATTAGCGACATTTCTAATTTGCATATACGCTTGATTTATCTTATAACTATTGTAGCATTTTACACCCAATAAAGCGATTGCGCCGACTCCTAGAATTGTCCAAAACATTATTGTTTCCTCCATATTTTATTTAGGGCTTGTTTAAAAAATAAGACCGTGTGGCATGACTAGATATTTTTTCGTTTATCAAAGAAGAAAAAACGAAGTCGTAGCAACGCTACGTCAAGTTTTTTCTGACGCAGGGAAACGGAAAAATAGCCGTCACTTACGTGCGGGCGATTTTTTAAACGAGCCCTAATCAAACTTTCCTTCCATAACTTGCGCCCCGTTAATTAATCAACGACTTTAACTTATCTCTGGCAATATTAACGGCGTTTAGTTTAACTGTAAGTTCTATTCCGCCCTCTTTTGGCGCAGCGTTTTCAATTTCAACAATATCAAGTGCGGTTATGTCGCCTATCAGTTTTTTGTTTAATTTGGAACTAGCCAATAATTTTGAAATATCAGCGCTTATTTTATCGCCGTCAATAGCAATATTTACGCCTTCAAGTTCTTCCATATCTCCTATAAAACGATACAATAAACCCAAAGAAATTTGTGAAAATATCCACGAAAGTATTTTTATATCCGTTATTTTATAATTTTCAACATCGTATACGAGAACTGCCGAATCTTTACCAATGTGAAAATCTTCAATTTTACCGATAAGCGAAACATTTCCAATTTTTGGCAAAACGGTCTTTATCTCTAATTTTTGATCGGCATGGGAAACGAGTTCAAAACTTTTAATAGGCAAGTCATTACCCTTGGCAATTTGTTTTGCGGCTATATCATTAAGCGTTTTATCCGTAACGACCACTTTACCCTGTTTAATTTCTGCCAAAGTTGTAGCGTCAAAGATCTCTTTTAAAATATCTAAAACATCAGTCGATGGCGCGAGATTCTTTAGCTTGCCCAAGTTATTTTTTAGACTTCCGAAGTCCAAAACGATACCTCCATTCCGCATTTTTTCATAGACAACATTCTAGCAATGTCCCAGCCTATTTTATTGAGTACGATATTGCTAATCTTTGAGTTTATATAATCCGCGGCGACTTTGCCGACAAGGGGGATTATTTTAATAGCTTCCTTTATCAGCTTTTTAATGACGTAACTTGCGCCAACAGTATTTATAGCCTGCATCGCGATTTTTTGGGCAATCTCCTTATTTAGAGATATACCAAATACTTTAGACATAGCGAATGTCATTGTAACCATTACCGCTAAATCTGCTACAACGCCCGTCCCGGGAATGGGTATATCTCCAACAATGCCGCATTTATCAATATGAGATTCGATAATTTTCTCGCAGGCAGTTTGTTCGTCCTCGGTCATAGTTAAGTCGTTGGCAAAATCCGCTTCGACATCTTGTTCAAGTTCCTTAAAATTGTCTAATAGCGAGTTTTTTCCATCGTTTAATATGCCGCCTATGTCAGGCAGATTTGATTTTATTTCCTTTAGTTTGTTAATCGGCTTTGTAAAGTTCATACGTCCTCCTTGTGAAGTTGTTATGGTTTTTATTTTATCATAAATTTGAAAAGTTGAAAATGCATTTATCAACTAAAAAGAAAACTAAAAAGAAAACATGGAATTATTTAAGTAGGTATAATCCCATGTTTTTATATTATAAAATCAATTTAATTTTTGAGACGCATCTTCTAAGATTTCGGTAGCCAATTTATAGCAACCGTCAATGTAGCTTTCCTCAACCACAACCATCATTTTATAACCTAATACTGCCTGACCAACTAATGGTATATATTTTTTTTAATTTGTTAAAAGCCATGTAATTTCCTCCCACAGATAAGTATTCACATTGAGTAATGAGGTCTTTTCCAAGTGTATGTGCTTCTAAAAACATTATCCTTCATCTAAATCGAATCTACCCATTTTTCGTTATCACGGAGCCATCTTTGCTGATAAATTCGTATGGATGCGTAGCCCACATCTCGTATAAAATCAGCATTTACGGCAGCTGCAATACCACCTCCAACAATAGGTATTGCTTGTAACGCCTTACGTTTTGTGAAATTGATGCCAAGTTGCTTGCATAAGTTCTTTATAGCAATCACGGCGGCTTCCTTTCCTAGAGCCTGCGCTGCTTTCTGTTTCATTGCTTTCCATGTTTGCTTTTCAATAACAACCTGTAACATTTTCAATGCAACAAGTGCCTCGTTCTTTTCTGCTTGTGAATTGGATCCGGCAACGGAAAGAATTTCAAGAACAAAATCTTTCTCCTGCTTGTTGTTTGCTCGGTAACCATAGCATAGACCAATTTTATGTATAGTACGCAAAGCTAAAGTGAGAATAGCTGGTATGTCTGCAGCAATTCCAAATATACCTACTGCACCAGCAACTCCTCCTTCTACCGCAGCAGCTCCAATAGCCCAATTATGTACATTGTCAGCTAATTGGTCGGAAAGACGCAGATCTTTGTGACGTAATTCACTGATGTCGCTCACATTTCCATCTCTGCATATATCACTTTCATCTGCCAATAATTCTCCTGCACTATTTGCACCATTTAGTACGGCTTTCATTGCGGATTTTGGGAGTACCTTTTTTGTAACCCATGTCAACGGTGCTGCAAGTTTGCCGATACCTTGAGCAACAACACTTGGCGCTTTCTGTTTCCACTCAACAATCGCCCTTATTTGTTCGCTCTCATAGTCAGAACACTTTTGATTCATCATGAATTTTCTCCTTTTCTTTCTTGATAAACGAAAAAATATCTCGTCATGCCGCACAGTCTTATTTTTTAAACAAGCACTAATTTCATTTTTGAGTTTTTTAGGCATTGTATGTGTGGTGACAAGTACTTACATCTTCCGATTCACCGTCCATGAATGCGGCTTATCACCTTTTTTCCGTTGACACTTTCCGGGCTGTGGTCTTCCCTCTGATACATAACAGATCTCCTTCTTCCCGCAAGCGGTACACATCCATTCCTTCCTCGAACTTGGCGTTGCCATAACAATCCCCCTCATCTCACAACATCTTCATCTCAAACTTCCCGCAACCATAATTCCCGGCGGTTTCAGTGTTTCTTTCCAAACATCGGCTGCGTTTTCTTGGGTCGTACTCCCATAAAGCCGAGCTCCGCGGCTTTATGGCGGAATTTGTAGGGTCGTACCAGTTTTTGCAAAATGCGCATTTCATTACGCGATTGACTTTGATGTCGATGATTTCCACGATACTCTCCTTATCGCAATATAAATTACAGTTATATTTTAATCCGTTCCCGTTTCGTTTTCATCGTCCTCCTCAATATCGTCCGTATCACTTGCCGGAAATTCTTGCAACCACATTTGTTTTTCGGTTTCGTTAAACGTCATTAAAAGAGCGGTGTCTATTCTAAGTCCATCGGCAATGTCGAATAATAAGGAAACTGATACGTTGTCGTTGTATTTGCCACATTCAATACGACTTAGCGCGCTGCGGCTGATGTTGGCTTTTTCTGCCAAGTCGCTTTGTGTCATATTTCGCAGGGTTCGATAATAAGCAATTTTCGCGCCTATCTGTTTAAACAGAATTTTTTTGCTTATATCCATATCATCGTCACCTGCCGTTTTACGAAAAATCTATTGTTACCGTTCACGGGTAATATAACATAGTGGTGCGAAAGGTGAATTTGCGCCGTTCATGGTCGACCTCTCCACCGCTTCGCGGTCCCCCTCCCCTTTCAGGGGAGGCACTAGAGAGGAAACTTTTCTCAATATATCCACAAAATGAGAAATCCGAGAGCCTCCCCTGAAAGGGGAGGTGCCCGAAGGGCGGAGGGGTCGACCGTGAAGAGCACTATTTTTTCTTTTTTTACTACACGCGAATAGTAACAATCTATTTTTCTATTATCGCATAAAATCAGATTTTTTGCTTGCTCATACTTTCCTATTTTCGCAACAAAGTTTCCTAAATAGGAACACCCCCTTGTTTTTGCCGTTGATTGTGTCGACAGGAAGAATGTTTCAGCCACGGTCTGCGCCCGCTCATTCCAGATAGAACTGAAATTCCCAGTAAAAGGATGCGCCTCCTGCATCCCTCAAACGTACACCCAGCCAGAAGAGCTTGCCGGAAACTAGGCAGTCGCCCAGCGGAATATCGAAATCTGCCGACCTTCCCGAAGGAATGGTAGCCGCTGAAAGCGTTTGGCTTTGGCGCTCGGCGCCCCGATATGTTATCTCCAAAACCGGACTCACAAAATCCGAGGCGCTCCGGTTGTCGATATGAAGCGTCATATTCCAATCGGAAGGGATACGAACCATGTCTCCTTTCCGCTCCCATCCCTTCCAAACAGAAGCGGAAACGGGAATTCCCGTACCGCAAGGCGCTCCGTTCAAGGAAAATGAGCACTGTTCCCTATTAAGAGAAGGATATTTCCACTTTTGCAGAGGGGCTTCTTTTTCCGCGCGCGGGGCGGGCACATCTGCGGGAATCTTTTCTCCCATGGCCGGCGCGGGTATCTCTCCTGTCTGAGACGGCTCCTGCCGTGTTTGTTGCGGAGAGGTTGAAACCGTATCGGGACTTGCTGTCGGAGAGTGCGCCTCCTCCATAACGAAGGCGTCTCCTGCATCAACATCCCTATCTTGCCTTGGCTCCTGAATTGTGTGCAAAGCGGCCGCCGCCAGAAGAAAAATTGTAACGATTGCCAAAATCCGATGTTGAAGCTTCTTTCTCCTTTGCTGACGCTCCACATCCTGCAAAAGCTCATCCACGGATGAATAACGCCTATCCGGATCGAGCGCGGCGCATTTTCGAAGGACAGGCATCAGACTGCCGTGATAGTCCTCCCCCAGAATCCTCCGAATGGTGATGCCGAGAGAATAGATATCGCTTCTTGCATCGGTCTGACCGAAACCATACTGCTCAGGCGGAGCGTAGCCCTTCGTTCCTAAAAATTCCGTGTCCGGTTCCTCGGAAGGACGAGTGACGCGGGCGATTCCGAAGTCGATGAGCTTTACTTCATAATTTTTTGCGAGGATGATATTGGATGGCTTAATATCCCTGTGGACGACGTTCCGCTTATGGAAGTGGCGCAGACATTCGCAAATTTCTTTCAGAATGTGGAGCGCAATTTTCTCATCCAGCATCCCGTCATAGCGCAGAATATCTGCCAGCGTCCTGCCGTCAATGTACTCTTCAATAACCAGCAGCTTTCCATTCTGCTCTATCAGGCGATAGATAGCGGGGACATGGGGATCGTCCGTCTCTTTGAGCATTTCGTATATGCCCCTGGAACGCACGTCCCTTTGCTTCAAGACGGAGACCTGCCTGCCGATTTTGTCATAAACGAGCGCCACCGGACCATTCTCGGAATCCTTCAGGATGTCCACCATCTCATAGCTGTCGCCAAGATATTGCTCCCACAGTTCCATTGCAATCTTGCCTTTCTGTCCGAAATCCACTATAATGCTTCTATAGTAAAGTTGTGTTTGGCCTCCCACCCCTTCGGGCGGGGAAGCCAAATCAAGCGCAACTGTTTTTGTCGTTTACTATATCATAAAGCATGAGGAGGGACAAGTTTGCACGAGAAGGATACGGATGAACTGTTTTCCGAACTGAAAGAGGACGAGGACATCCACCGGTTCCTCACACGGAACAAGAAGGAATTCCGTCTGCCGCTGCACGAATATCTGGGGCAGATTTTGAAGGAGAAGAAACTGGAAAGGCATCAAGTGGTGAAAGACGCTCTTTTGGAGCGAACCTATGGCTACCATATCTTCTCCGGAGCAAAGAAGAACCCGTCAAGAACCAAGCTGCTTTCCATTGCTCTGGCAATGCATCTTGACCTGCCCGAAACGCAAAAATTGCTTCGTTATGCCGGACTGGGAATGCTCTATCCGAGGAATCCATGGGATTCCGTCATCATATCGGCGATACAGAAAGGTCTTTCCGTGAGGGAAACGAATATACTTCTGTCTCAAGTGGGAGAAAAACAGATGCTTGGGTGAAAGAAACTGTTCCTTTTACTTTTTTCTTTTCTCTTTTTCTTTTGAAAAATAAAAAGAGAAAAGAAAAAAGTAACAAAAAAGAAAAGAGAAAAAGAAAACTTTATTAAAAAATTTACTCTAATCCTACTGCAACAAATTAAGCGCCATCCCACTGTTCTGATTCGCCTGCGCCAGCATTGCTTGAGACGATTGCGATAAAATATTGTTTTTAATATAGCTTGCCATCTCCTTTGCCATATCGGCGTCGCGGATAACGCTTTCAGAGGCGATGGTATTTTCGTGTTCTGCCGTTAGATTGTCTATTATCTCATTTAGTCGTACTTGATATGCGCCCATGTGGGTGTTTTCGTTAAGAGCGT
Organism: Selenomonadaceae bacterium; assembly: GCA_017634675.1. Taxonomy (GTDB): domain Bacteria; phylum Bacillota; class Negativicutes; order Selenomonadales; family Selenomonadaceae; genus RGIG9201. The sequence goes on along the minus strand of JAGBMX010000037.1, from coordinate 3,951 downwards.
ATTCTAACGCCGCATCGAGTTTGTCAATAGCTTCCAACGCTTTTTCCAACGGATCGACTGCAACATCTGTAAGCCCTATTGCGTCGGGACGCATATCGTTTATGTAGATGGGTAAGTTTTGATTGGCTTTTGGTCCTGTGTGGATTATAAGCGGATGTCCCGGTATATGTTCTTTTACTTCTTTGGTGATTAGTTTTCTTATTACTTCGTCTACTGGCTCAGTGGGTTCTGTTGGCGGGGTCGGTGGAGTAGGAGGTGTGGTTTCACCACTGCCGCCGCCCGTTTCGCCGCTTCCCGGATCATCAGGAGGATCAGTTGGAATTATACTCTCCGGAGGATCGCCGGGGTCGCTGTCCGGCGCGCTTGCTCCCGTCGTATCGCTAACATCTCTGTCATAGACATGATAAAATGTTTTCAATTCTACACTCTCTCGTTCGCTGTACGAACCGCCGTATATATTTTTTGTACCTACTACTCCGCCTACCTTGTTGTTTACCATCGTAGTTTGTCCAAAACCCCACGGATAATCAACTATAGGTATTGGCATGTGTTCTTCGCGGTCTATAACGCTTTGACCTATGGCTTCGCCACAGAAAGACTCTGCGTGTAACGTACAATCTTTGATTATAATATTTCCAACGGAGCTACCTGTAGGGTTAAATTCAAAACTACCGCAACCGATGCCCGCTCCAAATCCTTGACTTCTTGCCTTAATGTTTCCGCCTTTTATAATTATATTGCCATTGACTTTTCCATTTTCACCTGCGCCAATAGCCGCTCCTGTGGAATGTTCATAAACAAAGGGGTATCTGAGAAAATTGCAACGAGCCATCGCGTAAATTGTTCCGCCGCGTATAATTATGTCGCCGTTTACTGCGCCGTTATATCCCGAACCGATAGCTGCGCCAAAACGGCTGTAGGCTGTTATATCCCCGCCATTGATTGATATTTGACCGATGCTTCCGCTTTTTCCGCTTCCAATAGCCGCCGCGTGATAACCTCCATCGTTAAATCTCCAGTCTCCATAATTATCAGCTCCACATTGTATTTTTCCACCATTTATAACTATATATCCATTGCTTTCTTCGCCTTCATCGGAGCCTATACAAGCAGCATAAGAAAGAAATTTGTTATCCATCGCAGGAACAGTAGGCGAGCTATCAGCCACAAGACTACCGGTTCCGGTGGGGTCGTTTATGGATAAACCTTCACCTACGTTGACTACCGCTTTCGTTTTTGAAGATAAATTATATAAACCGTTACCGTCAATAAGATTAAGCGTATTTCCGGTTCCGTTAAACTTGAGAATTGATTTCTCAACAAACTTTCCGGTTTCTCCACCTGCGTTTCTGATTACTATTTTATTTAGCCACAAATTTTGATGATCCGAAGTACAGTTTATATAGGTATCATATACGGCTAAATCCGTTTGTTGCAATTCGACATTTTTAGCGGTAATTGTGATTGTCCCTTTATAACCGGCATCAAGTTTATAAACGCCGTCCGTCGAAATAGTGTAATCACCGCTTGGAATTATAATGGGAGTTGTCGCCGTAGGTCTTACCAAGCCGCCGGGTGTAGGCGTAGTGCCACCCGCCCCGCCGGAGCCTTCCGCCCCGCCGGAGCCTTCCGCACCGCTGCTGCCGCCGGAATCGCCTGCGCCGCTGCTTCCTCCCGAACCTTCTGCGCCGCTACTTCCTCCGCTGCCGGATGCGCCATCGGAACCTCCACTTCCACCGTCTGTCTTCGTATGTATTAAAATTTCTTCGGTTATGGTGGTAGTTCGCTCGCTTGGTCTGTACCACCTCCCGTCAAGCAAAATAATGCCATTATATTCCGTAGTGGAGGCAATATTGTCAATTTCCCCAATGCGACTTGCAAATTCTTTTTGTATAATGGAGCGGTCTACTTCACTGTTGTGACCGTTAGCGGAATCAAGAGCCATAGCCTTCATGTCGCGAAGTTCGTCTATAATGCTTTGAATACCGCCTTCGGCAACTTTTACCAAGTCAATACCTTTCTTGGAATTATCAATATCCTGATTAAGAGCGCGTGTAAGGACTCGCATTTTTTCCGATATTGCATATTCTGCCGCGCTGTCTCCTGCGCCCGTGATACGCATACCCGAAGAGACTTTTTTCAAATCTTTAGACAATTTGTTGTTGTTTTTGTTGAGTTCGTTTAAAGCAAACGCCGCGCTGGTATTGTTCATAGCTTTCATAGTCACAACGAATCACCTTCTTGTTTTTTATAGGTTATAATACCAAATTTTTTTAAAGAAGTGGTGTCCCCACAGGACACAATAGAAATAATTTATTGTCGAGTAGCGATACGGAAACATTGTAGTTGTATATAAGAAAAAGAGTAAATCCAATAAAAAAGGAGCTTGGCAAAAAATGCCAAGCTCCCAGTTTTTTATATTTTTAACAGAGGGATAGAATTTTTTTGTAAATATGTTATAATAACGGATAAGGGGGCGAAACTTAAATGGATACAGCCTTAGCAAGAGATATAGACTATTCGGAAGATAAAATTCGCTATGATGCGGCGTGTCGAAATGTTTTGGCAGACAAACACATCTTAGCGTGGATTTTGAAGGGGACGCTTACGGAATATAAAAATAGCACCATTGAAGAAATAATAAAATGTATCGAGCCGCCCGAAGTGGGAAATGTAAGAGTTGAAGACACAAACGCGCCGGAGCGTGTTGTAGGAATTAGCGACAGCGACAAAAATTTATTTGAGGGTGAAATTTTCTACGATGTTCGCTTTTCAGCGTCAACGAAAGACACGCTATCTAATTTAATCATAAACATAGAAGAACAAAACGATTTTTATCCCGGTTATCCTATATTAAAAAGAGCAACATATTACTGTGGGCGTATGATTTCAGCGCAAAACGGTACAATATTTTCGGGTCAAGATTACGGCAAACTCCGAAAAGTCGTGTCTATTTGGATTTGTCCTAATCCGCCTAAGAAACAAGAATACACAATACTCCGATACGCGACTAAAGAGGAACAAGTTATAGGAGAGTCAAAACGCCCTATTTCAGAATATGACTTAACGAGTATTATTCTGATAAATTTAGGGAATCCTATGGAAAGAAAAGAAAAAGATGTATTGAGGTTACTTTCGGTTTTACTCTCTACCGAGATAGAACCGAAAAATAAGAAGGAAATTTTAGAGGATAGTTTTAAAATCCCAATGTCCGCTAAGATGAGTGAGGAGGTTATAAAAATGGGAAGTGTATTTGATGAGGCTGTAATTCGTGGGTTTAATCGTGGTAAAAGCGAAGGCAAAAGCGAAGGCAAAAGCGAGGTAATAGTAGAACTTCTCAACGCTAACCAACCCATAGAATTTATATCAAAAGTAACTAAGTTCTCTAAAGAAAAGATTGCTGAAATTGCTCTCAAAAATGGAATCGCATTAGGATAAAAAATTTAGTGGGGCAATAGGTGGGGCAACTGTATAAAAAAATGATGTATTTTATGGAAAATATGGAAAATCTCAATTTCAAAAACCTTGATTTTACAGGATTCTTGAAATTAAAAAAATCCGAAAAATACTGATATAAGCCTTCTAAGCCGTGGGTCGCGTGTTCGAATCACGCCGGGCGCACCAGAAATTTCAAGGGTTTAGCTGAAAAGCCAAACCCTTTTTTGATGCCTACAAACAAAACCTTTCTTACTTATCTGATTTAAAACTGCCGTATAGATCTGTTTCCTCTTCCGATTTATAGTTTTGACTGTAATTTGCCCGCCAATCGTCTAGTACCAGTTTTTTGTAAAGGTTACTATTCACGGGTAGTACAACATAGTGGTGCGAAAGGTGAATTAGTGCCGTTCATGGTCGACCTCTCCACCGCTTCGCGGTCCCCCTCCCCTTTCAGGGGAGGCAACGTGAAGGTGACTTTTCTATTATATATCCACAAAATGAGAAATCAGAGAG
>JAGBMX010000004.1 GCA_017634675.1 Selenomonadaceae bacterium | reverse complement strand
CTTTTGAGCCAAAAAATTTCAATATTTCCTCAAACCAAGCCCCCCTCTTAGAGGGGGGTAGGGGGGAGTGTCCCTTGAAATTGGAAGTAACAATAATAAGTCTACACTCTGGCCTCCCCTGAAAGGGGAGGTGCCCGAAGGGCGGAGGGGTTGACCATGAAGAGCAATATTTTTTTGTACTACCCGTGAATAGTAACCATTTTTTACCTATTGACAAACTAGGTTTATCTAATTATAATGATTTTCATATCATTACATCAACATAAATTTACTTTGCAAAGCGGGGGAAAAATATGGAAACGACGCGCTTGGAACCTTTTATCATAGACACCTTTAAAGAACTTCACTCCTGTCCTGAACTTTCGTACGAAGAATTTGAAACCACGGCGAAGATAAAAAGCATCTTGCAAAAAGAAAATATTGAAGTTTTAGACCTCCCGCTAAAAACGGGACTTGTGGCGAAAATCGGCAATGAAGAATCTCCCGTTGTGGCTTTGAGAGCCGATATAGACGCGCTACCCATAGCTGAGGAAACAAACCTGCCTTACGCTTCAAAAAAGCCCGGCAAAATGCACGCCTGCGGTCATGATTTTCATACCGCCGCGCTTTTGGGGGCGGCGCTGTCGTTAAAAAGCACGGAAGACAAATTAAAAGGCGGCGTCCTCCTTGTTTTTCAACCTGCCGAAGAAGACGCGGGGGGCGCATTAAAAATTGTCGGTACAAACGCCTTAAAAGATGCAAAAGTGATTTACGGGTTGCACACTTCTCCACTTTATCCCGTGGGGACGCTCGGCATCAGCCCCGGTCCCGTCATGGCGGCGGTGGATAGGTTTACGGTTACTTTCGTCGGCAAAGGCTGTCATGCGGCGCATCCCCATGAAGGCGCGGACGTTATTCCGCTTGTCTCTGAATTTGTCTTGGCGTTGCAGACCATAGTCAGCCGCAACAGCAACCCTTTCGCCGCTAATTTGGTAAGCGTAACGAAGATAGCGGCGGGAAATACATGGAACGTTTTGCCGGAAACGGCGGAAATCGAAGGGACAGTCCGAACGCTTACGATTGACGACAGAAAGATGATTAAATCGAGATTTTACGCTATTGCGGAGGGATTGGCGGCCGCTTTCGGCGCAAAGGTCAACATTGACTGGTGGGACGGGCCGCCTCCCACAATTAACGATGTATTATGGACAAATTTTGTCGAACATATCGCCGAAAAAGAGGGATTTATCGTTGAAGCCGCAACTCCATCCTTAGGCGGCGAGGACTTTTCGGAGTACCAGGCAAAAATACCCGGCGTATATATCAAAGTGGGGACGGGCGAAACTTATCCTCACCACACTTCCAAATTCGTCGCCGATCCCGCCGCGCTGTTGCCTGCGGCAAATCTTTTGGCGCATCTGGCAAGAGAGACGTTAGGGGGGATAAAATGATAAAATTCAAAAACGTGGGCAAGACGTTTAACGGCGGCGTAGAAGCCCTGCGTGACGTAAACCTCGCCATAGAAAAGGGGGATATTTTCGGCGTTATCGGTTTTAGCGGCGCGGGCAAGTCTACGCTTTTAAGAATGGTGAACGCATTGGAAAAGCCCACCTCCGGCTCTGTCGAAATAAACGGAAAAGTCGTCGATACCCTAAGCTACGATGAACTTCGACGGGTTCGCAAAGGCATCGGCATGGTGTTCCAGCAATTTAACCTGTTAGAAACCAAAACTGTCTTTGAAAACGTGGCGATTCCCCTAATCCTCCAAAAAGAGAAATCCGAAAAAATCGCCGCGAGGGTCAAGGAGCTTTTGGATTTTGTGGAGCTTTCCGACAAGGCGGAATTTTTTCCGGGGGAACTTTCCGGCGGGCAAAAGCAAAGGGTGGGCATTGCAAGGGCGCTTGCCACCAATCCTTCGATACTTCTCTGCGACGAAGCCACCAGCGCCCTCGATCCCGAAACCACGGATTCGATTTTGGATCTTTTGGCGAAAATCAATTCGTCCTTAGGGCTGACAATCCTCTTTGTCACTCATCAAATTCAAGTGATACAGAGGCTTTGCCGGCACGTTGCCGTAATGGAAGGCGGGCGAGTGGTTGAAACGGGGACGGTGCTTGACGTTTTCGGCGCGCCAAAGGAAGATATAACCAGACGTTTTGTACAAACCGTTATCCCCGACAAGCTGCCCGAAACCTTGCGTCAAGACTTAAAGAAGGACAAGCGTTCCTTTCGCATTCTTCGCCTGCGGTTTTTGGGCGAAACCACAAAAGAAAATCTACTTTATAAACTGAACACCGATTTAAAAGTGGAAACGGGAGTGCTTTTCGCCTCCGTGACGGAGCTTCAAGGGAAAATCCTAGGCATATTCATCATTCAAATTTTTGGCGTCGAAGAAAAATTAAAGGAAGCGGTCGACTATATCGCCTCCTTCGGCGTTACAAGTCAGGAGGTGATATTGTGATTGAACTCGGAGTACCGCCCGAAAGGCTTTGGCTCGCCACGGAGCAAACCTTGTTTATGGTTTTTGTCTCCCTCTTTATCGGCGCGATTATCGCCATGATTTTAGCCGTAACTTTGGTACTTACCGCGCCAAACGGGATACTTCCCAAACGCTGGATTTTTAGATGCGTTAATCTATGCGTCAACACGGTACGCAGCGTTCCTTTCATTATTTTAATGGTATTCATCCTACCCTTAACCAAATTTTTGGTAGGCACAAGAGTCGGAACGGTAGCCGCCTTGGTTCCCCTAGTAGTCTTTATCGTGCCGTATCTTGCAAGGCTCTTTGAAAATTCACTTTTGGAAGTAAACAAGGGCATAATAGAAGCCGCTCAAGCAATGGGAGCTTCCTACTTTGAAATCATTCGATATTTTATATTGCCGGAGGCGAAAGGCTCTTTAATCTTATCCGTCACCACGGGAACAATCGGACTTTTGGGCGCAACCGCCATGGCGGGCGCCATAGGCGCGGGAGGCGTGGGCGACCTAGCCCTTACATACGGCTACGAACGCTTAAACTTTCCCCTTATGCTCTTTACCGTCGTCGTTCTAATCATCTTCGTCCAAATAATCCAATCCGTCGGCAACCATTTCGCCGCCAAAGCCAGAAGGCGTTAGGTTTGGAGTAAAAGGCGAGTTCCTTCTTTCTTTTTTCTCTTTCTTTTTTGTAAAAAAGAAAGAGAAAAAAGAAAGAAGCAAAGAAAAAAGAGAAAGAAAAAACTTTAACAAACTTATGTTATGAGTATATACAAACTTTAAAAAGTTATTTTATTATTTTTTCTCTCTCTTTCTTTCAAGAAAAAGAAAGGTTACTATTCACGGGTAATACAACATAGTGGCGCGAAAGGTGAATTAGTGCCGTTCATGGTCGACCTCTCCACCGCTTCGCGGTCCCCCTCCCCTTTCAGGGGAGGCAACGTGAAGGTGACTTTCCTATTATATATCCACAAAATGAGAAATCAGAG
>JAGBMX010000003.1 GCA_017634675.1 Selenomonadaceae bacterium | reverse complement strand
TTCAGGGGAGGCTCTCTGATTTCCACTTTTGCGGATGTAAAAGTCAAAATTTCCCGTTCTAGTGCCTCCCCTGAAAGGGGAGGGGGACCGCGAAGCGGTGGTGGGGTTGACCGTGAAAAGCTCTGTTTGAACCTTTTATATTCAATATAAAATGCCTTAATTCAAGTTTTTTCTTCGTCAGAAGAAAAAACTACATACGTCAGCATTTCAACAAGACGTCCGAGAGGTGGGAGATTTAAACTCCCGCCTTTCTCCCGATATAGACCCCCACCTAAGAGGTGGGGGACATCTAGTCTTGTTATAAATTTTTATGACACGGCCGTGATTTTTTTTAAGCTTTGGTATACAATTTGTATTAAAAGTAAAAAAATAAAAATCTCAAGTTTTGAAATTAACAGAAAGAAGGCTACTATTATTTTGGCGACGGCGGGAAAAGAAAATAGGTCGGTCAAAAGTTCTTGCGGCAATATGCCAACCGTTGTAAACAGGGAAATACCCATCGCAGCCGCATCGCTGAAATCAGGCTCAAAGAGGGAAATTGCGAGGATAAAAGCAAAGAGGGTTGAGGCGTACAGAAAGAAAAATGCCATAATCCGTCCCGTTATTTTATGGGCTACGGGAACGTCGTCCACGGAAACGGCCACTATCATCCTTGGGTGGAGCACCCGTTTTAACTCTTTATCCAGAAGTTTTAAAAGCACGATGATTCGTATGAGTTTTACGCCGCCCGTAAGAGATACGACGGAACCGCCCACAATCGACGTCAAAAACAGAACGAACAGTGAAAAATCGTTTAACGAAAATAAATCGAATGTGAAAAACCCTGCCGTCGAGAAAAAAGAAAGAGTGAAAAAAACAGCTTCCTTGTACGAAAATTCGGAGTTTGCAACGATAGCTACCACAAAGGCGAAAACTACCAAAAAAATTCTAAATTCCTCTTTCTTTATCATGGCTTTTAACGCTATCGCCGAAATTTGCCTCATAAAAAAGGCGGGGATTATGGTTAAAATCCCCATTAAAATACAGGCGGGGATTATGAGATTATCGGGCATAATCGCTCCGCCGGTCAAAGATACCGTAAGACAGGCAAAAATTAACGCTTCTTTTAAATCCGAACCAAAGAGCAGGAATAAAAGCATCCCTAAAATAAAGATGAAAAAATAAACTCCCGCAACCCTAAAGGGCGGGAGTTTTTCCTTTAAGGTGAGTCCGAAACAACCGCTTATGTCCGTCAACATAGGCAATGTAAAAATAAAGGCGAAGCCTCCCAGTATGGACAGAAACGCTCTGTAGCAGTAAAGATAATCGTTATACGAGATATTTGTCGCGCCGACGGAAGTCAGCGCAAGAGCCGATTCAAGGAAAGCGCCGCAAAAATCCATACCGCAGGCAAAAAACGGCAGCGCCCCCAAAGTTGCAAGGGCAAACCAAAACAAGGCTAAGTCTTTGCATTTCTTATTCATTTACCTGAAAAACTCCATCACTTTTTTTGCCGCAGAGGATTCTAAGATAAGTATAACCCTATCCCCTGCTTCTAATACCGTATTGCCTCGCGGAATTTTAGCAACGCCTTCTCGAACGTACGCCGACACTAAACATTCCCTCGGCAATTTCGCTTCCATAAGCGTTTTACCCGCAACCTTTGCGCCGTTTTGCACCACAACTTCAACAGCTTCCGCCTTTAATCCTTCGTCCAAATAAGAAACTTTCCTTACGCCGCCTTGCCTTGCAAACGCCAACACTTCCGTTGCCGCAAGATGCCTCGCAGACAGCGCAACGTCCACTCCGGCTTTTTCCATTATAGATATGTAATCCGTTCGGTAAAACCTGACTACGGTTTGAGCCGTTCTCAAGTGTTTGGCGAGAAGGGCCAGCATTAAGTTTAACTTGTCGTCTTCGGTCAGGGCAATTAAAAAATCCGCCGAGGCCACTTCTTCTTCTATGAGGAGATCTATATCCGTGCCGTCGCCCAAAATCGCCATCGAATTGTTGCTGAGATCCCCCGCAACAAGGCGAAGCCGTTCCTCGTCAATGTCCACAAGTTTAACTTTAACGCCGGAGGTGTCAAGCATTCTCGTCAGTCTGCGTCCCGAACGTCCTGCGCCTATTATCATGACCTTTTCGATTTTTTTGCTCTTTCTCTCCCTAAAATTTTCGCTGAATTTTTCAATCTGTTCGGGTATTCCGATAAAATAAGCGTCGTCGTTAAGTTGAAAACTGTCGTCGCCGTGGGGAATTATCATGCGTTGGCCCCTAAATATCATGGCAGCCAATACTCCTTCCGGCAAAGTGATTTCCTTAAGGGTTTTCCCCAACACTTTAGACTTTTTCTTAATCTTCACCTCAAAGAGCCGAACCTTACCATGGGCGAAATCTTCCACGTTGAGGGCCGCCGGCGCCATCAAAATCCTGTGGATTTCAGTCGCTATTAAAAGTTCGGGGTTAAGCACGAGATCTATCTTAAAAGTCTCCATTACCCTGTCTTTTTCCCCGTCCGCAACGTCTCGTATTCTCGCTACGGTGCGGGTTATGCCGTGCGCCTTTGCAAGGGATGAGAGCGCCATATTCACTTCGTCGGTGCCCGTTGCGGCTATCAACATATCGGCGTTCATTACGTCGGGGTTTAAGAATAACGAAGAAATTCCGCCGTTATGAAAGAGCGTCAATACGTCAAGGGTATTTTCCACCGCCACAAGCTGGTTTTGCACATGATCCGTCACAACAACGTCGTGGTCTTCCTGAGACAAAATCTCCGCCACGCTGTATCCTAATTTTCCTGCGCCGACAACCACTATTTTCATAAAGCGTTGTTCCTCACATAATCTAACATATAATATAAATTTTCCCCCGGGCATTTCGTATCGTTTACGTCCCTATGACCGATAACGACGCCCTTTTCCCATATTGGAAGGGAATATTTGTTCCTTAATCCCGCCACTAATTTTACGAGCGATTCTATTTGCGCATCCGTTGGGTCTGCAAGCTCAAAGTTCCCCGCAAGGGCAATTCCCACGGAATCCTTGTTGTTTCCGTAAGCGTGAGCGCCCGTAAGATTTTCCGGGCGTCCCGCTTCAATTAACCCGTTTTTCCTTATCATATAGTGATATCCAATCCCCGCCCATTCAAATTCGTACTTATGCAGAAGATGGGCTTCTCTTGCGCTCATATCCCTATCTTTAACCGTTCCCGTATGATGGACGATAATCCTTTTGGTGCTTTCTCTCACCGTCATATCGTCCGTAATAAGGATCAAATCGCGATCTATAATCTCCGGCATGGTGGCGGGATTAATCTCTGGCTTTTCGATATTGTCCCTTATTGTTTCCAAATCTTTAAAAGCCTCTTCCACCGTCATTTTTGCAAAAGAACGCTCGGTTCTGACAATCGTTTTCGCAAAGGCTTCCTCGGGAAACATCAGCATTGCCGCCGCTCCCAATATAAAATTTCTTCTGTTCATTTTTTACCTTCTTTTTCTTCGCCAGACTAAGGTACATATCAATCGGTCGCATTATTTTCCGAAAATATCTTTCCCCGCTATTCTTACGACATCCTCATTGCCTTTATCCTCCGGTTTTCGCCTTAGCCTTACGTATATATCCGCATCGCCGTCTTTCTTTATATGGATTGCAAGAACCGCAAGGGATTGCGAACCTTTTTCGGATAAGCCGTTGCGCCAAATGGCCTTTGCATCTCCGCCTTTCCTGTCTTTACTAAACTCTATGAAATCGTCCAATGTAAATTGCTTTTTGGTTTTTAGCAGGTTTTCTATACGATTTAACCTGTACTTGCTCGAAGCCGATATTTTAATATTACCCTCCGACGTACTCTGCAAAAGATAGTGGTTGGTATGGGACAAAACATTGTTTTTTACTCTCTTTACCGCATAATTATTTAAACCAACTTCGACATAAGCTATTTCGTCTTTATCGGCAATCATTATAAACTGCGGTCTTGAAAAATATTCGCCTTGAGACAACGCTTGCTCAACCGTGGAACAATTTGCCAACAAGCGTTTGAGCGCGCCCTTGGTCGATTGGTTGTTTCTTACGCTTTTCGGAATTGAGCTGGCCGCCGCCGTAACGACAGCGAGTCCCTTCTCGTTTACGCCGCCTTTTAACGACCATTTGCCGTCGCTTTTGGCGTATAGCCCGTAAAACTTATATTTGCCTTTCTTGTCAATCATAAGGGTTTGCTCGCTTGGTTTTTCGTCTCTGTTCTTTACGATAAGGCTGCCGCCGTCTTTTGTCCTGTCGCCGTTTGCAGCGAACAACGTGCAAGCTTCCGATGCGTCGGCAAAACAAAAAAAAGCACACGCCAACAATAAAATTATCTTTTTCATAACGCCGCTCCATAAAGTTCAAGAGTGTTTGACACAAAACTTCCCTTCATGTATAATCATATTGTAAAAAGCATGAATATATTAGTTTATCCAAACGCTATTATAAATCATAAATAAAAATTACGCTATAAAAATTTTTAGAGAAATACCGATTGTAGGGAGGATTTATCATGTTGTCATTATTGTTTACGCTTATAATCGCATACGTTTTGGGTTCGATTCCCAGCGGGCTTATCATCGGAAAGGGAATTTACGATGTGGATCTAAGGGAACACGGCAGCCATAACATAGGAGCGACTAACGCATGGCGGACGCTTGGGAAAGTTCCGGGGGTTCTGGTTTTTCTCTGCGACTTTTTGAAAGGATTCTTAAGTTGCTATATCGCGGCCGTTATTGCAGGCACCCCGTTTGCGATGGCGCTTGCGGGAGTTTTTGCCATAATCGGACATTCTTTATCTTTGTTCTTGAATTTTAAAGGCGGCAAGGGCGTTGCGACAGGTCTTGGCGTCATCGCAATGTTGATGGGCAAAGTTACGATAATAGCCTTTACTCTTTGGTTCGTACTTGTTTATTTTTCACGTTATGTTTCCCTAGGCTCTTGCGTTGCCGCCCTATCCGTTCCCATATTGGCGTATTTCTTTGGCGAGCCTGTTGAATTTATTCTCTTTGGGATAGTTGCGGCGGCTCTTATAATCGTTCGGCACAAAGCAAACATAGTAAGGCTTTTAAACGGCACCGAAAGCAAAATTTCCGCCGCTAAGTAAAATCTATATAAGGAGTTTTTATGACACGCCGAATTTTCGTAGGAACATTACCTTTTTTATTTACGATAATTTTCCTGTTTCAAACTTGCATTGCAGCTTCCAAAACCGAACCCTCCACTAATTACGGACTCGTTGAAAATTGGGCTTATTTGGAAAACGATGTTTCGGGTAAATCCGTAGATGTGTTTTTCGTTTGTCCTACGGTGTTTCGAGGGGATAAAGAACATTTCAACATGGACATAAAAGACAACGAGTTAAGAAGAAAATTTGTAGGCGCTACCAATATGGAAAAGGGAATATACGACGAGGACGCAAGATTTTTTGCGCCGTATTACCGTATGGCATCCTTTAGCTCCCGTCAACAATCCGCAGACATCAGGGAAAAAAGCGTAACGTACGCCTATAAAGATGTCCGCAACGCTTTTCTCTATTATCTTAAATACTTCAACAACGGGCGCCCTTTTATTTTGGCCGGTTTTTCTCAAGGCAGCAATCATATTTTGAGTCTTTTGAAGGAATTTGGCAACGATAAAATCGTAAAGGAAAAGATGATTGCGGCATATTGCCCCGGCTGGTTCATTACAAAAGAAGATATTATTAAATATCCTCATCTTAAACCCGCAAAGGGCGAAGCCGATACGGGAATTATAATTTCTTTCAACACGGAAGCCGAGGACGTGACTTCCTCGTTGATCGTAGGCAAAGATGTTAAATCAATATCAATAAATCCACTCTCTTGGCGAACCGACAGCAAAAAAGCGGATAAATCCCTTAATAAAGGCGCTTGCTTTACCGATTACGACGGGAATATCAAAAGAGAAGTTCCGGAGTTTACGGGCGCATATATTGATACAAAAAGAGGAACGCTAAAAGTAACGGACGTAAAAGCGGAAGATTACGCCAGTATGTCATCCGTTTTCGGCAAAGGCGTGTACCATATTTACGATTATCAATTCTTTTACAGGAATTTGCAGGAAAATGTAGCGACTAGGATACAGGCTTTTCTGAAGGATGTTAAGGATTAATTTCGCTTTCAACATGACGCAACACCTCCAATTTGTATATACATTGAGTTTACACAGCAGCCTAGTTTTTGAAAGGAGACTTTATGGAAACTTTACACGAACTGATAAACAATATCAGCGGTTTTTTCTGGACTTACATTATAATCTGGGCGCTTATCGGGCTTGGCGTGTTTTTTACCCTTCGCACAAAATTGGTGCAGCTTAAAATGCTGCCTGAAATGTTTAAACTGATAACGGGAAAAAGCGGAAGGACTTCAACCGGCAAAGAGATAAGCGGCTTTCAAGCGTTTTGCGTCAGCACGGCTTCAAGGGTCGGCGTAGGAAATATCGCAGGCGTCGCCATCGCCATAGTAACGGGAGGCCCCGGCGCTGTGTTTTGGATGTGGCTCATAGCGTTTATCGGCGCATCCACGGGTTTTGTGGAAAGCACCTTGGCGCAAATTTACAAACTTCCGAAAAAAGGCGGCGGTTTTCACGGCGGTCCTGCGTATTACATCAAAAACGCTCTCAATCAGCCCAAAGTGGCCAAACTCTTCGCTATTCTTATTTCCGTCACCTTCGGGCTTATTTACGCTTCGGTTCAGGCAAACACCATTACCCTCTCCTTGGAAACAGCCTTCAATATTCCAAATTACGCTGTCGCTACCGTGCTTGTGATTATGACGGCTGCCGTAATCTCGGGGGGTATGCGTCGAATTGCAACTTTTACCTCCTTCCTTGTCCCCATTATGGCGGGCATATACATATTAGCCTCGCTTTACGTTATTCTCATCAATATAGATAAAGTTCCCGCCATGTTTGCGCTTATAGTTCACGACGCCTTCACTCCTCAAGCTGCTGTGGGAGGCGGACTGGGTTCCGTGTTTATGACCGGCATACGTCGCGGGCTTTTCTCCAACGAAGCGGGCGAGGGCAGCGTTCCTAACGCAGCTGCGACAGCCGGCGGCAAACATCCCGTAAGACAGGGACTCATACAATCCTTCGGCGTATATGTCGACACATGGTTTATCTGCACAGCCACGGCTTTTACGGTCTTAATTACGTCTCAATACGAAATCGGCGGCTCTCTTACGGGCATAGCCTTGGCGCAACAGTCTTTCGCTACGGTTTTTGGTTCGGTTGCGCCCATTATGCTCTCCCTTATAGTTTTTCTCTTTGCGTTTAGCTCTATTGTGGGCAATTACTATTACGGAGAGGTGAACATTCCCTTTTTCCAAGGGGACGAATCCGGCGAACAGCCTAGCATTATCGCCCGAAACGCCCTTTCGATATACAGGGTTTTTGTGGTTTTAATGGTAGCTTTCGGATGTTTTGCGGAACTTAATTTTGTGTGGGACGCCGCAGATCTTTTCATGGGTTTCTTGGCGCTTACCAACCTCTACGCCATTGCCAGATTGGGCAAATACGCTTTTATAGCTTTAGAGGACTATATAGCTCAAAAGAATAGCGGCGTCGAAGAGCCTGTGTTTAATCCTTCGATAATACCCGATATGAGGGGAATTCATGCCTGGGGAAAAGAATAAGCAAGAAAAAAGAGCAAGGAGAAAAAAACGTCGATTTTCATTTTTTCGACTTATCTCTTTGCTCTTTATAATATTTATTACGGCTTTCGCCCTAGGCGTCGGCATAAATTTATTTTTGCAGCCGACCGGGCAAGGCAGAGATATGGACAAAATTTTGTCCGATACCGAAAGCTTTGCATTTCGCCGCATAAAACGGGCGTTGTTTATCAAAGATGCGGTGAACGACAAGATACGCGAAAAAAATGTTATCCATATCGAAGAAATGCCGAGAGACTTAATTCACGCAGTAGTCGCGGTGGAGGACAGCAGATTTTTCAGTCACCCGGGCGTCGATTTTACCGCCATAGGCAGAGCGACTATTGTAAATCTTGAGGCGGGAGGCATAGAAGAAGGCGGCAGCACCATAACTCAACAACTGGTAAAAAATCTCTTTTTATCAAGCGAGCAGACCTTTGGCCGAAAACTTGAGGAAGTCCTGCTTGCCCTTGATATAGAAGCGGTTTACGAAAAAGAAGAAATACTTGAACTTTATCTTAACACCATTTATTTCGGTTCGAATTTTTACGGCGTAAACGAAGCGGCATTGGGATATTTCGGAAAATCGCCTAAGGATTTAACATTGGAAGAATCGGCGTTATTAGCGGGACTTCCCAACGCGCCTTCCGTGTATTCGCCGTATGTCAACCCAGAGCTTGCGTTAAAGCGTCAACATATAGTTTTGGATGCGATGGAAAAAAACGGGTATATAATAGCTTCAACGGCTAAGAAAGCTAAAGATACAGCATTGCATTTCGCAAGGTAATCCGGAATTTAGTTTTTAGAGGCTCTCCCTTATCCATTGCAAAAAAAACATAAAGATGGTAGAATACGAAAAAAAGGAGGAATGTTAATGTTTAACGGTATGGGAAATATGGGTAACATGGCGGGCATGATGAAAAAAGTCCAGAAAATGCAAAACGAAATGAAGAAAATGCAGGACGAGTTAAAGGCTAAAACCGTGGAGGTGTCCTCCGGCGGCGGCGTTGTTAAAGTGGTTATGAACGGTGAAAAAACCTTGGTGTCACTTAAAATTTCGCCGGAAGCCGTCGATCCGTCCGACGTTGAAATGCTTGAGGATTTGATTTCCGCCGCCGTCAACGAAGCCATGAAAAAGGTTGACGAGATGATGACCAGCGAAATGGGCAAGTTCACCAGCGGTTTGGGACTTCCCCCGGGGCTCTTTTAATGGCTAACGCTCCGCTTTTGAAACTTATCGAACACTTCCGCGCCCTTCCCGGTATCGGTCAAAAAACGGCGGTGCGCCTTGCCTATCACGTTTTGGATATGTCAGTTGAAGACGCAAAATCTCTTTCAAACGCCATTGTCGAGGCAAAGGAAAAGATTGGCTACTGCAAAGTTTGCTTTAACCTAAGCGACAGGTCTCCCTGCGAAATTTGCGATTCATCTAAACGCGACGGCAAAATCATCTGCGTGGTGGAAGAGCCGCAAGATGTGGCGGCTATGGAGAAGACCCGAGAATTTAGAGGATTGTACCATGTGCTTCACGGCGCTATCTCTCCCCTTGAAGGCGTCGGTCCCAACGATATTCGGATAAAAGAGCTTGTGACAAGAATTGCCGAAAGCGACGTAAAAGAGGTTATTATCGCCACTAACCCCAACGTTGAAGGCGAGGCAACCGCTATGTATATCGCCAAACTTTTAAAACCTGCGGGCATAAAGGTGACAAGAATCGGCAGCGGGCTTCCCGTCGGCGGAAATCTCGAATATGCGGATGAAGTCACGCTTTCAAAAGCTCTCGAAAACAGGAGGGAAATTTAATGGCGGAATCAATAGTCGCCTTTATCATCGGAATTGTAGTTGTCTATGCGGTTTTTAAAATTCTCACCCTGCCCGTGAAATGTTTGTGGAAATTCGTCACAAACAGCGTTATCGGCTGGATAGCCCTGCACATCGCAGGTTTTATCGGTTTACCCGTGACCATAAATCTGCTCACATCATTTATAGCCGGTGTATTCGGCATTCCGGGGTTAATCGCAATAATAATTTACAGTTGGCTGTAGAACATTTTATTTGCGAGTAGCTAAAAAAGTGTAAAATAGCGCTGTTCATGGTTGACCTCTCCACCGCTATGCGGTCCCCCTCCCCTTTCAGGGGAGGCTCAAAAGCGATAAATCGAGGGTGATTTTATGTTCGACGGCGTTCATATCAGCGTACCATGGTTAGTATTCCTAGCGGCGGTATTCGCTCTTTTTGCGTTCGAAATGGTTCACTCCCTTAAACGCAGCCATACCACCGCCCGACTTATCAGCACATATCTAACCGATCTCAACAACGAAACTCTCTTTGACGAGATTTTTACCTTCTGCCAAAACGACTACAAACTTAGACGCATCCTTAAAAAACACAACGCCACCAAGGACGACATAAAAGCCCTCCACAAAAAACTCATGGTGTGGGGCAACATAAAAAAAGGCCGCCGTTTCCCCCCCATCTCGTCTTTTTTTTACGCTTACACTTTGAATTACCTCTTCGAACACAGAAACGACGACGACAAAAAAGTAGCCATGCGTATGCTGAATTTCTTTCACATTTAGTTTTTTGAGGTGAGTTCCTTCTTTCTTTTTTCTCTTTCTTTTTTGTAAAAAAGAAAGAGAAAAAAGAAAGAAGCAAAGAAAAAAGAGAAAGAAAAAACTTTAATAATGGGTTTTAGACTCAAACGAAAATTTTGAATTTAAAACCAATAAAACGGGAGTCCAGAGGGGCGAAGCTCCTTTGGCGGGGTGCAGGGGCAGTGCCCCTGCCGGGTTTGGGCGGAGCCCAACAAATAAAGAAAGGAGGAGGATTTATGGAAGCGTTGGAACTTTCCAGGTGGCAGTTTGCTATTACTACGGTTTATCATTTCTTTTTCGTGCCGGTGACGCTGGGGCTGTCGATATTTACGGCGCTCTTGGAAACCTGTTTTGTGATTACCAAGCGTGAGAAGTGGAAACCTGTTTGTAAGAAGCTGACGAAATTTTTCGGGACGCTGTTCTTGATAAACTTTGCAATGGGCGTCGTAACGGGAATTGTTCAGGAATTCCATTTTGGCATGAACTGGTCGGAATACTCCAGATTCATGGGGGATATTTTCGGCGCGCCTTTGGCTTTGGAGGCCTTGACGGCTTTCTTCTTGGAGTCGACGTTCTTGGGGATTTGGATGTTCGGTTGGGATAAGCTTTCGCCTAAGTTGCACTTGGCGACGATTTGGCTTGTTGCGATAGGCAGTAATTTGTCGGCGTTTTGGATATTGGTGGCAAATTCCTTTATGCAGCACCCCGTCGGTTACGCTTTGATGAACGGCAGAGCGGAGATGGCGAATTTCACGGCGCTTGTTACCAATCCTTATGTTGTGGGAGAGTATTCTCACGCGCTTTTTGCGGGAATAGCTACGAGCGGTTTTGTGGTGATAGCGGTGAGCGCGTGGAAGATTTTGCATGACGAAGTATCTAAGGCGGCTTTTGAAACTACGTTAAAAGCCGGCGCAGTCTTTATGCTTATCGGTCTTTTCGGCGTGATGGGTTCCGGGCATTTGCACACTCAGTATATGCTAAAGGCAAATCCCATGAAACTTTCGTCTATGGAGGCTCTTTGGGAAACGGAAAATCCTGCGCCTTTCGCCGTTGTCGCAAAGATAAACAAAGAGGAAAAGAAGAACGATTTTGAAATCGCCGTGCCGGGAGTTTTCTCCTTTATGCTTTACAATAAGCCGGAAGGAGAAGTTAAAGGCATCAACGACCTGCAAAAGATGAACGAAACAATGTACGGTCCCGGAAATTATATCCCGGATGTCACGGGGCTTTTCTGGAGCTTTAGGGCTATGGTGGGCGCAGGCGGTTTTATGATGTTTGTGGCGGGCGTTACCTTGCTTTTGGCTTGGAAAGGTTGGATTAAAAAATTCCCTTGCGTTTTAAAGGCGATTCCATTCCTATTGCCCGCAGCTTACGTTGCGAATTCGGCGGGTTGGTACGTAGCGGAAGGCGGTCGCCAGCCTTGGATCGTGGTGGGCTTGCAAAAGACGGCGGACGCTGTTTCTCCTAATTTGACGGGCGGCGAGGTACTCTTGACAACCGTCGGGTTCACCCTTGTCTATCTCGTATTGGCTGTTCTCGCTCTTTATGCGGCGTTTCGCTTTATAAAGAATACGACTGTTGCGGAAGGGAGCGATGCGTAATGGAACTGACCGTATTTTGGTTCATACTGATAACGGTGCTTTTCACGGGATTTTTCATCCTTGAAGGCTTCGATTACGGCGTTGGAACTCTCCTTCCCTTTATGAGCGATGACGATAGCGACAGGCGCATGGTGCTTCGTACGATAGCCCCCGTTTGGGACGGTAACGAAGTATGGATGATTACGGCGGGCGGCGCGCTTTTTGCGGCGTTTCCCCATGTGTACGCCACAATGTTCAGCGCATTTTACCTTGCGTTGTTTTTGATGCTCTTAGCGTTGATTTTGAGGGGAGTGGCGTTTGAACTTCGCAGCCGTCACGAAAGCGCGTCTTGGCGCAAAGGTTTTGACTGCGCGATTTTCTTCGGAAGTTTTTTGCCTGCAATTCTGTGGGGCGTCGCTGTTGCGGATTTGATAGGCGGCCTTCCCATCAACGACAAGATGATTTACGAGGGCAACTTCTTTAATCTGCTTACTCCTCATTCCGTTTTGGGCGGTATAGCTTTTCTTCTGGTGTTTGCATATCACGGCGCATCTTTTTTGACTATTCGTCTAAAGGAGCAGCATCTTTTGGATAAAGCCAAAAGCATTGCAAATAAAGTAGGCGTTGCCGCTATTGTCGCTTTTGTCTTGTTTGGGGCGGCTACAGTTACCATGACCGATTTTGGGGAAAGCGCATTAGCGACGCTTATTCTTGCAGTTGCGGCTGTGGCTTTTGTCGCAGGATTTTCGGCTATGCGAAAAAATTGCGGCAAATGCAGCTTTATCATGAGTTCTGCGGCAATCGGGCTTACGACCGTAGCTTTCTTTACGGCGCTCTTCCCAAGGCTTATGGTGTCAAGCTTAAATCCGGCATTTAGCCTTACGATTTTTAACGCCGCTTCTACGGATTACACATTGTCGATTATGACAAAGGCGGCTCTTTTATTAGTGCCGATTGTGCTTTTGTATCAAGGTTTTACATATTATATATTCAGAAAAAGGGTCTCAAGAGAGGATTTGGGAGAACATTGAGGATTAGTTCCCTGTTTAAACGGCATAAAAGCGAAAGTTGGCGTTTTTTCGCATATTCGACGTTAAACGCCGCGGGAATTTTGCTTTTTGCCGGCGCTCTTTCCACTCTCATAAACTCGTTTGTCGAAAAACAAGAATTTAACGGAGCAGCGTCATGTCTTTTGGCGCTGCTCTTTGCTATGCTTTTGAAAACTATGGCGAGCTATCTGCTTGAAAGCTCCGCGGTAAAATTTTCGTCAAAAATCGCCATGATGTTGCGGGAAAAATTGCATGAAGCGTTTATGGGGGACAAAAAAACCGTAAAAAACCCGGACAGTATTTTGATTGAAAGCGTTGAAGCTGTTCGAGAGGGGATAGAAACCACTGTTCCCATAATAGCGGGACTGATAATTCACTCGCCCGTGATTTTTTTATGCGTATTATTTTTCGACGCAAAAACCGCGGTTATAATGCTCGTCACCCTTCCCGCGGCTCCGATTTTGCTTTATCTTATAGGAAGCGTTACAAAGGCGAAAAACGAGAAACGGTGGAGGGAACTTTTTAATTTACAGGAAAAATTTGCAGAAATTTTAAAATGCGTAATAACGATAAAAATTTTTCGAGCCGAAGAAAGCCAAAGAGAGCGGTTGAAAAAAATCTCGTCGGAATTTTCGTCGGCCTCGCTCGACGTATTAAAAACAGCGTTTGTTTCGTCTTTTGCCATAGAGCTTGCGACTACCCTCTCAATCGCTATAATAGCCGTAACCTTGGGATTTAGACTGCTTGAAAGTACCGTATCGTTTCAAACAGCGTTCTTTATACTTTTAACCCTTCCGTTTTTCTATCAGCCCATTCGTCAAAGCGGACTCGCTTTTCATTCCTTTATGAACGCAAAAACCGCTTGGGCAGAGATAAAGCCTTACTTTGACAATCAAACTACCGAGAAAATAACGCGAAAATGTGAAAAAATCAAGCATCCTCCAACATTGACGGTTAAAAAGTTAACCGTACATCCGATTTTAAAAGATATATCCTTTACATTGCCCGCAAATTCGGTTACATTGCTCTTAGGCGAGAGCGGTTCGGGGAAAACCACGCTTTTAAACGCCATAGCGAGCATGATTGATGAAAACATCACGGAAGAAATCACGGGGGAAATTTTAATCGAAGAATATCCCGTTAATAAAATAGCCCCCGAAAATATTTCCCGTCACATCGCCTACGCCCCGCAATCGCCGCATATTTTTAACGCGTCTTTAAAAGATAACATAGCGCTTTTCACAGATTATTCAGAGGAAAAAATCATCGAAGCCTTGAAGATGTCCGTGCTTTACGATTGGTTTAAAAATTTACCGGAAAAAAACGCCGAAGAAAAATTGCAAACAATTTTGGGAGAAAACGGCATAGCCTTAAGCGCAGGAGAAAGAAGGCGGTTGGGACTTGCCAGAGCCATATTTTTGAATTCGCCCTTGTTACTCTTGGACGAAGTGACAGCGGGACTTGACGAAGCCACAGAAGAAAAAATTTTGGATAATCTTAGCATCATAGCTTTTGGAAAAACCGTGCTTTTCGCCACTCACAGAGCGAAGGCGATAGAGAGATTTAAAAGAAAAATCGTATTGGACGGCGGGATGTTATGGGAGAAATAATACGGTTTACCCGAAAAAGAAGAATGGATAGCCACTCATTTTATATGTTAAAATAAAAAAATCATTCCAAACGGGAGAATACTCATGGTGCGTTTTAATTCCACGAACAGAATCATCTTACCTTTAACGGCGGCGCTAGTCACAAGCGGCATTTTGCTTGCCGTATTTTCGCGCCTTGCTATTGCTCCTTTCGGAGATAGAACTCTTGCGATAGACGACGCTTATATACAGTATTTGGATTTTTTCTCGTATCTGGAACGATTGTTAGCGGGCGACGCAAGTTATGCGTTTAGTTTTCAAAAAGGTATCGGCGGCAATGTTTGGGCGGTAATAAGCTACTATCTTTTATCGCCCTTAAATTTGTTTTTGCCTATTTTTAATCACGGCCTTCAATTTTTTTATAATTTTTTAGTCTTGGCAAAACTTTCGATTGCCGCCGCCACCATGGCGTTTTATTTGGAGTATAGGTTTAATTCTCTTAATAAACCGATGATTCTCGCCTTTGCCGTAAGTTTTGGTCTTATGCAGTATAACTTGGAACAAGCGCGAAACATCATGTGGCTGGACAGCGTCTATATGTTTCCCCTACTCCTTGCCTCTATTCACTATATGCGAATGAGCGGACGGATGTTTTCATTCGCCCTGCTTTCGGGTCTGACAATTATATTTAACTGGTATTCTGCGCTTTACACTCTGTTATTTGTTTGGATTTTTGCGCTCTTTGAAACATTATTTATTTTTTCATCGGAAGAAAATAGCCTCGCCCAAAATTTTAAATTAGGATTGCCCTATATCGTAAAAGTAACCTTAGGAATTATGCTTGGCATCGGTCTTTCCGCCTTTGTCCTTTTTCCGACATTTGCCGCGCTGTCAGATGGACGCGGAAAAATCGACGCGGATGCGCTCGCCTTTACCCTCGCCCTTCCGTTTAATCTTGTTTTGGGGCTGGTTCACGGCGTTGACAGCCATAACAGACAAGCCGCTCTTTATATTGGCGACCTTGCGGTTGCGGGATTCTTCTCATTTTTTACGGTTAAAAACGGCAGATTGTTAAAAGGCGGTATCGTTCTCGCTGTTTTTTTATGGCTTATGCTTTATTTTAAGCCGTTTTTCTTTATATTTTCACTATTAAAGAAAGCTTCAAGCTATTGGTATCGTTACGGTTTTTTGGCAAGTTTTCTGATACTTTACATCTCCGTTTTATTTTTTTCAAACAATAAAAATTTAAGAACAGATTATTCCAAGAGATTATTTCCAATACTGCTTTTCCCTTTTATATGTTTGATTATGGAGGCTGTAAAACCGCTTGCTTCGGCGGAAAATCTTTTAATAACCTTCATTATATACGCAATCATAATGTTTTGGTTGCACGCACCTCTAAAAACAAAATCAAAACGAATAGCAGGCGCGTTGATGGCTTTTTCAGTATGCTTCGGTTTGGTTTATCATACATATACTGCGCTTGATCGCTATGCTCAAGGCGGGCAAAGAATGAGAATCGAGTATATGACAAGGGAACGGGAACTTGCAAATAACGGATTAATTCCATCAGAAACGGAATTTTTTCGCGTAAATATAACTCGTCCGTTTAACTTATCGCCCGAATTGCCAATAACCGCTAATTACAACGAAGGACTGGCGTTTGGCTATAATTCCGTAGCGTCTTATACTTCCAGTCCGAGAGATGACGAGAGAGAATTTTTAAATAAACTGGGATATAAACATAACAACGATAATATGAATACGGTAAATTTGCCGATTTTACCCGTCGATACTTTGTTGGGCGTTCGGTACGAACTTACAAATATCGAAGTCGAGGGACTTAGTATAGACGAAAAGTTTAAAGAAAGTAATGTATATAAAAATCACTTTGCAATGCCGCTTGCTTTTTTACTATCATGTAAGGAGCTTTCCTCTATTTACTATACGAACAACCCTTTTGAATATACCAATAATCTTTACGAGGAACTTTTTCATTTGAAGCGTCCGGTTTACGAGCCTGTTTCATACATCGAAGATACTGACGAAAATCGTCGAAAAGATGATATAAATCGTTACCACGAAACTTTAAAAAATCGTAACGGTAACGCCTTTGCGAAAAGTTCACAGGCGTTTTTTTTAGACACGGCTCAACCCGGAGCAATATACGGATATTTTGATATAGACGGTAATCCGGGGTTTGTCGGGACAAACGATAAACTCTCTTATCTTATATCCGATTGGCTTGGAGTTTCTGTATTTTATGTTCCAAAAAAGGATAATACGCGTATTTCGTTAAGTTTAAGAGACGATGTTAAATTTCCCGAACCTCAATTTTATCGAGTAAACGAAGATGTTTTAAAAGCAGCGTCAAAATATGCCGACCAGAACGCCGCCGTCATAGAGTTATTTGAAGATAATCATATAGTTTTACACGCTAATGCCAAAGGAGATTCACTCCTTTTTACCACCATTCCCAAAGATACTGGGTGGAAAATTTTTGTAGACGGCGAAAAAACCTACGGGCAAATTATAGCAGATGTATTTATCGGCATACCGTTAAAACAGGGAGAACATAAGATAGAATTTATATATAAACTCCCCGGAAAAGAAGCCGGTATAATCTGCTCTTTGCTATCTCTTATAGTCTTGTTGTACGTTTATTTATCGGCAAATTTAAGGAAATTAAAAATGATATGATTGATGTTATTGGGTATGGGCGGTGTATATATGTTATGCGGGAAATAATGTATCTTATAGGTTTTATAAAGACGCAAGATACTTTTTTAAGTATGTTGTGCTCGCTTTGCGGCGCAGTTTTTTCAATTTTGCTGCTTGCAACGTCCGCATACCTCATCACTTCAGCCGCCTTTAATCCGCCACTTTATACGTTAAGCGCCGCAATAACGTTGGTTCGGGCGGCGGGACTGTTCCGCGCCGTATTTCGCTATTTGGAGCGAATCATATCCCACAAGGCTGCTTTTGACATAGAGGAAAAACTGCGGCTCTCTTACTTTGACCTTGCGCTTGAAACCCTTCCCATAAAAGAAAATTCTTTAAAGATTTCCCGAACCGATGTATTCATAGAAGGAATAATACGGGGAACGGAAAAACTGCGGGATTTTTTCGTCAGAAGCCTTATGCCGCCCGCGGTAAATTTAACATTAGGATTAATAACGTGCCTGATACTCTTTCCCATAATAGGAGGGTTCGGATTTCTTCCGTTATTGCTTGTCTTATTGCATATTTCCGCGCCCATGTATTTGAAGGAAAATTTGGCGGCAAAAAAATTCGCCGCCTCTTACGGAAGTTTGATTTTGGACATGACAAACGGGAAAAAACTTCTACTGTTTGCGGGAAGCGCAAATCGTATTTTGCCCCTATTAAAAAAATCCGCCGCAGAATTTGCAAAAGCGACGGATTTAGATAAGCTCTTTCGATTAAAATTAAATTTGTTTATGGAATTATCGAGAAATATTTTTTTCATTATACTGATAATTTCGCTTATAGGCGCTTATGACAACGGTTTGGTAAACGCTGTTTGGCTTTCGGTATATATAATTCTAGCGTTAGCCGTTTTTGAAGAATACGCGCCTATCCCCGACGCTTGCGCCAAGGGGAAATCAGCCTTGCGTTACGCTAAGGATTTAAACGAGAAAAAAAGCGTAGTAAATACAATCTGTGAAAAAAAATATTCCTAAGGACAGTTATCCAATTTTGGAAGTAAAAAATCTCGGTTTTTCCTACAATCCCGAGCAATATATATTTAAAGATTTATCCTTTACATTAAACGAGGGAGAGCGGCTTGCGATAGTGGGAGAGAGCGGCGCGGGGAAAACCACGCTCTCTTCATGCTTGCTCGGGCTGTACAAAGCGGATTTGGGACGTATTTTGATAAACGGGATTGATTATGAAAATTTATCACAACATGAGATAAGAAGCCACTTTGCGCCGTTATTGCAGGGCGCGGAAATCTTTTCCGGCAGTATTGGGGATAATTTCAAATTTATTCATAAAAACATAACCGACAGCGAAGTAAAAGCGGCGCTTCAAAAGGTGAATTTGAATTTTGACCTCAACCGTAATTGCCAAAATATATCGGGAGGCGAAAAAATTCGCCTGACACTCGCCCTCGCTTTAGCCTCCCCCGCCCCTATTCTGCTTCTTGACGAACCCACCATGAGCCTTGACAGAAAAACCGCAGACGAGATTATGAACAAAATCTTAACTGCCGAAAAGCGAAGCATGATAATTATTACCCACGATAAAAATTTGGCGGAACTCATGGACAAAACTATCAAAATGTAGAGATTTTACACTGTTACCGTTCGCAACGCTCCCGCAGATTTTTATTGCAGACCTGTTTATTCCAAAAGATTGACTCTTCCCGCCAAATACAAAGGTATATTGGCAAATGTGTCTTCTTGTTTATAATTTCGCTCGGAATAACGGACGGCAAAAGACGGATTATATTTTTCCAAATACCTTTTAAAGCTGGTTGCTCGCTTTGTTTTGCCCGATTTTACTTCTACGGGTATAATTCTCATATTACGCTGAATAAGAAAATCTATTTCGCTTTGACTGTTCGGCGCAAAATAATGAGGTTTGAACTCAAGAGACGATATGAGTTGTTGCAGGACAAAATTTTCATTAAGCGCGCCTTTAAAGGAAAAGTCCATGTCTAAAACGATAGCTTCGTTTTCTATTTCAGCCATTGTCTTTAAAAGTCCCGTATCAAAAAAATACAGCTTAAAATGATTCGTTTCCTCGTAGATTTTTAGGGAATATAAAGGCGCTGACACATTATAAATACGATGGACAATCCCCGCAGATACCAACCATTCGATAGCCTCCTCAAATTCCCTTGCCCTTGCGCCGGGCTTTACAACCCCATATGAGAACTTTTTGTTTTCTTTAGCCAGTTGCGGCGCAATACTTCTATAAACCATCAAAATTCTTGCGGCGTTTATCTTTTGGTTGTGTTTGGAAAAATCGTTTTCATATAACGCCAGAATATCTTGTTGTATCTTTTTGACAAGACTAGGATCATGGTTTTCAATCCAAGAAGCCACACACTCCGGCATCCCCCCTATAATTAAATAAAATTTATACATTTCCGTCAAACGGTTATGAAAATACTCGGGAATCTCCGTTCCCTTTGTTATAGTTTCGTAAAATTTAAAATCGTCTTCATTTACCGATCTAAGGAATTCACTGAATGAAAGAGGATAAATATTCATAATATCCACTTGTCCGACCGGGTAGGACTTAGGCGCCGCAAGCGAGGTCCCAAGCAAACTTCCCGCTGCCATAACATGGTACTCCGTAGCGTTTTCCCTAAAATATTTTAGGGCGTTTAACGCTTCGGGACATTCTTGAATTTCATCAAACACTATAAGAGTTTTACCGGGAATAATAGCTTTTGTGTGTATCATGGTAAGAAGTTCTATTAATCTTTTAGGATTTTTTGTTTTTTGAAAGAGCGGAGACAGCGTAGAATTTTCATCAAAGTTAAAATACGCCGTATCTTCATAATATCTTTTCCCAAATTCCCGCATAATCCAAGTTTTTCCGACTTGTCTGGCGCCGTTTAAAATAAGCGGTTTTCTATACGCATCTTTTTTCCACTCCAAAAGTTTTGTCATACACTCTCTTTCCACTTTTATCACCTTTTTATTGTTTTTTATCCAATATTTTACACATTATTTTTATGTCTATCAACATATTTACTCATTATTTTTACGTTTATCAACATATTTTACACAAAATCTCTAATTATCGCTAGATTTTTGTTACTATTTACGGGTAGTACAAAAAGAAAAATAGTGCTCTTCTGCACTGGTCAACAAAAATTGGACACAAAACTAAAAAAATTTGACATTAAAATCGAATCATAGTACAAGACTCAATGATTTTCTGACATCACCTCGTAATCATTAGGCAAATCATGCCATCGATAATGCAGGTAGGTTCA
>JAGBMX010000036.1 GCA_017634675.1 Selenomonadaceae bacterium | reverse complement strand
GTTACTATTCACGGGTAGTACAACACGGTGATGCGAAAGGCGAATTAGTGCCGTTCACAGAGGACCTCTCCACCGCTTCGCGGTCCCCCTCCCCTTTCAGGGAAGGCACTACAGCAAAACAAGAGAGCCTCCCCTGAAAGGGGAGGTGGCCAACGGCGGAGAGGTGGCAACGTTGCCTCGGGTGCATACTTTTTATAGGAGAGCAAAGTTTACCCGTTAATAGTAACGCCATTATAGCACACTTTGAGAAATAATAACAAGACTAGTTGACAATCAAAGATACGCTCTAATTTTATAAAAAAATCCTGTTTTTAGCAAGAATTTAATTTAATGCACAAAAAAAGAGGCGAAAGCCTCTTGAACATTCTGGTGCGGTGGATGGGACTTGAACCCATACGTCTTGTGAACACTACCCCCTCAAAGTAGCGCGTCTGCCAATTCCGCCACCACCGCGGTTAATATAAAGTTGTCGTCCGCATCAAAAAAATGGTGCGGTGGATGGGACTTGAACCCATACGTCTTGTGAACACTACCCCCTCAAAGTAGCGCGTCTGCCAATTCCGCCACCACCGCTTCTTGGTGCGGTCGAGAGGACTTGAACCTCCACGGTTTACACCACTAGCGCCTGAAGCTAGCGCGTCTGCCATTCCGCCACGACCGCGTGGAAAATGGTGCCGAGGACCGGAATCGAACCGGTACGATCTGTTAGGATCGGGGGATTTTAAGTCCCCTGCGTCTGCCAGTTCCGCCACCCCGGCGTCTTTGGAGCGGGTGATGGGAATCGAACCCACGTGACCAGCTTGGAAGGCTGGGGCTCTACCATTGAGCTACACCCGCGCGGCAATCTCCTCTCACGAGAATACTTGAACATAATATCATACATTTTTACGCTCGTCAATACCCTTTATGTTGTACTTTTTTATTTTTTATCGAACATTTTGTTAAACCCTCTTGCAATATATTTTCCATAAAATTATAATGATGGTGTGTTTAAGAAAAAATTTGGAGGGATAAGTATGAATTACGTACCGGATACAACAATGGCGGAAATGTTTTGGACGGGGACAAGTCGACTGAACCGACTGCGGTATCTTAAAAGGTCAATAGTTTTGGCGCTTTTTTACGGTGTTTTTTACGGAATCCTCACCGCAATCTCCGGGGTTGACGTTGATGCGTACGGCAGCGGTGATGGTATAAAATTTACGCTTGATTATAACCTTTTATGGGGATCGGCTCCCGAATTTTTGGCAGGTCTTGTGGTTTTGGACTTAATGTTAGCCGTATTTTCTTATAAGCTGGACGTTCGCCGCTTAAAAGATTTGGGCAAAGACAACAAACTAGCCCTTATCGTGTTCTTTATCGCCATATTCGGCAATTTAGTTCCCTTTATCACCATAGTAGCCGCTTTCATCAACATATATCTTCTTCTTGCAAAAGGGACTGAAGGCGATAACATCTACGGCCCCGACCCTTTGGAGGGCAAAAGGTAATGTGATCGGAAGGGGCGATAAAGATGAGTAAACCGTTGATTAAGGACGTATTTCGACCGAACAGCATATAGGTCATACCGAAAATATTATTAAGGCCTCGCTTTTAGACCCTGATACAATCGAATGGAAAAACAACATACTCTATATTATAGACCCTTTCCTGATGTTCTTTCTTCGCTGGGACGACGAATGGAAATAGGGTAGGAGGCGCGCTATGAGTCCTTCGCAGAAGCTTTCCGAGCAGCTAATGGCAGAGTACAA
Organism: Selenomonadaceae bacterium; assembly: GCA_017634675.1. GTDB lineage: Bacteria > Bacillota > Negativicutes > Selenomonadales > Selenomonadaceae > RGIG9201. The sequence goes on along the minus strand of JAGBMX010000036.1, from coordinate 21,244 downwards.
GCATAAGTATAAAAACGGCATTTACTGTTTCACTCAAGTGGAAATGGCGTATAACAGCAATCGCATAGAAGGAAGCAGGTTAAAGCGAGAGCATACGGAAAGCCTTTTTTCCACAAAGTCCATTTTAACGGAAAAGGACGATGTTATAAGAAGCGACGATGTGATTGAAACCAACAATCATTTTCGAGCATTCGATTATCTGCTTGACACTCTGACTTACTCTTTAACCGAAACAAAGATAAAAGAGTATCATAGGATACTTAAAACCAACACGTCGTACTCTGATATCGAATGGTTCAATGTCGGCGAATATAAAACTGTTCCAAATATGGTTGCAGGTATGGATACGACCGCGCCCGAAGACGTAAAAACCGCCGTGCAGAGATTGTTAAAAGAATATAATTCGATCGACAAACATTCTTTTGACGATGTTTTGGATTTTCACGTTAAATTTGAAAAAATCCACCCTTTTCAGGATGGCAACGGCAGAGTGGGGAGATTGATTATGTTCGGCGAGTGTCTCAGAAACGATATTGTTCCTTTTATAATCGACGCTAACCATAAAGAATACTATTACAGAGGGTTACGAGAATATTTTAAGGAAAAAGGCTATTTGAGGGACACTTGCCTTTCGGCGCAGGACAGATATAAGGTTTATTGCGCGAAATATGTAAAAGATTTTTGAGGTAACTACACATGGAATTTTTAGACAGAGCTAAAATATACGTTAAAGCGGGGGACGGCGGAAGCGGGAAAAGCGCGTTCCGCCGGGAAAAGTTTGTGCCGAAAGGCGGCCCATCGGGGGGAGACGGAGGTAAGGGCGGCGATATAGTTTTTGTTGCGGACGAGAATGAGAATACGCTGCAATATTTTCGTTACCATAGAAAGTTTAAAGCTGAAAACGGAGAGCATGGAGACAGGAAAAATCAATACGGAAGAAATGCCGAAGCGCTTATTATAAAAGTGCCTGCGGGGACTGTGGTAAAAGACGACGCTACAGGTGACGTATTGGCTGATTTGACGGAAGTCGGAAAAGAATATGTTATCGCAAAAGGCGGCAGAGGCGGCAGGGGGAACGCAAAATTTGCAAATTCCGCGAACCGCGCCCCTACTTTTGCCGAGTTTGGGGAAAAAGGCGAGGAGAAAACCCTCTTTTTGGAGCTGAAACTTTTGGCTGACGTGGGGCTTATCGGATACCCCAGCGTGGGAAAGTCCAGTTTGATAAGAAAAGTTTCGGCGGCTCGCCCGGAGGTTGCGGATTATCCTTTTACGACTTTGGTGCCGGTGCTGGGCGTTGTAAACACCGATTACGAGAAAAATTTCGTCATGGCGGATATTCCCGGGCTGATAGAAGGCGCAGCGGAAGGCGTAGGCTTGGGGCATGACTTTTTGCGCCATGTGGAAAGGACGAAACTGCTCCTTCATATCGTGGACGCGGCGGCGGTTGAAGGCAGAGAGCCGGTTGAAGATTACAACAGGATAAATTTTGAATTAAAGAAGTACAGCGAAAAATTGGCGAAGCGTCGGCAGATATTGGTTGCCAACAAGATAGATTTGCCGAGCGCCAAAGAGAATTTGCCGATGTTAAAGGAACTTGCGGCAAAGGAAAATATCGCGTTTTTTGAAATTTCCGCCGCGACGGGCGAAGGCGTTGATTCGCTTATAAAATATCTTGCGACGGAACTTGAGAATATCGTTGTCGAAGACGAACCCGTTGAAATCAGCGTAAAGAAAGAGGACGACCCTGAAAGAATAGTTATAAAGAGGGACGAATCCGGAGATTTTGTGGTGAGCGGCAAGTCGCTCGAAAAACTTGTATATATGACGAATTTCCAAAACGACGAGGCGCTTCGTCGGTTTCAATATATTTGGAGAATGAAGGGCATTGACGAAAAGCTGCGGGAAAAAGGGATAAAAGAGGGAGATACGGTGCATATCGGGGATATGACCTTTGAATACAGGGAGTGAAAACGTGATAAAGAAAAATTTGACGGGCAAGCAAAAGAGTTTCTTGCGTTCCATGGGAATGACCGAAGAAGTAGTGGTGCAGATAGGAAAAGAGGGGGTTACGCCAACGGTTGTGACGTCCGCAAGGGAAGCCATAAAGAAGCGGGAACTTATAAAGGTAAAGGTGCTGCAAAATTCGCCGGTAGAACCGAAAGACGCGATAGAAACCCTGGCTGACAGAACGGACGCAGAACTTGTGCAATTAATCGGTCGTTGCGGATTGCTCTACAAGAAAAATCAGGAAAAGCCCAAAATAGAGTTGCCGAAATGAAAATTTTAGGCTATGCGAAAACTTATATTGAATATTTAAAAACACCAAAAGGCAAAAGAGACGCAATAGATTACGCCAAAGCGGCGATATGCTTTTTTTTAACAACGCTGTTAATTTTACTTATTGCAATCTTGGGGGGATTTTAATGAAAAAGATGATCGAAAAGACTACGCTTATGGACGAGAACGCCATGAACAGAGCAATTAGGCGTATTGCCCACGAGATTTTAGAGAGGAACCAAGGCGCGAGCGATTTGATTTTGGTGGGCATACGCTCTAGGGGAGTGCCTCTTGCGGAAAAACTCCAGAGGTATATCGAAGAAATTGAAAATATAAAATTACCCTTGGGAATTTTAGACATAACCTTATACAGGGACGATCTGTCCACATTAGGCGCATCGCCAATAGTAAAACCTTCGAGCATACCCGAAGACATAAACGGCAAAACAGTTATTTTGGTAGACGATGTGTTGTTTACGGGAAGAACGATTCGAGCGGCGTTAGACGCTATAATGGATATAGGAAGACCCAAGGCTATAGAGCTTGCTGTTCTGATTGACAGAGGACACAGAGAACTTCCGATAAGAGCGGATTTTGTGGGAAAGAATGTGCCGACTTCCAAAAAAGAAGTGATAAGCGTGCAGGTTGTAGGCATTGATGCGAAAAATGCAGTTGTGCTAAAGGAAATAGAAGAATAAAAAAGGGCAGTGAAACCTTTTAAGTTTTCACTGCCCTTCAGAGTGTAGACTTATTATTGTTACTTCCAATTTCCAGGGACACTCCCCCCTACCCCCCTCTAAGAGGGGGGCTTGGTTTGAGGAAATATTGAAATTTTTTGGCTCAAAAGTCGCAATCCGAGTGCCTCCCTCCTAGAGGGAGGTGCCCGAAGGGCGGAGGGAGAGCCGCGAAGAGCACGATATTTATTGATTTGTCTACAGTCTGAAGGGCAGTGGAAACTTTTAAGTTTTCACTGCCCTTTAACGTAAGTATTGATTATCTTTTATAATGCAAATATCGGAGAGTACCACGCATTGCGATTGTATGGCGTAACTTCTTCGCAGGCGCAAATAATAAGACCGGGTTGAACTTCAAGGTTAAATTTATCTAAAACGTAAAAATTTTTATCGGGATTAGACGGCGCAGAACTCTTTTTTATTTCAATGGGAAAAATTTTTTGATTTTCTATCATCAAAAGGTCTATTTCCCTTTTGTTAACGTCACGATAATAGTAAAGATTTTCCCTGTTCCCATTATGACGGAAACTTTTTATAATTTCCGTAACAACGTACGTTTCAAAAAAAGCCCCGTCCATTGCGCCATACTCTAAAGTTTCGGGACTTGTCCAGCGACACAAATACGCCGCTAAACCCGTATCCATAAAATAAATTTTAGGCGTTTTTACCAAGCGTTTAGTAAGATTTGCAAAATACGGTCTTAAAAGATAAATAACACCGGATTGTTCCAATATGGAAACCCAATTTTTTGCCGTTGGCTGAGATATTCCAAGCATTTTTGCAATATCTGCGTATTTTAATTCCTGCCCGGTTCTGCCGGCCATAAATACCAAAAAATCGTAAAATTGTCCGATTTTCCCCACCTGAGCCAAATCTCTAATATCTCTTTCCAAATAAGTGTTCACATAATCGCTGTAAAACCTTTCCCTGTCTATTTCAGTTGTAATAAGTTTAGGCATACCGCCACGAAAGATCCTTTCGTAAATTTGATGTATATTCTGCTTTTTCCTTTGTCTTGCCCGTGTTTTCACAGCGTCTATTTCGGGACTAAAAATTTCAGCCGTAAACCCGTCAATTTCTGCGGCGGAAAAGCTCGACAATTCAAATATTGCGATGCGCCCCGCCAAAGAATCGGCGATGTCTTTCATCATATGAAATTTTTGCGATCCCGTCAGCCAATATAAACCATTGCAATTTTCGCCCGACAGCATTTTTTTATCGACAATTTTCTTTAATTCCAAGAGTAAGGAGGGCGCTCGTTGAAATTCGTCAATAATAAGGGGAAAACCGTAATTTTCAAAGAAAAGGGCAGGATCGGATTCGGCTAATCGCCTAGCGTTTGCATCGTCTAACGTCACATAATTTCGATTTTTCTCTTTGATATGATACAGCATGGTGGATTTTCCGACTTGTCGTTGCCCGCACACCATAACAATGGGATATTGTTCGGACGCTTTCAAAACTGATTTTTCCAAATGACGTTTTATATACATTATATACCTCTCAAAAATCCCGATTAAAATAAAGTGCGATTTTATTTTAATCGGGATTTTGCAATTCGTCAAATCATTTTTTTCTGGTTTTGTGAAAAAACGGCTGTGTTAGAAGAAATCTTTCGGACACCTTGCTCTCATGCCGACGTATGAAATTTTTTCCGGCGAAGAAAAAATTTGAGTTAAGGCATTATTAACGCCACGGAAGTTTGATATTCGGCAGTTCTTCCAACATTCTATCTTGAAAATCGTAGGAAATACCGCGCTCATCCAATTCCTTCAAAAATGCGTTTATGTAAATAGGACTGTTGAATTTTTGTATAAAATCAAAAGTGAATTTTCCGTTTACGGCTGAAATATGAATTGTTACGGGAAGAGAATTATAGCTCCAAAGGTGAAATTCTTGTATATACTTCTCGGCTTCCCCAAGGTTTGCCTTCCCCACATAGCTGACGCAAGCAGTCCCCGTATTTGCCGCCATTTTGTCAACGTATGCCGCTATGCCCGTTCTTTCCTCATCGGTATTCTTGGACAAAAGCATCTTTGTCAGCCCAACAACGGAAGCTATGCCGGAAAGCACTTTTTCTTCTTTGGTCTGGTCGGAAACCATTTTTCGATATGCTTTTATCTGCTGGGGGAGCGATAAACGGCGTAAATCTGCCCCGTACTCAAGGAGCGCGCCGCCGACCAAACTCTGATGAGCCAATGGCGCGCGAAGCGCTTTTCGTTGATTGACGCATAGTATGATGCGGATGGCTTCGCGGGCATCGGGAAAGAGCTTTGCCATCGCGCGACTTAGGAGCAAAGAAACCATAGTTCCGGGACTTGCTCCGTTTTCTTTGTTGAACTGCATAAATTCGCTCTCTCTCACCGTAATGCAGTATACCGCGCTGTATTTTTCAACGGGAAGATTTGCCGCCGCGCAGGGATTTAGCGACGCAGGCATCTCGTAATGCCTTGGCGTTGGAAGGTTTTCGGCTTTCATAACGGGACATTCCCATTCTTCAAGGGATATTTTATCATCCAAAGTACGGATTCCTTGCCTAGAAAGCGTCGCATTGTAACGATCGGAACAGTAATAAAACAGCAAGGTGCGAATTACCTCGTAAGCCCCGGTTCCGTCGGTCAACCCGTGAAAGACATCCATAACAATCCAGTTGTCATAGCCGGAAAATGAAATCATGTGGTAATTGGATTCTGCCGCATTAAGTTCTGTCCCTTTGGGCGTATTGGCAATAACGACGGGACTTTGGTTGTCCGCAAAAACAAATTCGTCTCCTTTTTTAATAAGCCTGACAGAGAAATACGGATAACGCTTCATTGTGGTGTCTACGGCATTTCTTAGCGCGTCGGCGTCAATCGGGTCGGTCAGTCGTATTCTGATTCTAATGGAATAAGAATTATTTTCTTTTGACTTATACAACGGTAAAATTTCCGTAAAAAGTTTTTGTTCCATAGGTAAACTCCTTATTTTTGCCATAAACTTTGATTTCGCTCTGTGGCAACCCGTTTAACCGCTACAAGTATTATCCGTCATTTCGTTTATACAGAAGATACGGTTTGCTTTTTTCGATAAATGTTTCCACATCGCGGCGCCACATGGAACGTATCTCTCGGGCGCTTTTACCGGCGCGAATTGCCTCGCGGACATATGATTGACCCATAAAAAGGTCAAAATATACTACCTCTCCCAAGTTGCCGATACGCCCCTTGAGGAAGAAAGAATCCCCCAACCCCTGCCGATGAAAGACTTTATAAGCTTCCACTATATGCGACAAATCCATGTGTTTCTTCCTTAAATCCGACTCTTTTTTCCGACTTAGATTTACGCCATAGCATATCTGCCCTAGGAGCGGGGGATTAGGGGCGGCCTTGACGCTCTGCGGGCTAAAGCTGTAGCGGTACTTCTTTTTTAGATTGGGATGCCCAAAGCATTGAAAAGGAATGTCCGTACCTCGACCGACGCTAATAACGGTCCCCTCAAACGGACACAAGGAAGGGTACAGATAGACGGCTTTCATATTGGGCAGATTCGGTGACGGCGGAACCGGTAATGTGTATGGGGTACGGTGCGTATAGTTTAGGCAGGGTATAACGGTAAAATCAAGCCCTTGCGGCAGGTCCAGCCACCCTTCCCCTATTGCCATATTCATCAGTTCGCCCAAAGTCAGGCCATGCACCACGGGGATTGGAAGACGTCCAATATGGCACTTGAACTTCATGTCGAGTATAGGTCCATCCACATAATGACCGTTCGGGTTCGGTCTGTCCAACAGTATAACCTCTTTGCCGTGAACAGAGCATACCTCCAATAAATCGCAAACGGTAATGTAATAGGTGTAATATCTCAGCCCCACATCTTGAATATCAATTACCAACGTATCAAATTTATCCATAGTTTCAACGGACGGTTTGACGGTACCCGACGCTTCGTTATAAAGCGACGCGATGGGAATTCCGGTCGCGGGATCAATACCGTCTTCAATCGTTTCGCCTGCCGCCTTATCGCCGCGAATGCCATGCTCGGGAGTGTATAGAACCGTCACACGTTGCCCGTTCCTTAGGAGCAATTCCAGGAGGTGTTCACCTTTCACTATGGCAGAATGGTTGGTAAAAAGAGCAATGCGCTTGCCATTCAGCAAAGGCAAGTACTCGTTCGTCCGCTCATCTCCAAGGACGATGGTTGTAGCCGCCGCAGCCTTAGAACAGTAAAAGAATATCAGGATTACTGCTGCGAGAAACACCAACAATATGCCACTACAGTTTTTATTTTTGTACGTCATTATCTCACCTTGATATGAAATTCACCATGGCTAGTTGCAAAATCAAATGATATACATGGGGAAAATTCGGTTAAAATAAGGTTAGTCAAGAAACATGAAAGGAAAATCAAAATGTATATATGTATAATGATTATATTTTCCATTATTGCCAAAAGTTATTATAGGAGCTAATTTTTTTCTTGTAAAGATATTTTTACTCCCAAATATTATGTGGTAGATCCTGCGCTGTTACTATTCACGGGTAATACAACATAGTGGTGCGAAAGGTGAATTAGTGCCGTTCATGGTAGACCTCTCCACCGCTTCGCGGTCCCCCTCCCCTTTCAGGGGAGGCAACGTGAAGGTAACTTTTCTATTATATATCCACAAAATGAGAAATCAGAGAGCCTCCCCTGAAAGGGGAGGTGCCCGAAGGGCAGAGGGGTTGACCATGAAGAGCAATATTTTTCTTTTTTTACTACCCGTGAATAATAACAATTTTACCGCAAATTTTCATAAACTTTTATAAAACTCTTTTAAAAAAATTTTTTTTATGTATAATAGAAGAAAACCAAAAAAATATTTAATACGGGGTCAAGGGGCGACAGTCCCTTGCGGGAGTCCAGAGGGCGGCGCCCTTTGGTGGGAGTTTGAGGGCAAAGCCCTCGACAAACAGTGGAGTGAAAAAGTTGCTGAAAAAAATATTGTTGGGGTTAATAATGTTGGCGCAGCCTGCGGCGGCGTTTTCCATGCAGGAGATACTTCCGATGTCCGAGGTAAAGCCGGGGGACGTCGGCGTAGCATACACGGTAGTGGATTCGTCAAACGAGATTAAAAGTTTTGGCGTAAACATCGTGGGAATATCGGGAAGCGGCAAACTTGACGATTCTTATATAATGGCGAACGCGGGCGGCGGCGTGATGGACACGTCAAAAGGAGTGCTGCAAGGCATGAGCGGGAGTCCCGCTTATATAAACGGCAAACTCATAGGAGCTGTTTCCGCCGGGTTCAAGGGCATGGATAACAAGGTCTGCCTTATAACGCCTATAGAGAGAATGAGGGAAATTTGGAAGTTGCCGGATAGGAAAAACAAAAGGCAGTACGACGAGTTTGATTTAAAGAAAGCGCTTGATAAAAGGCGAGAAGACGAAAAGACGGATCTGCAAAAGAAGCTTGAGCAGATAGTTTCGGACGAAAAGAAAGAGCTGGAAAAAGAACTGGACAGACAGGATAAGGAAAAGAAGGAAAAAGAAAGAAAAGCCAAAGAGAAAAAGGACAGGGATAAAAAGAACAAGGAGCAAACGGGAAAGCCCGATAAAAGCAAAGAGCAGGATAAGGCAAAAGATAACGCAAAAGCTAAAACCGCCGACAATGACAAAGAGGAAAAAGCCAACGTATACATATCCGGGTTCAACGATGCGGCTAAGGCGTTTTTGACGGATAAACTCTTTAAGGGAAAGAGCGTAAACTTTTTGGAAAATCCCGGAGGGGCGTCTTTTGTAAAAAGCGCCGCGCAGCCGTTAAAACCCGGCGGAGCCATGGGAGTCGCCCTTACATACGGGGATTTTTCGGTGGGCGCCACAGGCACGGTGACGGATATTGACGGAAAACGGGTTTTAGGCTTTGGGCATCCTTTCACTCACCGCGGGAACGTGAATTATTTTCTGACCAATGCGGACGTGGTAGGTCCCATACCGGGAGTCGCAGTGCCCGGGGCTAAGATGGCAAACATCGGAAATATTATCGGCAGGATTTCACAGGACAGGGACAGCGGCGTTGCCGGAATAGTCGGCGAATACCCGGAATCACTTCCCATAAAGATACAAGTTGTGGATTTCGCTCTTGGCAGAAGCAATATCTATAAATCATACATCGCCTATGACGAGGAACTGCTGCCCGCCGTCGCTTCTTCCCTCTCTTACGCTTCGGTGGTGCGAACGACGGATACCATGTCGGAGGCTACGACCAGAGTTTACTTTGAGTTAAAAACCGATATGGCGGACGGCGGCGTATTCAAGCGGGAAAATATGTTTTACGCCGCAAGCGATGTCGGAAAAATTTCCATAGTGGAACTTGCGGAAGCGTTGGCGACGCTGTCGATAAACCCCGAGAAAGACTCTTTCGTGAGGGGCATTGACGTAAAAATCGAAGTTGCGGAGGGCAGGCGCACCGCTAAACTGATATCCGCAATTCCCGACAAAACGACCGCAAAACCGGGAGATAAGGTGAATTTCACCATAACGCTGAGGCCGTACCGAGGTAAAGACGAAATCGTAAAGGCCGCTTACATAATCCCCCTTACCCAAGTTTCTGGAACTCTTACCCTAGACGTGCGGGGCGGCGGTCTTGTGCCGATAACGGGAATGAACGTGGCTCTTGCGGAAGAGGGAGCGGGGGAACCCACCCGAGTGAAACTAAAAAAACTTGCGGACACAGGTAAAAACAACGAGATAATAATAGCTCCCGGCGCGCCGAGAGAAGTGCTTTCCGAAAAGGCGCAACGGGAGATGATAAAAAAGGTGCTGGAGGCGCAAAAAAGGGCGGAAGAAAAATACGGCGCAAAAAAACTGGGCAGTCAACCGATAAACAAGCCCACTTCCACCACCTACTTAATAGAAAACTATGTAAAGACAACCATAAACATAATTGATGGATAGTTATAGTAAACGAAATAAAGTTTTGCGATTGGCTTCCCTGCCTGAAAGGCGGGGAAACCAAATCAAGCGCAACCATTTTTGTCGTTTGCTATGCGTTTAATAAGATAATTGTAAGTTCAAAGGGCAGATGCCCTTTGGCGGGGTTTGGGGCGAAGCCCTAATAAATAAAACAGAGGGAAGAAATGGAGAAACTGTTGATAGAGGGGGGGCATCCCCTTCGAGGGAACGTTAAGATAAGCGGGGCGAAGAACGCAGTGTTGCCCGTTATTGCAGCGACTCTTTTGGGGCAGGACAGGGCGAGTTTACTTGAAGAAGTGCCTCATTTGGAGGACGTGGCGACTATATCTGAAATAATACGCTCAATTGGAGCTAAAACCGAATACAACGTCGAAAAGGAAACGCTGACGGTTGACGCGACGAATTTGACTTCGACGGAGGCGCCAAGCGAATTGGTGCGAAAGATGAGGGCATCCTTTTTGATAATGGGTCCGCTCTTGTCTAGGTACGGTCATGCGAAAATATCTTTGCCTGGAGGTTGCGCCATAGGAACGAGACCCATAGATTTGCATTTGAAGGGGTTTGAAGCTTTAGGGGCAAAGATTGAGATAGGTCACGGGTTTATAAAAGTCGAGGCTCCAAACGGATTAGAGGGAAACAGAATTTATCTGGATTTTCCGAGCGTTGGCGCAACGGAGAATATTTTGATGGCGGCTTCTACCGCAAAGGGGCAGACGATTTTGGAAAATCCGGCGGAAGAGCCGGAGATTGTGGATTTGGCGAATTTCTTAAACGTAATGGGCGCAAATATTAGGGGCGCCGGGACAAATCTTATAAAGATAAACGGCGTGGAAAAGTTGAGAGGGCAGGAGTATGCCATTATTCCGGACAGAATCGAAGCGGGAACTTATATGCTTGCCGCCGCCATGACGAAAGGCGATGTATTTATCGAAAACGCCATAAGCGAGCATTTAAAGCCGGTTATAGCGAAACTGAAAGAGGCGGGAGCGACCCTTTACGAGGATGTAAACGGTATACGGGTAACTTGCGATAAGCCCTTGAAATCCGTGGACATAAAGACGCTCCCGTACCCGGGATTTCCCACGGATATGCAGGCGCAGTTTATGGCGATGCTATCCGTATCGGAAGGCAAAGGCACCGTAATAGAAACTGTATTTGAAAACCGTTTCATGCACGTTGAAGAACTTCGTCGCATGGGAGCGAACATTACGGTGGACGATAGGCGCGCCGAAGTTGTCGGAATTCCCGAATTAAAAGCAGCGAGGGTAAAAGCGACGGATTTAAGGGCGGGCGCCGCCATGGTGTTGGCGGGGCTTGTGGCAAAAGGCGAGACTACGGTTACGGCGCTTCACCATATCGACAGAGGCTACGACAGATTGGTTGAAAAGTTGATTGGTTTGGGAGCTCAGATAAAGCGTATAGAGGAGTAAATATAGGCAACGTAAAATGTTAAAATTACTTTTTTTAAAAATCTATTGACAAAAACAATGCTAAGCGATATAATCCTATTTGTCAGTCACGCGGAAATAGCTCAGTTGGTAGAGCATCACCTTGCCAAGGTGGGGGTCGCGAGTTCGAGTCTCGTTTTCCGCTCCATATTTTTGCGGAAATAGCTCAGTTGGTAGAGCATCACCTTGCCAAGGTGGGGGTCGCGAGTTCGAGTCTCGTTTTCCGCTCCATTTTTTCTGCTGACAACATGGGCCTATAGCTCAGTTGGTTAGAGCAACCGGCTCATAACCGGTCGGTCCTAGGTTCGAGTCCTAGTGGGCCCACCATAATTTAATATTTGTGACTCAGTAGCTCAGTTGGATTAGAGTATTTGACTACGAATCAAAGGGTCGGGGGTTCGAGTCCCTCCTGGGTCACCATTTTTCGGGTAGGTGGCCGAGTGGTTAAAGGCAACAGACTGTAAATCTGTCATCTTCGGATTACGATGGTTCGAATCCATCCCTGCCCACCACGAAATTATACCGCAAGGGTAACCTTGCGGTTTTTTTTATAGAGGCATCTCTAAAAAACATTTTTAATGACTCCCTGCCCCTTCGGGGCGGGGAGTCATTAGGATAATCGAGCGTTTTTTTAGATTTCCTATAGGAGTTTATAACATGAAAATCGAAGTTTCAAATCTTTCTAAATTCTTCGGTATCGAAGAACTTTTTTCAAATGTGTCTTTCGAGATAGCAAGAGGCGACAAGGTGGGGTTCGTCGGCGGCAACGGCGCGGGGAAAACCACTCTCTTTAAGATCTTGCTCGGCATGGAGGATTACGACAAAGGAGTAATAAAAACCGACGGCGAAATAGGTTATGTGGAGCAGCAAGCGGATTTTGGCGACGATACTCTTTATGAAACCCTTTTGAGCGCATTTTCCGACGTCTTGGCTCTGGATGCGAAAAAAAGCGAGTTGGAGCAGATGATGGCGAAGGATAAAACCGCTGTCGAGGCTTATGAAAAAGTGTTGAATAAATTTGAACACCTAGGCGGTTACGACATAGAATCCCGCATAAACCGAGTGGCATTCGGCCTTGGGTTCACTGTGGAGGATTTTGAAAAAAAGGCGGAGCATTTTTCGGGCGGGCAAAAAACCAGAATTTGTTTAGCTAAGTCGCTTTTGAGAGAGCCTGATTTTTTACTTTTGGACGAGCCTACCAACCATCTTGACATAAATATGACGGAGTGGCTTGAGGACTTTTTGACCCACTATCCCGGCGGGGTATTTATAATAAGCCATGACAGATATTTTTTGGACAGAGTGGCAAAGCGTATTTTGGCGCTTGAAAATAAAACAGTCACAAATTATCAAGGGAATTATACTTATTATATAAAGGTGAAAAACGAACGGAGGGCGGCGCTTTTATCCGCTTATGAAAAGCAAGAGGAAAAGATAAAAAAGACAGAGGAATTTATCAGACGGTACAAGGCGGGAGTGAAGGCGAAACAGGCAAGGGGAAGGGAGTCGCAGTTAAAGCGGATGGAGCGGATCGTACTGCCTAAAGACGCGGCGTCTTTTACATATTTCAAATTGCACACCCCGCCGCCCTCCGCCGAAAGGGTGCTTGAAGCGGAGGAGTTGGCTTTTTCTTATGGGGATAAGGAAATTTTTGCGGGCGCGAACTTTTTGATAAGGCGGGGCGACGGAGTAACGCTTGTCGGGCCAAACGGCGCGGGGAAAACCACTTTGCTGAAACTTATTGTGTCGGAATTAAGTCCCGCCAAAGGCGAAATCAGAATCGGAAGTCGGGTGAAAATTGCGTACTTTTCGCAGCATCACGAAGGATTGAACCGCGAACGGCGCATTATAGACGAAATTATGTACGAATACGGAACAAGCGAGGAAGAGGCAAGAAGCTATCTTGGCGCATTCCTGTTCAAAGGGGATGATGTGTTTCGCATTATCGGGGATTTATCCGGGGGCGAACAGAGCAGGCTCGCATTTTTGAAACTCATGCTTGAAGGTGCTAATTTCTTAATATTGGACGAGCCTACGAACCACTTAGACATACCCGCGAAAGAAGCGGTGGAAGAAGCGCTTATGGCGTATCCCGGAACTTTTTTGGCGGTGAGTCACGACAGATATTTTTTGGATAAAGTGGGAAACGTAACCCTTGAACTGGAAAACGGCAAACTGACGGAATATGAAGGAGGTTACGGCTACTATAGAGAGAAAAAAGCCGAGGCGGAGGAAAATCTTGCGAACGAAAAAAATAAAAAAATCCCTACGGAAAAAATTTCTCGGTTGAAAAATGAAAAAAATTCGGAGAAAAATTCGGAAAACATAAAGGAGAAAGAACAGATAAGGGAGAAAAGAAATCAGTATGCAGGGTTAAGCGAAGACAAACGAATTGAACTAATAGCAAGAGCGGAAGCGGAAATCGCCATGGCTGAAGCGGAGCTAAAACTTTTGGAAGTCGAAATGAACGACGCCCATCTGCAATCCGACCCGAAAAGGAGCGCAGAGGCGGCGAAAGCGTATGCGGAAAAAGAAGCGGAAATCGAAGAACGGTATAAAAAGTGGGAGGAACTTTCGGAGGCGTAGTGATGGATGAAACGCTAAAAAATAACGAACTGCAAATAGAAGGAACCGTGGACAGGATTGTTTTTGAAGCCCCCGACGGCGCGTTTTCCGTCCTTTCGCTAAAATCCAAAGATAGGGGCAGAGTAACCGTGACACTTGCGTCAGAACCGCCTAAAGTGGGAGAAGAAGCGAGGTTTCGCGGCGTATATATAGATCACCCTAGGTTTGGCGAACAGTTTCGCGCCACCAATATAGAACTTATCCGTCCCACAAGCGCGGCGGGAATTGAGCGTTTTTTGGCGTCCGGCGCGATAGACGGGATTAGAGCCGGTTTTGCCAAACGCATTGTGGAAAAATTCGGCATTGACACGCTGGACGTAATAGAAAATTCTCCACAAAGGCTGAAGGAAATTCCGGGTATCGGGAAAAAAACAATCGAAAAGATAACCGAAAGCTATATGAGGCAATCGGAATTAAGAGATATTATGCTCTGGCTTGAAACCCACGGAGTTTCGGGGACTTTCGCCGCCAGAATTTTTAAGAAATATTCCTCCTTTTCCATTGATATGCTTGAAAACCATCCCTATCAGCTTGCGGAGGATATTAAGGGAATAGGCTTTCAAACGGCGGACACAATCGCAAGGAGCATAGGGCTTTCCCCCGAGGACGAGGAGAGGATTAGAGCGGGCGTGATATTTTCTTTGGGCGAAATTTCAATGTCCGGGCATACCTGCGCCCCTATGGAATATCTTATAAAGGAGAGCGCAAAAAACCTGCGGATTGAAGATACTTACCTGATAGAAAACATCATAAACAAGATGACCGAGGAAAACGTCGTGGATTTTGAGGATATAGGCGGCGTCAGATATATATATTCTCATTATCTGTACGAAGCGGAAACACTTGTGGCGAGGCGAATTAAGGAGATAAAGGAAAGCGCAAGATATTTCGGGATAAAGAACGTAGAAGGATTTATCGCCGATTGGGAGGAACAGCGAAATATCCGATTGGCGGAAAAACAGAAGGACGCCATAAAATACGCCCTAAGTTCGGGCATATTCGTCTTAACGGGAGGTCCCGGCACGGGAAAAACCACGGTGGTGCGTGGAATTATCGAACTCTTGGAAAAAATCGGTTGCAAGATACTTTTAGGCGCGCCGACGGGACGAGCGGCGAAGCGATTGTCGGAGGCCACAGGAAAAAGAGCCAAAACAGTGCATCGAATGCTTGAGGCGCAAGGAATTCCCGGCGCGGGTTTTGAATTTTTGCGGGACGAGGAAAATCCGCTAGATGCAGACGTTATAATATTAGACGAGGTTTCCATGATGGATATTGTCCTTATGCGCCATTTTTTAACGGCGGTGCCGGACGGCGCGCACGTCATATTGGTAGGGGACGTCGATCAGCTCCCCGCAGTGGGACCGGGGTTGGTGCTAAAGGATATTATAGCCTCAAAAATCGGAAATTCCGTCATGTTAAACGAAATATTCAGGCAGACGGAGGAAAGTTCCATAGTGGTTTCGGCTCACGCCATTAACCACGGGAGATTTCCCAAGATAACCGACGATGGCGAGTTTAGATTTGTAGAGCTTGATACAAGCGAAAAAACGGCGGAATTTATAGAGTATTTGGTATCCGTTGTCTTGCCGCAGCGTAATTTTTCGCCTCTTACGGATATACAGGTGCTTTCTCCCATGCACAAGGACATTTGCGGTACGCACCGCCTTAATATTCGCCTGCAAAAAGCGTTAAACCCTCCGTCCGCAAACAAAAAAGAACTTTCTTTCGGCGGTCAGACTTTTCGCGTAAACGATAAGGTCATGCAGACCAAGAACAATTATGAAAAGAAGGTCTTTAACGGGGACATCGGATTTATTTCTTCCGTTGAGGACGGCAAGTTGCAGGTGAATTTCGACGGGGAAATTTTAGCTACATACGAAAAAGACGAGATATCCGAGCTGACTCTTGCTTACGCCATGAGCGTGCATAAAAGCCAAGGTTCGGAATATCCCGTCATAATCTTGCCGTTGGTATCGGCGCACTATATAATGTTGCAAAGAAATCTCTTGTATACCGCCGTGACGCGGGCAAAGGATTTGGTCATACTTATAGGCAAAAAATCCGCCTTAAACACCGCCATAATGAACGATAGGACAAAAAAACGCTACACCCTTTTAAAGGAGCGGCTCGGCGACAAGTTGGAGTGTTAGGAGTTTACTTTCTTTTTTCTCTTTCTTTTTTGAAAAAAGAAAGAGAAAAAAGAAAGTAACAAAGAAAAAAGAGAAAGAAAAAACTTTAATAAATTTACTCATACTTTAAAACAATTCTTCCCGTTTTTTTCGTTTCGTTCAAATCTATGACACGTTGATTTTTGCTTCCACGAAATTTTAAGGTTAAATCCCTTAAATGCTCTATATATTCTCCATCCACCAATACGTCGATTTCGTCAAGGAGCGAAATTTCATGCTTATCGTTTTTTTCTAAAATTTCTTCGTAAGTGTTTCCGGTATAACACCACAGATTTAAATTTTCTCTCTGGATTTTCTTTGCCAGCGCTATCAAATTTTCAGCCTGCAAAAAAGGCTCCCCGCCGCTGAACGTCACTCCCGTCAATAGGGGATTGCTCGTTATTCTTTCCGTAATTTCGTCGATTGAAATAAGACTACCGCCGCTTAAATCCCAAGTGTTTTTATTGTGGCAACCCGGGCAGGCTCTTTTGCAACCTTGCAGGAACAGAGAAAAACGAAGTCCATCGCCGTCTACGATGGACTCCTCAACGATTCCCGCAACTCTTAGGAATCCGTTATTCATTTGCTTACACCATGCTTTACCCGTTCGTGCTCCTCTTCTCGTTTAGCATTGTTCCAACGGTCGATTGTGCCTACCAAGTAACCGGTAATGCGGCGGATTCGCTCAAATTTTTGCTTCTTCATCGAATATTTAAGCGCTACCTTATTGTCCGCCGTCCTTTCTATAAACAAGGTCTTTAAGGGTTCGTGGGTTTCGTTTTCAATATAATCAATATAATGGGAAACCTCTTTCTCGGTCACTCCGTCAAACCCTATGACCTTTACCTCCACATCATTAACCCGCATTTTCTTCACCGTTCCTTAAAAATTCCTTAAAAATTGTAAGTTCTCTTCTTTCTTTTTCTCTCTCTTTTTTGAAAAAAAGAGAGAGAAAAAGAAAGAAGCAAAGAAAAAGAGAGAGAAAAAACTTTAATAATTTGTTATGAGTCCGAAGGTACTATCAGATTTCGATTGAAATCTATTGATAAGATTATACAATATGTTCTGTTTTGAGTCAAGCAAAACACAATATATAGTTAATTTTCATAAAAACCTGTGTAAAACTTTTTTGGAGTTTTCCACAGGTAAAATACGGAAATTTCCGTTGTGAAAAGTATTTATCCACAGAAATTAGAATTTTATCCACAATCGAATGTGGAAAAAATTTTCCAAATTTGTAAAAAAGTAAACCCATGTTATGGAAGCAACAAAGGAGGCGTAACATGAATTTATTTCGCGACAGCTATACCGCGCTATTGATAGTCATAAGCGTCATATTGCTCCTAACGGCTAACGCCGTTTTGGGGGTGGTGCTTACCAATCAGTCGCAAAACGCTATGAAAGAGCTTATACATAACCGTATGCGGGATATTTCAATAACGGCGGCGGCGATGCTAAACGGCGACGAACTTAAAGCTTTGACAAAAGAGGATGAAAACACCGAAAATTATAAGAAGGCCATGAGAACCCTTGCGTATTTTCAAGAAAATATAGAACTTGAGTATATTTATTGTATTCAACCGCCGAAAAACGGCGAGTTCACTTTTTCCATCGACCCTACCGTAAATGATCCCGGCGAGTTTGGATCTCCTATCGTTGCAACAGCCGCTTTAAGAAAAGCGGCGACCGGCGTAACGGCTGTGGATGACGAGCCGTATGACGACGCTTGGGGGAAGTTCTATAGTTCGTACAGCCCGGTGTTTGCCTCCGACGGCAGTTTGGCGGGGATAGTAGCGGTGGATTTTTCCGCCGATTGGTACGACAACGAGATTAAACGGCAGGAGTTTACCATCCTGGTATGCGTTGCAGTGTCCCTTTTCATGTGCATTATCTTGGTGCTTCTTGCGACGGCGCAGATGCGTAAGCGGGTAAAAAAGATGACCGGCGATATATCGGAAATATCGGGATATCTGGACGAACTTACCCGAGAATTTTCGGATCATAAAGAGAATGCGGAATATTCGGGCGACCTCAGTCAGCTGGGCGAGCGTATACAAAAGGCAAAAGACGGGCTGAAAAATTACATAGCGAATATTAATTCCAAGGCCAACAATATGATAACCGCCTTGGGTTCCGATTACAGGAGCGTTTATTATGTCGACTTGGATACCGACGAAGCGGTGTGCTATCAAGCGACGAAGGATTTTCCCATAGAGCTTAAAGCGGGCGACAGTTTTACATTTTCAAACGCCATGAAGGCTTACGGCGAATATTTTGTGGAGGAGGAGTACAGAGAAAATTTCTATAAATTCGTAGACCCTGAAAACATAAAGCGCGAACTAAAGGAAAAACGCCTTATAACTCACGTTTGCCTTATAAACGTCGAGGGGCGGGAAAGTTACGAGATGCTGAGGATTGCCGGCGCAAAGTTCCGCGCGACCGAAAAAGGCAACGAACTTGCCGCGGTGGGACTCGGGTTTACCAACGTAGACGCTCAGACAAGAGCGGCAATGGATAATAACGATGCGTTAAACAACGCCCTTGAAGCCGCAAAATCCGCAAATATCGCAAAGACCATGTTCTTATCAAATATGAGTCACGAGATAAGAACCCCTATGAACGCCATTATCGGTTTAAATTCGATGGCGCTTGCGAATAAGAATTTGCCGGAAAAAGTGCGGGAAGAACTCATTAAGGTGGATTCTTCCGCAAAACACCTGCTTTCCCTTATAAACGACATACTTGATGTCTCAAGAATTGAATCCGGGAAGGTTACAATAAAAAAGGAAGAATTTGCGCTAAACGATGTTTTGGAGCAGGTTGGCGTTATCATAGGCGGACAGTGCAAGGACAAAGGGCTTAACTATAATCTTGAAAACAAGGCGAAAAACGGCTCGTATATCGGTGACGCTATGAAGCTTCGCCAAATACTCCTGAACATTTTGGGAAACTCCGTGAAATTCACTCCGGAGGGCGGTTATGTTACGCTTTCGGTTGAAGAAACGGCGGCTTACGATGATAAGGCGAATTTGATATTTAAAATTGCGGATACCGGCATAGGTATGAGCGAAGAATTTTTGCCAAAACTCTTTGACGCCTTTAGTCAAGCGGACGATAAATCAACAAATCGTTATGGCTCCACAGGGCTTGGAATGACTATCACAAAGAGTTACATAGACCTTATGGGCGGCAAAATCGACGTGACAAGCAAATTGGGCGAGGGCACGACGTTCACGGTGACGCTGGCGCTTCCTAAGACGAATGATGAGAAAGAGAAAATTGTCGTTGAAGAAAAAAAAGAGGAAGTTTCAACCGATAATCTTCAAGGAAAAACCATACTTGTTGCCGAAGATATGCCGGTAAATGCAGAAATTGTCCTCGCCATGCTTGAAATGAGCGGCATGAAAGGGGAACTTGCCGAAAACGGCGAAGAAGCGTTAAAGAAGTTTACAAACAGCGAAGAAAATTATTACGCCGCCATATTGATGGATATGCGTATGCCGATTATGGACGGACTGAGCGCTTCTAAAGAGATAAGAAAGCTAAAGCGAAAAGACGCAAAAACGATACCCATAATAGCTTTAACGGCGAACGCTTTTGAAGAAGACGTAAACAAGAGCATAGAAGCCGGAATAAACGCCCATCTCTCAAAACCCATCAACCCCGACGAGATTTTTAAGACCCTCGCCAGATTGGTGAAGGTTTGATTTGACAAATATGCCTCATATATACTAAAATACGAAAAGCGCATATTTCGCGTAAAATATATTGAATACAGGTGATAATATGGTTATAATCATGAATCCGGAAGCTACCGAGAAAAATATCGAAGAAGTGATTTCAACCGTTAAGGCTTCGGGATTAGACGCAAAGGTTATGGAGGGAAGCCAGCAAAAAATTATCGGGGTTATAGGCGATAAGACGCGTTTGGCGGCAGTCCCCATCGACGCTATGGAAGGCGTTGAAAAGAGCGTCGCCATATCTAAAAGCTACAAGCTGGCAAGTCGCGAATTTCATCCCCAAGACAGCGCAATAGATGTTGACGGCGTTAAGATAGGCGACGGGCATCCCGTGGTTATGGCGGGGCCTTGCGCCGTTGAATCGCTGGAGCAGCTTCTTGAAATAGCCAAGGTGATAAAGAAAGGCGGCGCAGAGTTCCTAAGGGGCGGCGCTTACAAGCCGCGCACTTCTCCCTATTCCTTCCAAGGGCTTGAAGAACAAGGGCTTGAATTCCTTCAAAAGGCAAAAGAGGCCACCGGGTTGAAGATTGTTACGGAGATAACCGTTGTGGAGGCGTTGGATAAGGTTTGTAAGTATGCGGATATGCTCCAGATAGGCGCGAGAAATATGCAAAATTTCGGCTTATTAAAAGAAGTCGGAAAATGCGGGAAACCTGTGCTTTTAAAGAGAGGACTCGCCGCAACCGTGGACGAATGGTTAAACGCCGCAGAATACATTATGAACGAGGGTAATTCCAACGTGGTACTCTGCGAACGCGGAATTCGCACTTACGAAACTTATACCAGAAACACACTCGATCTTTCGGCTGTCGCCGCCGTGAAACATCTTTCTCATTTGCCCATCATAGTAGACCCAAGTCACGGCACCGGCAAATGGCGCATGGTAAAACCCATGGCGTTTGCTGCAATCGCCGCCGGCGCAGACGGGCTTATGATGGAGGTCCACACCAATCCCGCAAAAGCCCTCTCCGACGGTCCGCAATCCCTGACTCCCGAACATTATCAAAACATAATGGACGGCATAGGGAAACTTTCAAACTTTATAAAATCCGAAAACTTGCTTGCGTGAAATCTTACCGCTCATAGCTAAAATGCTTCCCCCTCTAAGAGGGGGATCAGACTGTAGACAAATCAATAAATATCGTGCTCTTCACGGCTCTCCCTCCGCCCTTCGGGCACCTCCCTCTAGGAGGGAGGCACTCGGATTGCAACTTTTGAGCCAAAAAATTTCAATATTTCCTCAAACCAAGCCCCCCTCTTAGAGGGGGGTAGGGGGGAGTGTCCCTTGAAATTGGAAGTAACAATAATAAGTCTACACTCTG
>JAGBMX010000035.1 GCA_017634675.1 Selenomonadaceae bacterium | reverse complement strand
ATGAGCCGCCTAAACAGAATGGACTTGTTGGCGAGGGTGGATTATTTGTTTTTCAAAATGACGAAATGAAAAAACAAGGTCGTAAGGGTAGTCTTGATATGCTAGGTTATGACTACTTGAAATATTTACTCGACAAAAATGGGAAAAATACGGCACAGGTGGAGTCTATCAAAAATGGCGGTATTACTTCCAAAGTTGACGATGAAGAATATATTTATTTTCGAACTGATGAAGGGCGCGTTGGTCGGCAAGTAGTTGATAGAAGAAAAAGTGTTGTATACAATGGGAAAAAACTTAAATTAACAAAAGAAAATATATTGAATACAATCAATGAACGTGGATTTACAACCATTTCTGGAAAAGAATATCAAAATGCAAATGAAAAATATGAACAAGAAATTGAAAAGCAAAAGCGAGAACGATCACATAAAACTCTCTTACGTAGTTCTATGGAATTATTTCAATGGCTAATTGAAAATAAAAGAATTGAAGATATTTTTAGAATATTACTCGATAGTGCTAACAGAATATACATCGAAGCCGCTTCCAATGTAATGGGGATAAAACTCAGTCATAATCAAAATAAACGTGAGCAACAACTTATTGAATACTTCGGATACAATCCTTACCAAAATAACAATGTCGCTTCCGAAGCGACAACGGAAAAGCCGCAAACTAAAAAAGCCGCCAAAGAAGGCGGGCAGGAAAACGTAGGCGAAGCGTCGAATACTGAAAATAACAAAACCGAAAAGGGCGGGGTTGTTGTGACAGGTAACGAGTTCGGCGAATATAAGGATATAAAAGAATTACGGAAAAAAACCGTAGATTATTATTCTAAAAATCTTCAAGGTACAAGTGTTGAAAATAAAACATTAGGTAGAATTGACATTGATGAAAATGGGCTTGTAAATTTCACGGGCGCAGGAAAGCGCGAGTTTAAGAGCACAAGTGCAAAAGCGCATAAATTATTGTTGGTAAAATACTTACCGACTTTGATTGAAAACGCTACAAATATTACGTCAAACAAAGCAGTAAAAGAACGCCACGCAAATGAAACTTTTTATTATCTTCACACCGAAGCAAGTATTGAAGGCAAAAATACGCCTGTTGAAATAACCCTCGTAAAACGTAACGACGGCAGTATTCAATACTATAATCATACGCTCCCCACAGAAGAAAATAAAAACGACGCGCCAGTATCTCCGGGACCAGTATCTTCATCTAATGAAGCCCTCGGCACCCCAGCCGTTGGTGCGTCTTCTGTTGACTCTACTATACCACAAACAGAGCCAACAAGCAAGGATAAAAATTCGACAAAACAAGATACCAAACAAAAAGAGCGTTCTCAAAACGAGGACGCTCTTTCTGATGTAAATAAAAATATAACAGCTTCTTATAGCGATAAAAGTGGTGTTTGCAAAGGTACATTAAAAAATGGCGTTATAACAATATGGCGTAAAGATATGAAAAAGGGAGAGTGGAATTTTACTGTTTCAGCTGATGAAATAAATAAAATAATGTACGGGAGCGATAACCCTTATGACAATAAAAAGGCTTTTAAATCCTTTGAAGGCAAAAGGATATCCGGCGGGAATGCGAATATCAATTATTTATGGCATACTATAGCAAAAGCAAAAGTACACGATACTAATGAAAATTGGATTGAAGGTTCTAAGACGGACAAACTTAAAGGAACACGTCGTAAATATTACGAAGAAAGCGGAGGTAAAGATGCTATAGGTACGCAAAATCTCGCTGAATCCGCCGCTAGAGTTATGCGTAATTTGTACGAGCAAACGCAGGGCGCACGACTTAAACAAGACACACGCGGCATATACGACACGGCTAACAATATCGTGACGCTAACCGAAAACGCCGACGAATCCACATTCATTCACGAGATGGGACACCATTATTATAATGTGTTGAAACAAGCGGCAAAAATAGCGGGGAAAAATTCGCAGGCGGCAAAAGATGTTGAAACCATTGATAATTGGGCGAATTATAAAAAAGGAATGGCGGCGGAATACGAAGATACCGCAAGCGAAAAGGAATTTGCCGACCTTGAAAAAGAAATTACCGAAGCCGAAGAAAAAGGCGATACGAAGAAAGCCAACGAATTAAAAGCAAGGTGGGGACAAGAACGCTGGGCGCGGGGAGTTGAAGAATATTTTAACGAAGGCATCGCGCCCACGGCGAAGTTAAGAAAGATATTCGACAACTTCAAAAAATGGTTGAAAGAGATTTATCGAGGATTGAGGGGAGCGGGGGCGAAACCTTCCGACGATGTACGCGCAGTTATGGAGCGTATGATTGCAAGCGATAAAGAAATATTAAGCGGCAAAGCGAGCAGATTAACGGGGGACACAAAAGCGGCGTACGATAAAGCGTTGGCGGATTTAAACGCGGCGGGGGTAAAGAACGCCGAAGCGAACGCATATATAGCGGCGAAAATGGCGGAGAGATTATCGAACGCGTACAAAGAAGCGGGAGAGGATAGAAGCGCAGTTTCTTTGTTGCCGGAAATACAAGCACAGGAGAAGTCCGCCCAAAATGAAAAAGAAGCAGTACGAAAGAAATACGAAGGAACTAAAAAATGGTTGAAAGCCCCGAACGGCGAAGATACGAATTTGACGGAAGACCAATGGTTGACTGTAAGAACGCCGTCTTTTAAGAAGTGGTTCGGCGACTGGGAGAACGACCCGAAGAACGCAAGTAAGGTTGTTGACGAGAACGACGAGCCTAAGGTTATTTATCACGGGACGGCGCGAGCCGACCGTGTGGGCGATATTTTCAGACCCGATAGAGCTACATCGGGACCAATGGCGTTTTTTACAGATTCGCTTGAAGTAGGTACAAATTATTCAAGAGATAAAGCGGACACTTCTCTTTCTCGCGAGGATTTAGACGAGTATAAAAATCAATTTACTGTTGAAGTTAAAGGGCGCAACGGTAAATCTGAAACCGTAAACATAGTTGATTATTGGAAATATCTTTCTCCTAAAGAGAGAATGAACATTGCCAAAAAAGCCGAAGCAATAGGATATAATGACGACTATGAAATAACTCTTAAATCGGGGAATAAACACGGCACAGGGGACTATGTACATTCGTTACGCGAAGCAAAGGGAAACCATTTAGAAGCACTTATTAACGAGTGGTTATATAATGGCAATCTTTACAATGAAGAAGGAGAGTTTTTAGAAGTCTTAAAATTAGCCGGAGTTGAAAATGTAAAATACAACGACCCTGATTATAGAGAAGAAGCGGTTTATTCTGTATTTATGAATTGCCGTAATCCGATGAATACGACAAAAATTTCAGATAAGTTGTACACTAAATTGGAAGAAGCGTCAGAAGAAGCGCAGGAAAACTATGACCCCGATGAAGCGTATGGAGCGGATATGTGGGATAAAACAAATATATCCCCCGAAGATTGGATAGAACGTTTATCTGATGATAGAGAGAATGAAACAACTTACGCGTGGACTATTATTCCCGATTGGGTAACAGAAACTTTGAAAAAAGAAGGTTATGACGGGATAGAAGACGCAGGCGGTAAATACAGTGGTTTAGAACATACTGTATATATTCCGTTTTCTTCAACACAAATAAAATCCGCAACGGACAACAACGGCGAATTTAACGAGAACGACCCTAGCATACTTCATCAATTCGCAGGAGAAAAGTCTAAAACGGCGAATATCAGCAAGCTAAACGAAGCGAAAGAAATGGAGGAGCGCGGGGAAAGTAAAGAGAATATTTATAAAGCTACGGGGTGGATTAAGGGCAAGGACGACAAATGGCGGTATGAGATACCTGATAATCTTGATAAAATTGATTTTAGCGAATTGCTTTTATTAAACGACAACGAAGGTATATCTCTTGATGAAATTTATGACAATTATGAATTATATCGCGCATATCCGTGGCTAAGAGATGTTCCCGTTATGGTGACGGAAGGTGAGGAAGGGACTTTTATACAGACAAAGAAATTCCCTCAAGGCGTTATTCGTATTGGTAGAGAACATATTGATGGCGATACGAGCGATAATAAATCTGTTTTAGTACACGAAATTCAGCACGCTATCCAACACTATGAGAAATTTGCAACTGGGGGAAGCTCCGAAGGCGTTAAATATCTAATCAGAAAAGAACTCGATAATTTGTATACCGGATTGGAAAAAAATAATGCCGAATATTTAAGGCTGTATAATAGAGTAAACGAAAAAGAGGGCAAATGGCTTGAAAACTTTGACGATGAGGACGAAAAAGAATTAAAAGTTGCAGAAAAAGACTTAAAAGAATATGCCGCCAATTTGCCGAAAGGCGAAGAAGAAAAAATCAAAAATACTTTACGGCGCATTAGTGAGTTACGACGAGCAATAAAACAGCCGTTGGGGAATTTTGCGCTTTATGAGCGATTAGGCGGAGAACAAGAAGCAAGAGAATCTCAAAGAAGAGCTACTGCAATAGAAACTTCAACGCCTACTATACACGACAAAAACGCTATAATTATCTTTGGCGGTCAAGAATTTTCTGCTAATCTTGAAAAATCCGCCAAAAGTCCTATTGATAACAATGGGAAGATGAAGGATAATGTAATAAACGATTATCTCACTATCAAAGCAAACGGCAGTTTTGCGGTCAAACTCTTAAACGAGAAGCCGCCGCTAAGGACGGAGAGCGAAAAAGAGCGTATACATAGGCGCAAAGAAGAAGTTTCCAATATGGACAAACTTCTCAATGTGAAAGAAAACCCCGACGCATACGCAGAACTTTTGAGCGACCATACCGTAGACGCTATTGAGAAAAGATTAAATGCAGAACAAATTTCTTATGACAAGTTGGCGAAGGAATTTTTAGCACAATATAATTCTAACCTCGCTAAATATTCTGAAATTGTTGATGAAAATAGAGTTATCGGTTCTTTGTATATTCTGAAAGGAGCAATGCGTTATGCTGAACAACAAGGAAATATCGCAAGAAGAAATAAGCCTGTTAGTCGGAACGAGCGGAACGCCGGACGAAATATTTCAGAAGTGGGAAGAACTGATACTGAAACAACAAGACAACTAAACACCGAAACCACAAAGCACTCAAACACGAGTGCTTTTTCTATTGCCGAAAAAGGCGGCAAGTTTACGGCGAAACTTAACGCTATACCGAAGGGCAAAGAAAAACAGCTTGCAAATATAGCGGGACTTCATCACGGCAAAGCGAGCGGCGATACTTTCACTTTTGATAACGAAGGTGAAAGAGTAGAGTTTATTCGCAAAGCCGAAGCATTTTTAAGCACAGCGGACGAAGATACGAAGTTGAAGTTTAGCGTAGACGCTTGGCACGGCAACGGACTTTACGAGCTTATAGACAAGTTTTCACTAAAATATTTAGGCACGGGCGAAGGAGCGCAGGTTCACGGTTGGGGACTGTATTTTGCCAAAAGTAGAGAAGTGGGTGAAGGGTATAGAAATAAATTAAATCTTGATAATGATAAGTATTATATCGTCAACGGGAAAGAAATATCACTTTACGACACAAATGCTTATTTGGATTTGTCATCATCTTCTAAAATTGCTATAGGCGCATTAAGGCTTCATAAAGACAATGCAATGAAGGCAATAAGTGAGTTAGAAAGTTGGCAATACATTACTAATGAGGAAAAAATAAATGCAATAGAACTTTTAAAAGATGGCAAAGTTAAAGGTTCAGAAAAAAATAAGCATGGTGGACACCTCTACCACGTACAAATTCCTGATGAAGATGTAATGCTTGACGAGCAGAAAACTTTTGAAGAACAGCCACAAAAAGTACGAGAAGCAGTGAAAAAAATTTATGATGAGATAGTC
The DNA here is from genome assembly GCA_017634675.1 of Selenomonadaceae bacterium. Taxonomy (GTDB): domain Bacteria; phylum Bacillota; class Negativicutes; order Selenomonadales; family Selenomonadaceae; genus RGIG9201. The sequence continues at coordinate 10,988 of JAGBMX010000035.1, read as the reverse complement.
CCAAATAAAATCGGAACGCTTAACGAATTTAAAAATGGGAATGATATTTATGGGGATTTGTTACGATTATTTCAAGATAGTAAAACCGTCTCGGAAACGCTAAACACATACGGCATAAAAGGCATAACCTACGACGGGCAACAAGACGGACGTTGTTATGTTGTCTTTGACGATAACGCCGTTGACATCATCGAAAAATTCTCCGCTGAAAAGTTAAAGGAAACCTCTATCGCCAAACTCGCCGCCAAAGCGGATATTGTCAAAATGGAGGATTTAACCGCCGAAGAAAAGCGTTTTATGGAAATGGGGGAAAAGTTAGGCACACCCGTAGTATGGGTAAGCGCAGACCCTAGATTAAACGGTTGGCATAAAGACGGCGTAACCTTCATAAACCGCAACAGACGAATGACGGGAGAGCAGACTTTTTGGCACGAGGCGTTACATTTTATCTTGCAAAACGAGGACGGACTTTTAAGCGAACTTGCGGACACCGTAGGCATAACCGACAAGCAAATTGAAGCGTGGAAAAATAAAACGGGACGCTTTGAGTTAAGCCGCGAAGAAGTCGTTGAAGAAATGCTATGCGACGCATTCCACGACCCCGCAAGCAGGGTAAAAGTATTTCAAGAGATAGCGGGAAAGAATCCGTCGTTAATGGAAAAGATAATGGCGTGGATAAATCGCTTGAAAGAAGAATTTTTCGACGCTTTCAGAGGCGTGCAGGGCAAACTCACGCAAAGCCAAAAGAATAATATGACGCGGGTTATCGACAACCATTTCAAGAATTTGAAGGGGAAAGACGGTAAGCCGTTATTTAAGCGGAAGGGTAAAGAGTGGACGCTTGCCAATGGTGAAAGTTTAGAGAGTAGAATAGCGGCAAGCGGTCAAGGTGAAAATAGGGCAAAAAGTCCTATTGAAAATACGGACAATGTGGGGGATAATAAAAATAATAGCAGATTGTCAGATATGCAAAAGACGGCTATGTATGCGGATATTGAGAGGGCAATAGACAATCATATCAAAGCGCAAGTTAAAAGCGGTGCAAAGCTAGATGATATATTAGCTGAATTGACATCTGAACATTCCGCGCATAGGCAGGATTTATTTCATCGTGTACGCAGTCAAATTCAAGACCTTAAAGCGCATTTAAAAGACGATGATGTTAAACGTAGGAGAATATCGACTGTTGGAAGGAAAGACCCTTCAAATTGGTCAAAAGAAACGGTTGATACTGTTTATAATCAGATGATTTCTGAATTGGAAGGAGTGTTGGATTATGGCGGAGTCCTCTACAGAGAAATTGCCTTGGACAGAAGAAGAAATAAGGGAGTGGGCGGTGCAGTTGTTTCTTGGCAGTCTGCCGAAGTCCAGCGAGCCAAAAGAGAAGGCGTAAAATCTTCTTCACAACAAAATACAACAAACACGAAGCACTCGGCAAATATCGCGGGTGCTTCTTTTAGTGCAAGCGTAGACAGCGCCGAAACGGAGCAAGGCGTCTTTGAAAAAGCCGCCGCCAAACTTGCAAAGAAAATGGGGCTAAAATCCGATATTGTGAAAGTCGAAGCGGAGAAAGCGGATACTAACGATATAAGTATGGTGAATTATCTTTTGCGTTCTCCTTCGCGCATTAAAGGGACTTTCGGACTGTTTTTCAGAATGGGCAAAAAGGCGATGGACACGCTTACAAAAAACCGTTCCGACTTCTTGCGTAAACTCGATGCCGCGCTTAATACCGTTAAAACCGATAAAGAAAAGCAAGACCTATACGATGTGCTTTTACGCGGCGACGCGGAACAAAAAGAGTTTACAAAAGAAGAACTCACGAGGGATTATGGAGAGAACGTCGCTAACGCTTATATCGGCGTTCGCCGTTTAATGACCAAAGCGTACAGAATGTTAAACGACGCGAGAAGAAAGCCTGTAATATGGACTAGACGCTTAACGGATAAGGAATTGAAAGAATTACAAGATAATAAATTCGTTGAAATAAAATCCGTTGGCGAAAAGGAAAGCGACGGCAGAAGAAAAATCACTTATAAAGAATACCAAAATTATAAACGAGAAAAACTTGTCGTCGATAAAAAGACGTTAGAGCGTTTTGAAAGCGACGAGGATATGCAGGTTATTTTCAAGCACAAAAACCGCAACGGCACTTTTACCGTAAGTTACCGCGAAGGTATAGGGAATGTGAATAAACTAACCGGCTATATCCCGCATTTCTTCCACAACTATATGATTAGAGTGAAGGACGCGAAAGGCAAAACCATATTGACCCTAGGGAGCGGAAAGACGGAGCGCGAAGCGATTAAAAAAGCGGAAGAATGGGTAAAGAACAATAAACTTGAAAAAGGGCAACAGGTTTATATCTCGCCCAAAACCTTTAATTTTGAAGCGTTGGGAATGGACGAAAGTCAAAACGCGGTTGTCGTCGGCGATAAAGACTATAAAAAGATGATGAACTCCATAGCGAAGGGCAACGATTTAACGCTTGACGAGGCGAAAGACCTTTTGAACGGGAGCGTAAAGATGAAAAATCGTCACCGTTTCTTGGGTAATTTATTGCAAAGAAAAGGCGTGGCGGGATATGAGACAGACCTTCCGTGGGTACTTCGCCATTATTTAAACAACGTGGCAAGGTATCACGCATTGGAAACTGAATTTAAACCGCAGGCGATAAGCCTTTTTGAAAGACTTTTCGGAGATTTCAACAAAGAGCATAAAGGATTGGCGCAGTATGTGAAAGATTATATCGGCGATATAAACGGGAATCCTTCGGCGGTTGAAGAAGTATTGAATAAAGCGTTGCGGAACAACATACTTTTCAAATACTTCATAACGCCGTATTTCGGCGACCGCGCCGCTTTGCAACTCTCAAACACGCTTACGAACTGGACGAGTATGTTGTGTTTGGGGTATCTTAATACATCGTCGGCGTTGTTGAATTTGTCGCAGTGTATCAATGCCGCGGGATATTTAGGGAGCCCGAAATACGCTGGTAAAATCATAGCCGCAGGATTTAAGCACTACGGCAAAATGACAAGCCGCAACGGCGAATTAAAGAGAAAAGATATGCCGTTCTACCAGTATAATTTGAAAGAACGCAAAATCTTACTTGAAACGAACGTCGTAAACGATATAGGGCTTGACAGCGGGAGCGGGTATGATATAAATCGCGGGTACGCGGGAAAAGCTCTTGGCGCGATAGGGAAAATATCTCAAAAGGGTATGATACTCTTTAAGACCACAGAGCAAGCAATGAGACGCGGCACTGTTTTAGTCGCTTACGAAAAGGCGAGAGCGGAAGGCAAAAACCACAAACAAGCGATAGCATACGCGAAAGAGATAAACGAAAAATCAAACTTTGATTATAGCGTAGCGGATGCGCCGAATATCTTTAGACGCGGAAGTATTTTCTCACAGCTACTTTTGCAATTCAAAAAGTACGGTTTCAAAGAGCTTGAAGTAATGGCGGATATGTGTTCAAACGCAACGGGAAGCAAGCAGAAATTAGCGTTTTGGGGAATGTATTTTATTGTTTGCGGACTGTTGCAAGTCCCTGCGCTTGACTGGCTTGATAAACTATTGGGCGAAAATATGAAAACCTTCGTACAAAAGAGCATAATGGAAGTTTGTGGAGACTCCGCGATAGGGCAAATAGTAGGCAAGACGGCAATGTACGGCGTATTGTCGAATTTTGGTGTAGATATTTCCGCAAGAGCGGGAATGGCGGACGTTATCCCGACGGACTTAAAGAATTTGTTGCAGGGTCCTACAATTTCAAGAGCGGGGGGAATAGTGGAAGAAGGCGGCAACCTTGCTATGTCGCTTGTGTCCGACAGCGCGAATGGAAGTGTTGCGTCGTTCGTTCGCGCGTTAAGCCCGGGGATGTACAATATTTATTCAGCCGCGACGGGTGAGAAGGTAGGCAAGCGCGACAGGGTAACGAGTTATTATGAAGGAGCGTGGGAAAGAATTTTACGCGCCGCAGGTTTCCAGTCAACGGACGAAAGAATATCCAGCGATATGGAGCGCATTGTTTCAAAGGAGAGAAGCGGGCTAACAAAAGAGAAACAAGAAGCGGTAGACGCTTTTATAGCGAATCCGACGGGAGCGAACGCGAAACGCCTAAAAGAATTGGGAGTGTCGCCCAAAACGGTAAAACAGGAACGAGAGCGCAAAAAGCAAGACCGCGCGGGAAGAATGAAAGGCAAAATGACGGCGGAAGAGCAAAAGCGCTATAAGGAAATGATGAAATTTGCGGAATAAAAAAAAACGGCAGGGAGAAAATTTTTCTCTCTGCCGCTTTTTTTGTTTGTCATTATAGCATCTTCGCGGCTTGTCTACTAAAAATCCTGCCAACAATTTGCCTACAAATTGCCAACATTTTATGTTTTTTACGCTAATTTTTATTGGTTTTCGTTAGTTTGCGAAAATATACTCTAGCTTAGTGTTTACGCTTGTTGTCGGTTTATTTTAATTTATGTTAGTTTTGGTAAAATGCTATCAAATATATCTTGATTAGATTCGTATGCCCCTGCAAACATTTCATCGCGGTTGAGATCATATACGCTCTCTTTTGCTATCTCATCTTCTGCTTTTTCCGCTACATTCGGTCGGGTTGCCTCTATCGTTTTTTCCTTTATCTTTTTATTTATGGCCTTTACGATGGAGATGTTTTTTTCGTTTTCCTCTATTCCCGCTTGTTTGCAATCTTCCTTGGCTTTTTTGTCTGCGTCCGTTTCAAAATCAAGGCGAATTTGAGTTACCGTGATTTTTTCTTTCTCAATCTCCTCCGCTTTGATAATATTTTGAACATTAAATATTGATTCGCCGCTTTTGGCTTCTTCTATTATCTCATTAAATTTATCGTGAGCCGTGAGCGTTACGGAGTCGATTTCTTTATCGCCTACGCGCTCGCCATACGGCAGACGCAATCCGCGCCCTATCAGTTGTTCCCTTAAAATTTTAGAGCTTGCCGCGCGAAGGGGTATTATCGTATAGAGATTATTTACGTCCCAACCTTCTTTTAATACGTTTACATGAATGACAATTTCTATCGGATTATCCGCCCGCTCTACCTTTAAAAGCAGCTCCGTATTTGCTTCTCGTTGAGCTTTGCTCTGCTTAGAGTCGATTTTAATGACCTTATTACGATATTTTCCGTCAAAAAAATTATCCGATTGAATGAATTTTAATATCTGTTCTGCATGAGCCGTATTTTTGCATACCACAAGCGCAAAGGGCTTTACAATACGCTTATTGTGAACGCGCGCATAAGCCGCGAGAGCCTCTTTTATGTGTTCGTGCCACTTAATGCCGTCTTCAAGCATAAGACGGTCAAACTCTTCTTCGCCAAAAGAAATATGCCCCATATTTTCGCGAGTCATAGCGTAGGGTGTACGAGTATAGCCGTCCGCTATCGCTTTTGATATGCGATACTCATAGACGACGTTTTTAAAATTTTCTTGAGATTTTTTGTCTTTGCTTTTTTTATCTTTTTCTGTTCGGTCTTTTTTCTTATTCTTGGCATTTACATAAGGCGTAGCCGTAAGTTCCAATGCTAAAATAGGCTTTAGCAAAGATAATGCCGCTGCGCTCTCTTCCGCTCTGTAATGATGGGATTCATCCATTATTACCACTAAATCCGACAAATTACCGAGTTTGTCTATAAAAGATTCGCCCAAAAACTCTGTGGACTGCCGCATATTTAAACCTTCGGAATTGAATTTATCTATGTTGTAGACAAATATGCGAATATCGGATTCTTGCAACCTTTTTTGCCTGTAATCGTCCTCGGTATATATTGTGGGGGAGTTTATAAAGCAATCTAAACCTTTAAATACATATTTTTCATTATTCAAATCCCCTAAATCTTGGCGCAACTTATCATATATGGTAATATTGGGCGCAACCACAAAATAATTTTTATAAGCGTAGTTTGTATAAAGGTATGTAATAAATGCTCCCATTAGGCGTGTTTTACCGACTCCCGTTGCAAGCGCGAAAGCAAGAGAAATAAACTTATGCTCAAAATCGGTAAAAGTTGGGTAAAGAGAGTGTATTTTTGCGATATTTTCGGCGTAATGAGAGAGTACGCCATTATTATCTGGTTTTTCAAGTGCTATGTTTGAGAGAATGTTGTCCAATATCTCTAGCGACTTGCTTTGCGGATTTCTCAGCGACATTCTTCCGCTTATAACTCCAATATCGTAATTTTCCATATACGGATTATCCTTCATCTTCTTCCTCCTCAATTTTAGGCGGCTCAATAATCGGAAGATTATAATCGTTTGTTACCCCGAATTTACACTTTTTCAACAACATTTGCGGAATGTATTTTAGTGAAATATTGCGATAAGGTTTTTTCATTTCAGTGGGCAAAACGGATGCAGCTATTGTTAAATATTCTCCCTGTTGCATTTCTTTCGATATTATATCAAGATACGGCAAATCAATAGTTTGAGTGGTAACAAAAAGATAGGAATTATTACTGCCCTTTGCTTGTTTCCAAAAACACTTAGAATCCGGGGCGTAAGTATATCCTTCGTGGAGCGCAACCGCCGCCGCTAATTGCTCAGCATTATATTCTTTTGAAATAATAGGCTCGCCGTGTAAGTCGATATTTACAAGAGTGGGCGCAAGCTCATAGAAACGATACCCGCCTCCGCCTTGCCAATTAACGGATTTTGTAATGCCGCCTGCGTCCGTTCCGTCGATAACTTTGTCAAGACGGGTTTTGCAATGGGTATAAGCGTGTTCGCCCATTTCAATGCCGATATAGCGGCGATTCATTTTGTGAGCAACGGCGCCGGTTGTGCCGGAGCCTAGGAATGAGTCTAGGACTAGGTCGCCCGGGTTGGTAGACATTTCTATAATTTGTTTTACTAAGTATTCGGGTTTTTTTCCATTAGAAAATTCAACATTCCCTTCTTTAGTTAAATTTTTCATCCAAGCATTCATATCCCAGTAAGTACCAAGTAAATCGCGCTTATATAAAACATCATCTATTATTTCTGAAGTATCTTTTAACCAAACAAAAAGATTACAAATATCGTCCTTATAAAACTGTTCATATAACGAACCCTTATTTTTTCCAGTTTGTGGTACATATTCTATGGATAAAAGCTCATCATGTATATTATTATCTTGTCGAAATTTAATTATTCGTGTACGAATAGATGTTTGGGCATTTGTTGTCCTAAAAATTTTAGTACCATATTTTTTATATGCTTCTTTTTCAGATATACCATCACGATTAGCTACTTGCTTAACTGACATCATTTCGTAGTTACAACGAGAATATACTTTAATTTCATTACCACTTCCATCAAGGGTTTTACCAATAAAAACTTTTTCTCCCGGATTAATCAAAACAGTAGTGTATTTCCAACTTTTTCCCTCACTCAAATATGACGCAATTAAGTCGGACATTTCGGTATAAACATACGGACCCGTAAATGGAACTAACGCTGAATAATTTTTTGCATAAACCAAAATATACTCACAATTTTTCTTTATTCGTTTATCTTCTCCTCCACCTGATGCTCCTGCAATGTTTTTCATATTCACAGAAATAATATTTATAAAATTCCTGCGACCGAAAATCTCATCGCAAATTACTTTTAAATACGCTTGTTCGTCATCATTAATTTGAATAAAAATAGTTCCCTCTTCAACAAGTAATTTTTGTAAAATTTCTAATCGGGGGTACATTCGTTTTATCCATTCGCTATGTTCAAAATTATCGTCATAATATTCATTTAGCGAGTCTGCGTTGTACGGCGGGTCTATGTAAATGCACTTTACCTCGCCAGCATACTTTTTTTCAAGTGCCTTTAACGCAAGTAAATTATCTCCGTGAATCAGAATATTTCCCGTATCTTGTGCTCCGTAAGATTTTTTTTCATCGTATAAAAGAATGCGCGGCTCGATAAGGAGCGGTTCGTCTTTCCCCGCCCATGTGAGTTCGAGTTTGCCTTTCATCTCTGTGAAACCTCCATTTATGTTTTTCACTTTAAAATTTCTACAAAGTTTGTATTAGTGCTTTAGTGTTAAAAGTTATCACATAAATACCTTATTACAACTTGTGAGTTCTAATTCGTCAATATCATACCCACGATGACGCAAAGCTTCTAATTTATATTCTATAATGGTTTTTGGAACTTCAAATTCTCTTGAGATTTCATCTACACTCATAAAATCGCCCTCAAAAGTCAGGTCGTGTTGCATTTCCTCCAGTACATTTTGCCAATATATCATTTGTTTTTTCAATTGAAGCAACCTTTTCCTTGTCCATTCCGATTGCGTTGTAAAAATGGTAGAACCCATGAAGTATTCATATTCTTGCCGGTGTTTTTTGAACTTTTCCATATATCTTCGATATTCTTTCATTGCGTTATTGTTGAAGCCTAACATTTCCAGAATATCGTCTGTCGGTAAACAAAAATCGGCGGCTACGAGATTTGCTTCATATTCTTGTATCGTTATGGTTTGATTTTTTAGTAATTGAAAAGAACTTTCGCCGTGAAAAAAGCCTTGATTATCGAAAAAATCCAAATGAAACGCAACATGAGCCACCTCATGCATTAAAATAACTTCTTTTATATGGTCTGGCAGATGTGGATTAAGTCCAATGCAAACAATACCGGAACGGCGAACGACAAAAGCAAGCAATTTTGGGCTTGTTATATCTCCTATATGAGCGTTTAGATAACCCGCCAACTCATACGAATTACTTGTACCCGCTTGAGAGACGAGATTATCCATTCGCTCCAAAACATCGGTATTCACTTTAGTCCTCCCAATCTCTTCTGAGATACGGATGAACATATCCCGAATATCTATTATTCTCTCTGATTTCGTCATCGATAGCGTCTATTTCTCTTAAACGTTCTCTGCTTGCGGTAGCTCTTTCTTCGGTGCGATATTTTTTAGGCGTGTATTTTTCTTTCGCTTTTTCCGTAGCGAAAATAAAGAGTTTTTGCGCCTCTAAAATATAATCGTCCTGCACTTCGGGCGGAAGTTCTCCGCCCGCAAACAGACCTTCCGCGCTCTTAAGCATTTCTTTAATTTGCATCGCTTGCTTTTTTCCATACAGTCTTCTAATGCGCTCTACCGCCATCGCCGTGCGTTTGGTTTCTTCATTTTCATTAACACCCATAAGTTCGTCAATGGTAATGCCGAAAGCCGCCGCCATTTTAGCGGCAATATCTGCGGCGGGCATACGCTCACCGTTTTCGTAATTTACAAGCGTTGCGGGTACAAGTCCACATTTTTCCGCAAGCGCAGTACGGGTGAGTCGTTTGGCACGTTTTAATTGCCGCAGTCTATGGGCAAAATCCGCATAAGGAGCATCTGCCTTAATTTCCTTAGCCATGTGGTATAGCCTCCTTAAATTAAAATAATTGTAGGGGATAATGAGACAATCAGAATGTTTCACCAATGTTTATAATTTTTTCAAAATAGATAGAACATATATTTTATTTTTCTATTGACAATTAAAACAGATGTGTTTATAATTGTGTACATAAAATAAATATTTGTTTGATAAGATTATATAATACACATAAAGAAATGTCAATAATAAATATAACGGACGTTTTATTTTTATCAGTTTAATTTCAGGAGGGATTTTAGTGGAAGAAGTAACGCATATAGAGTGTCCTTTGTGTCGAAGTCGTTTGATGGACGCTACAAAGGCAATAACGAAAATAACCCATATTACCGTAGCGAAACAAAACGAACCGCCCTCGGCATACCAAATAAAATGTCGTAAATGTAAAACAAAACTGAATTTAACGCTTGCAACCTTGTGAGTACGGAGCACGCTGCGAATGCGACAGACGAGCCCGACGACAAGTCTTTTTAGACTTCTCGTCGGGCTTTTTGTTTTAAAAAAAATTTAAAAAATTACGCACAAAATTGAAATTCATGACCGTTTATATAGTAGATAGAAAAATTTTTCGACCATTTAAAAAATGTCCAGTGGGATATTGGAAAGTGAAATATTTGTCCCAAGCAAGACTTTAAAAGGCTTGTTATCGCGGAAGTGTTGCTCTGTGCGCATATAAGGGCAAATCCGTCATGGAAGCGATGACACAATTAAATATCAAACACCCGCCAACGGATGGCGGCGCATAATCGGGCGGAGAGTTCAAAAAAACTCTTCGGATTCGGCTTATTTCTTGCGCCTATCGTTCGTTGACTTTTTTGTCTCCGCCCTGTTTTGAGGAGGAGACAAAAATGGAAAAACGCTATGAAATTTACGACAAAGTTGGAAAAAAGTGGATTCCCGTAAGCGAGGAATTTCACAAAAACTATTGCAATCAAATCAATGTTTTTCGTATTCGTGAAACGCGTCGCGGTCATTGCAGTTGCCCACGCGCTAAATTTTGGTTGTGCGACTGCGATTGCCATACTTGCGAGTTTTACAAGGGTAACGGCTGCGATTCATTGGATGCGCCGATTGATGAAGAAGGCTTAAATGTCGTAGATACCATTGTTTCTAATGAAAAATCTACTGAAGCGACAATTGAGGATAAAGAACTTTTAGACGCTTTACGGAACGAACTCGAAAATCTTAATTCCGATGATTTTAAGCTGTGCCAGCTTCTCACCCAATATTCTCAAACCGAAGTAGCGAAAAAATTAGGAATTACTCGCTCGGCTTTCAGATACCGTTGGGGCAAGCTTCAAGAACATCTTGCAAAAAAACTTGAAAATTTTTTTTAAAAACTTACGACCAAAATCAAAACTCGTGAACAAGAGGATAGTATAGGGGCAAATAAAGGCTTCTCGGAAAGGAGGACATCGCAATGACCAAGGAAATCGAAGAAATGGTCTCGACCTTAATGGCATTCAGCGTTTTTGCAAAGCGTATGGCGGGCGACATCGTCCGTATCGCCGCAAAGAAAGGAGAAAAACATGGCAAACATCGCAGAAGAAATCAGAAAATGCGCGGAAACTTTAATCCGCATTGCAGACTCTCT
>JAGBMX010000034.1 GCA_017634675.1 Selenomonadaceae bacterium | reverse complement strand
GTTTGAGGAAATATTGAAATTTTTTGGCTCAAAAGTCGCAATCCGAGTGCCTCCCTCCTAGAGGGAGGTGCCCGAAGGGCGGAGGGAGAGCCGTGAAGAGCACAATTTTTATTGTAAATTTAATGATTTGTCGACACTCTGCCCTCCCCTTTCAGGGGAGGCAACGTGAAGGTGACTTTTCTATTATACATCCACAAAATGAGAAATCAGAGAGCCTCCCCTGAAAGGGGAGGTGCCCGAAGGGCAGAGGGGTGGACCATGAAGAGCAATATTTTCCTTTTTTTACTACCCGTGAATAGTAACAAATTTCCAAAAAAAAATTTTTTAAAATTTACAATTTTTGATTTATTTTTTTCGAATTAAAGGTTATAATGAGGTAGAAACTTAGATTTTCAAAAAATTTTTATAGAATAACTTTTGTTTGTTTTTCAAAGGTGTAAAATAGGACAAATTATCCAAAAAGATTTCCTTGCATTAAATCCCTCTTATGGTATAATGACATGAGGAAGTTTTAAATTTTTTATAAAGAGGTGAGAAGGATGAAAACTTCGAAAGAGAGCGAGATTACGTTGCTTACCTGTGAGCTCATGAGAATATTCTTTGAAAAGAACGACCTGTTTTCCTTCGCGCTTCGATTTGCGGACGACGTGGTATATGCGAGCGCCGGACATTGCCCGCCTGTCCACGGGAAAGAGGAAGTCGTCAGGGCTTTTAAAACGGCATTGCCGGTTCCGTGCGCGGTTGAAAGCGAAACTTGCGAGGAAAAAATTCTCGATGAAAAGTATGTTATGGCTTTTTATCAAGGGGAGCTTCTCATAGACAAATTGAGAAAACGGGTTAAGGCGAATATCGTTTACAGGAAGGCGGAGGACGGTTCATGGAACATAGTCAGTTTGGCTTTCGCTGTTCCGTCTTTAAAGCTGAACTCCAATATTTTCCCCATAGAAAGGAAGATGTTAAGGAGCGATAAGCAAAAGGAACGGGAGGAAATGCTTATCGATTTTCTGCTTGAAGGGCTTAGCAACAAGGAAATCGCAAGGAGATTCTCTCTTGCGGAAATCACCATAAAAAAAGCTCTCTCCAAGATTTATCAGCGTTACGAGGTAAAAAACAGAGTAGAGCTTATAAAGAAAATTTCATAGGTAAATGGGGCGAATTGAGTTTATCAAAACGCCCTAAATTTTTTTGGCGTAATTTGCATAGACGGAAGGAATTAAAGTAAATTTTGACGAATATACACTTATGATGTGTTTTAAAAAAAGAAAGCGGGGATATTGATGAACGAAAAAGAATTGGTCGACTTGGTGGAAGCAAAGATGAAAGAGGCTTACGAATCTTCTGAGCATCCCAAAAAGTTTTTCCTCACGGAAAACGGTCGCGGCGTGGTTGACGGCGGCGAAATGTACAACGCCCTCCTCTCCGATATGATGGAAATCACTAAGAAAACTTTGGTGGCTGTTTTAAAGGAATGTAAATAAAAGGATCCGTAAAAATTTGTAGGTTTCATTGCTTGCGAGTATAACAAAACTTTAACTTCGTTAATTTTCGGTTGTGTGAAAACTTATAACTAACGAGGTTAAAGTTTTTTCTTTTTTATTTTTCGTGACAAATTATCTTTCTTGAAGTACAATAGGCTTTATGAATGAAAAATTTGTAGGTGATGAATTTGTCTAAGGCGATGTTCGAACTTATCAAGGAGGATTTGTCGCTCCTTGAGGATATGCTTCTTAACGCCACAAAATCAACGGAAGAAAGTATAAACGAAATAGCGCGGCATGTGACTTTAGCCGGGGGCAAAAGACTTCGTCCGGCGCTCGCCCTATTGTCCGCCAAAGCCGGCAGGAATTATTCAAGAAAAGACATTCTGCCGCTGGCGACGGCGCTGGAGCTTATTCACACGGCGACTCTTGCCCACGACGATGTCATAGACGGGGCGGATACAAGACGCGGCGCTTCTACCCTTAATGCAAAATGGAACAATCAAATCGCTATATTAGGCGGGGATTATCTTTTTGCTAAGGCTTTTAGCTTTATCGCCAAAAAAAATTATGATCCGTATGTGAATTATCGTATAGCGGAATTAATCAGCAATTTGGCGGAAGGGGAAATTTTGCAGGATACAAGAGCGTATATAGCTCTAAAAGACGTCAACGTATACTACGAAAGGATAAAACGAAAGACTGCGGACTTTTTGGAAGTTGCGACGGAATTAGGCGGTTTTGTCGCAGGCGTTACAAAAGTCGAACAAGATGCTTTTGCCGCATACGGTCATGCGATAGGAATGGCCTTTCAGGTGACGGACGATGTTTTGGATATGGAAGAAACTGCGGAGTCTTTGGGGAAACCTGCGGCGAATGATTTAGTGTCGGGAATTGTGACGCTTCCCGTGATATACGCATTAAACAACAGTAAAAGAGCGGGAGAACTTGCCGCCATTGTTACCGATAGGCATCAGACCGCAGAAATGGCGGAGCGAGCCATAGGGATTGTGTGCGACAGCGGCGGCATAGAATTTGCAAAGCAAGAAGCCGCAAGATTTTTGGCCGAAGCGAGAGATGTGTTGCCCGATACTATTCCTGTGGAAGTAAAAAAATCCTTTTGTATGATAGCCGATTTTATCGGAGAAAGAAATTTTTAAAAATAAAAAGGAGAATTAGATGTTTGGGATAGGAATACCCGAATTTATATTGATATTGGTGGTAGGGCTTGTGGTGTTTGGACCCAGCAAGTTGCCGGAGATAGGGCGAGCTGTGGGAAAGGGCATCAGAGAGTTTAGAAAAGCTTCAAACGCTTTTCAGAACATTTTAAATGCGCCGGATGATACGCCCGCAAGGACGATGGCAGCGACTCACGGCATAAAAACCGAAAAACCCGAGCCTTTTAAAGACGAAATAAAGCCGATGGAGGAAAAGAAAGAGGCTGAAGCGGAAACCGTCGATTTAAGTAAAAAAGAAACGGCAGAAGAACCGCAGGAAGTTGACGTGGTAAAACTATCCGAAAAAGCCAACGGCTATACTCCGCCAACGCAAGAAAGCGTTAAACAAGAAATAGAAAAAATGAAAACAGAGGAACACGGTAAATAAAATATACACCCGGGAGTCCGGAGGGCAAATGCCCTTTGGCGGGGTAATGGGGCTTCGCCCCTTGTGAGGTTTGGGGCGAAGCCCCAATTAAGGAAGAAAGGGGAAAAAAGATGTTTGGACTAGGCGTGCCGGAGCTGTTGATAATATTGGTGATAGGATTGGTGTTGTTTGGGCCGGGTAAGTTGCCTGACGTTGGAAAGGCTTTGGGAAAGAGCATAAGGGAATTTAAGAACGCCAATAAGGACGAAGAGCCTAAAAACGTGACGGATGATGCGAAGTTAATAGCGGATGCGACTGTGGCCGAGAAAAAATGAGCGAGACGGGAAAAAACATAGTCGCTGAAGATGGGGCGAATGCGGAGAAAGAAATTTCCGAGGAAAAAGATAAGGAAGTTTCAGAATACAAAGAGAACGAGGAAGAAGATATTGACGAAGGCAATATGAGCCTTGTTAAGCACTTGGAAGAGCTTCGAAACAGGATAATAAAAAGTTTGCTTGCGGTGCTTTTGGGAAGCGTGGTTTCCTACTACTTCATAGGAGACATTATGCGCTATCTGACGCTTCCGGTGGGAAAACTCTATTATCTGCAACCATCGGAAGCGTTTTTTACTTATCTGAAAGTCGCTGTGGCGGCGGGATTCTTACTTGCGCTGCCCGTGGTGTTTTACCATGTGTGGAGGTTCTTTTTGCCGGCATTGACAAGAAGCGAACGGCAGGTCATCGCAATGCTTGTGCCTATTTCGGTATTGCTTTTTTTTATCGGGCTGGCGTTTTCCTTTTTCTTCGTGTTGCCGGCGGCGGTCAAATTCTTTATGGGGTTTGGCGGCGAAGACCTTCAGGCGATGTTTAGCGTAGACAGGTATTTCGATTTCGTGCTGACGTTTGTGTTGCCGTTCGGGTTTGTATTTGAATTGCCTTTGGCTATAGTCATATTGGGGAAGATGGGAATAATAGGCTCGGCGTTTTTGGAGCGTCATCACAGAACGGTGATATTTTTGTCGTTTATTATAGCGGCAATTATAACCCCGACGCCGGACGTTTTTACTCAATCCATGCTGGCGCTTCCAATGATACTTTTATATGAAGTGGGATTTTTGATAGTGAAATACATGATGAGAAAGTAGGAGCGATTTTGGCTTATAGGGATTTGCGGGAATTTATGGCGGATTTGGAGCAAAGGCATTTGCTTCGACGGATAAGCGAAGAAGTGGACGCAAATTTGGAGATAACGGAGATAACCGACCGAGTCTCTAAGATGACGGGCGAAAAAAACGTTGCGCTTCTCTTTGAAAACGTCAAGGGGTACGATATGCCCGTCTTAATGAACGCGTTCGGAAGTTACGAGCGCATGGCGATGGCGCTTGGAGTGGAAAAACTTGACGATATAGCGGACGAAATACGGGAATTTTTAAGACTTCCCTACATGACGGCAAAGAGTAAGTTTGACTTGGTGTCGATTATACCTAAGCTGAAACGGGCGATAAATTTTCCAAAATATGTAAAAGACGCGCCCTGTCAAGAAGTGGTGATGTCAGAACCCAATCTTGACAAGATTCCCATTTTAAATTGCTGGCCAAAGGACGGAGGGGCGTTTGTAACGTTGCCACTGGTGTTTACGAAAAATCCCGCTACGGGAAAACGCAACGTGGGAATGTACCGATTGCAGAAGTACGATTCCAAAACCACGGGTATGCATTGGCATATACATAAGAACGGGGCTGAGAATTTTCGCGCCGTAAAAGAAGCGGGCGGCGAAAAAATCGAAGCGGCGGTTGCAATCGGCACCGATCCGGTTTTGACTTACGCCGCTACCGCGCCACTCCCAAAAGACGTGGACGAAATGTTGTTTGCGGGTTTTTTGCGCCATAAGAGCGTAGAACTCGTAAAGTGCAAGACTGTTGATTTAGAAGTGCCCGCCTCTGCGGAAATTATATTGGAAGGTTATGTAGACACCAATGAACTCAGAAGGGAAGGTCCATTTGGTGATCATACGGGATATTATTCTTTGGCGGACGATTATCCGGTGTTTCATTTAACCGCCATAACCCACAGAAAAAATCCAATATATTTTGCAACGGTGGTGGGAAAGCCCCCCATGGAGGATTGTTACCTGGCAAAAGCCTCGGAACGAATTTTTTTGCCGTTGCTCCAACAGATGATTCCGGAAGTCATTGACATAAATATGCCGCTTGAGGGCGTGTTTCACGACTGCGTGATAGTGTCCATAAAAAAATCCTATCCCATGCAAGCCAGGAAAGTTATGCACGCCTTTTGGGGCATGGGGCAGATGATGAACGTCAAAATGATAATAGTTGTGGACGCTCACGTAAACGTTCAGGATTTATCCGAAGTTTGGTGGAGGGTATACAACAACATAGACGCAAGTTGCGATTTGGAGATAGTAAAGGGACCGCTTGATGTATTAGACCACTCCTCCCCCATGGCAAAATGGGGTTCAAAGCTTGGCATTGACGCAACAAAGACATGGCCTGAGGAGGGGCATAGCAGAGAGTGGCCGGATGAGATAGCAATGACCGAAGACATTAAGCGAAAAGTTGATGAAAAATGGGATAGGCTGGGGTTATAACAAGCTATAAAATAATTTTATTAAAGATTTTCCTTCTTTTTCACTGTTGCTTTCTTTTTGAAAAAAATTTAAATTAACAAGCAGGAAAATTGATGTAAGCGTAGAATAGGTATATAAACAGTTTACGAACGTTGCCTGCGTTTTGTAAGTAAGTAAATCTAGGAGGCGTTGTTATGGAGTTTTTGTCTCATTTGAAAGTATCTAAGAAGCTGTTTATCTTAGCTGTACTTTCTTTTATCGGTATGGTTTGTACCGGGCTTTTCGGATATATGGCGTTAAACGAATCCGAAAACAAAATAAACCAGATGTATTCTGATAGCTTACAGGGAGCTCTTATAATAGGAAGATCCCGTCACGCTATGCGTGTGGCGCAGATGCAAGCCGTGTTGGTGCCTGTGGCGCATACCCCGGAACTTACAAAGGAGCGTATCGAAAAGTATAACGCTGCGGCGAAAGAACTTGACGGTTATATCGAACAATATGAGAAGATGTCCCAAAATCATCCTCAAAGACTTGAGATGATTGAAAAAATTAAGCCACAGTGGAATCGTATTAGGCAGTTGTCCGACGAAATCATCGAATTGGGTCAGAAAGAAGAGACTAAAGCGGAGGCTATGCAATTTTATCAAAAAGAAGCAATGCCTCTTTGCATAAAACTTGCGGACGATTTAAAAGCTTTAAACGATTTCAATGCTAAAAAGTCCGAAGAAATGCTGACGGCCGCACGGGACGACATCAATGCGGCTATTCGCAACATGACCATTATCGTAATTCTCGTTATTGTCATTCTCTCCTTTGCGATTTACATGATTACAAACGGTATCACCTCGCCTCTCAATCATGTTATGAACGTCTGCAACACCATGAGCGACGGCGACTTTAGGGATAACCCCGTCGAAGTCACCCGTACCGACGAATTTGGCGAAATGCTTCATACCGTCGCTAAGATGCGCGCCACCATCAATAAGCTCATGCGTCAAACCAGCGTAACCACGGAACAGCTCGCAGCGTCTTCCGAGGAGCTTACCGCAAGCGCGCATCAGAGCGCTCAGGCAAGCGAACAGGTTGCGCAGTCTGTTACCAATTCCGCAAGCGCGGTTGTGGAGCAACAACAGCAAGTCGGCGAAGCCATGGAAGCCATCGACAACGCTATGGTATCCATCAACCGTTTGAACGACACCGCTTCTCAGGTTGCGCAGCAAGCAGACGCTTCGAACCAGCAGGCAGTCACCGGCAGCAAGGCTATCGAAACCGCAGTCGGTCAAATTCTTAGCGTTGAGCAGATTGTTAATACTTCCGCCGCTACCGTTGATAAACTCGGGCAGCGTTCGAAAGAAATCGGTCAGATTGTGGAAACCATTTCCGGTATCGCAGACCAGACGAACCTCCTTGCATTGAACGCAGCTATCGAGGCTGCTCGCGCAGGCGAACAGGGCAGAGGCTTTGCGGTTGTTGCGGACGAAGTCAGAAAACTTGCCGAAGAGTCCCAGACGGCGGCTCAGAAAATTGCTTCCCTTATCGGCGCTATCCAGACAGATACGGACGACGCTGTTAAGTCCATGCACGACGGCAGCGTAGCTGTTAAGGAAGGAACCCGTTCCGTTGAAGATCTTAAGACCACCTTCGACGCTATCTGCACCGCTTCTGACGGCGTAATGCAGAGAACGAAGGAAATGTCTACGGAGCTTACCAATGTCATGAACGATACCCAAACTATCAAGGATCGTTCCGGCAAGATTTCCGCAAACAGCGCAAAAGTTTCCACGGAGATGGAGAGCGTTTCTGCGGCATCCGAAGAGCAATCGGCATCTGCGGAAGAAATTGCATCCGCATCCGACTCCTTGGCAAATCTCGCTCAGGATCTCCAGAGCTCGCTCCAGAAGTTCAAATTCTAAAAATTATATATGTAGACAACCGAAAAGGGGACTCCGTGGAGTCCCCTTTGTTGTAGAGATACTCTATATTGGCAAGGACAAATTTTTCGTTACTATTCACGGGTAATACAACATAGTGGCGCGAAAGGTGAATTAGTGCCGTTCATAGTCGACCTCTCCACCGCTTCGCGGTTCCCCTCCCCTTTCAGGGGAGGCAACGTGAAGGTGACTTTTCTATTAAAATGCCTTAATTCAAGTTTTTTCTTCGCCAGAAGAAAAAACTACATACGTCAGCATAAGAGCAAGACGTCCGAGAGGCGGGAGATTTAAACTCCCGCCTTTCTTCCGATATAGACCCCCACCGTAGAGGCACGGGACATCTAGTCTTGTTATATATCCAAAAAATGAGAAATCAGAGAGCCTCCCCTGAAAGGGGAGGTGCCCGAAGGGCAGAGGGGTTGGCCATGAAGAGCAATATTTTTCTTCTTTTACTACCCGTGAATAGTAACAGTTTTTCTGATTATAAATTTTATCTTTAAAATCGGTTGAAGGAAAAAATTTTTCTATGTAGAAACTCTACTATTGAGAAAATTTTGACAAGTGAGGTTTTGTTTATGAGAAATACCAGCAAGGCTTTTCAAATTCTTATGATTTTGCTTGCCTGTCTTTTTGTGTCTTTTCCTACAGAGGCCGCAAAAGAGCCTTCAACGATTATTATTTTGGCGCGTCACGGCGAAACCGATTACAATATTCAAGATAAATTTCAGGGGCAGATGGATGTCCCCTTAAACGCCGACGGACTTCATCAAGCGGATTTACTTGCGGCAGGGCTTAAAAACATACACATAGACGCTTTTGTGGCAAGTCCCTTAAAAAGGGCTTTCGTTACGACTGAAAAATGCGCGAAAGCTCATGGTATGAAAGTGGATTATACCGACGATCGCCTGAAAGAAATAAGTTGCGGGTCTTGGGCGGGGTTATATAAGAAAGAAATGAAAAAGAAGGAACCTGAGATTTACCGAAAATATGACAAAGAACCCTGGAACTACAGTTTGCCCGGCGGAGAAACTTATGTGGAACTTCAATCCAGATACGTTGCGGCGATGGAGGATATCGTAAAAAAATATCCCGGGAAAACCGTCTTTGTAGGTGGTCATTCAAAAGGAAATATGGTTTTCATAAGCAAGATTTTGGGAGCGGACATAAAGGCAAGCAAGCAGATCAAGCAGGCGAACACATGCATAAATGTGCTTAAATATAAGAAGGGCAAATGGACTGTCGTAACGATAAATTCCGTTGCTCATCTTGGGAAACTTTATCAGGATTGAAAGAGGCGATTGTTTTGGGTATCATTATGGGGTATGACGGCAAGGAGCCAAAAATAGCGGAGGATGTGTTTATTGCGCCGAACGCCGCCGTTATCGGGGATGCGGAGATAAAAAAAGGCGCAAGCATTTGGTTTGGAGCGACCGTCAGAGGCGATTTGCAACCCATAAAAATCGGCGAATACACAAACATTCAAGACGGGGCTGTTATTCATGTCATGGGAGATTCGCCCACCGAAATCGGCGACTATGTCACCGTAGGTCATAATGCGCTTGTGCATTGCAGGCATATAGGCAATAATTGTTTAATCGGAATGGGTTCTATCGTGCTTGGGTATTCGGAAATAGGCGAAAACTGCATAATAGGCGCAGGAACGCTTCTTACACAATATAAAAAGATACCTGACAACTGTCTCGTATACGGCAATCCCGCAAAGATTATACGCGCCCTTCGTGATGACGAGATAGAGGCGATGAAAGAGTCTGCGATTGACTATCACGAAGTTGCGATGAAATATCTAAGGAATATGGGGGAAAAGTAAATGATTGAAGAAACGCTGGTGCTGATAAAACCCGACGCAGTACGGAAAAAGCATATAGGGGACATCATAAAGATTTACGAAGCGAACGACCTGGAAATTATGGCAATGCGGATGCTTACCATGACAAAGGAACTTGCGGCTAAGCATTACGTTGAACATTTAGATCGTCCATATTACAGCGATCTTGAAGGTTTTATGACGAGCGGTCCCATAGTCGCCATGATTTTAAAGGGTGAGGATGCAATAAAAAGGGTGCGGGAGATAAACGGTAAGACCAATCCCAAAGATGCGGCGGAAGGCACCATAAGAAAGCTTTACGCAGAAAACGGCAGCAGAAATGCGGTACACGCTTCAGACAGTCCCGAAAATGCCAAGCGTGAAATCAACATATTCTTTGGAGAATAGATATGAGCGTATATACAAAAACGGGAGATAAGGGCGAAACGGGACTATATACCGGCGAGCGGGTCAAGAAAAATTCTCTCCGAGTATCCGCATACGGCGCAGTAGACGAAGCGGCGGGAGCGCTCTCCTTAGCCCGCGCGCTTTCCGAAAACGCCAAAGTAAAGGAAAAGATTTTTGCGCTTCAAAAGTTATTGCCCCTTTTAATGGCGGATTTGGCGAGTTTAAATCAAGAGCCCATGATAACGTCTGCTCACATCGAACAAATTGAAAGGGAAATGGACGAAATTGAGGGTAAACTTCCGCCTTTAAAATGTTTCATCATATCCGGTAACACCAAGGGCGGCGGAGCATTAGACCTTGCAAGGGGGATTTTAAGACGCGCCGAGCGGGAATATTTGACTTTGAAAGAAGTCGAATCGTTACCTGACATTGACGGGATTTTCATGAACCGCCTTTCTGATTATGTTTTTTTGTTGATGCGGATGGAAGAGAATGTGTAAAAAAACCTGCAACCATGATTGGTTGCAGGTTCTTTGTAAAGTTAAAGTAAAAATCCATAATTCACCAAAAAAATCCGTCCAATTTGGACGGATTTTTTAATTCTTGTTACTATTCACGGGTAAACTTTTCTTTCCCATAACAAGTACGCTCCCGAGGCAACGTTGCCACCCCTCCGCCTTCGACACCTCCCCTTTCAGGGGAGGCTCTCTTGTTTTGCTGTAGTGCCTCCCCTGAAAGGGGAGGGGGACCGCGAAGCGGTGGAGGGGTTCTCTGTGAACGGCACTAATTCACCTCTTTCATCACTATGTTGTATTACCTGTGAATAGTAACTAATTTTTTAACTGTTCATCTTTTTCAGCAAGGCATACAAATTTTTAACTTCTTCGTTTGAAAGTGTTGTTCCTTTGCCCATCTTTTCATGTTCCGGCGACCAGTCACGGATGTCGTATTTGGGTTCGCGACCGTTCCACGAGATAAGATTGAGTTCTTTGCGCCAGCCTTTGGAGCTTTCAGAGAGGACTCCTATGTGGTGTTTGATTTCAAAGTTTACGTCTGCCACTAATTTCACCCTTTCATATTTATTTTTCATTCGTTAATTCTAACATTTTGTTCATAAGTTTTTATAAACTCAATTTCTTCGTCGGTTAATCCATACAATTTGCCCACCAAATCGTCGATTTTATCAATTTTATCTTTTGATTTTACCAACTTATATTCTTTGAAAGCACTCACATTATAACCTTTGGCTTGATGTATAACGACGTTTTTCTCAATATCTTCCAAATACTCATTATAAACGGATTTAATTTCGGATAAAATTTGAGAATCAGCATTTTCTAAATCCGGCATTGGTACTGGTTTTAAATCTGTTTGTTTGATATCTAAGCCATCGGTATATGCTTGTTGATAAAACCAAAATAAGCTTGTACTTAGAATAGCTCCTATCACATCAGAGTATATTGTCTTTATTGGATATAAAACTTCTTTAGATGATCCAGTGGCGTAATTGGTAACAACGTTAAAATATCGTCCTCCAGAAGTCCTATAATAAAATCCCGTTTTACTTTCTTTATCTTCGTATTCGTATAGCTTTTTATTAGGTTTAAACATTTTTCTTAAAATATTAAGTTCCATATCGCTTCCGATTTTAGGATACCTGCCGGGAATTTTATATTCAACAGTATCAACAAAGGACATATTTTTTATTATATCTGCAATAGTATCTTCGCTTTTCCTTCTTATGAGTTTTGTCATTTCTAAACTTTTTAACGGTCTATTTCTTTTTGACAACTCAATAATTGAAGTGCGAATACACGCAGAATCAAAAACTTGTTTGGGTCTGTTTGAAAAAGAAGCAATTTTTATTGTTGAACAATCTTTTTCAATAATGTTATGTAAAGCTGTCATTGAATCGCTTGAGGTAATACTCATAGGCACTATATACGTTAAAACGCCCCTATTTGGCAAAAGTTTCAGTCCTTTTTCTATAAATAAGGCAAAAGTATCGTTAGACCCCTTTTGTTTACCTCTTATAGTTTTGGTACAATTATAACTGTTTTGATACGCTTTCTTATCTATAGCCGATATTTTTGCGCCATACGGCGGATTTCCAATTACAATATCAAAACCGCGTTTTTCCATAAAAACTTTAGGAAAATACAACTGCCACAAAACAAAAGGTTTGCTTGCTTTGTTCTTCAATTCTTTATAATGCTCTATTGCTTCGTTATTTCCCTGCAACTGATGCAGAATGATTCGATCGTAGATTTTTCTTATCTTGGTTTTTATTTCTTCCTTTGTGTTGTGGTCTTTTGTAAAATACAATTCGTCTTGCAATTTAATAAGTTCTTGCAACATACTTTCAAATCCAGCTTGATAAAAAGTGATATTTTCTATCTCGGATTCGTTATTTAATTGACTGCTTGCGGTGATTAGCTTTATGCCTTCAAATTCGTCCATAAGACTGTTGCCGGAAATTATATTGCAATCTAAATTGGGAAGTGGTTTAGGATCTGTATGCTCGTCAAACAGTCCGTTAGACGTAGCTTCTTTTGCCGTTTCGTCGTCAATAACAATAGAAAGCCATAAACGAAGTTTTGTAATATCCGTTGCGCTCGGCTCGATGTCGCAGGCAAATAAACAATTTTTTATGGTAGCAACTTTTAGATCGTAAGTTTTTCGTCCATAAGCGTAAAAATTAAGTTTCTCATAGGAATTCATTTCTATAGCCATATATGAAGTTAAGGTTTGCCTTATCTTTACAATTTCATTCAAAAGCCCAAGCAAAAACGCGCCGGAACCCACAGCGGGATCGGCTATTTTTACATTCGCCAATAAATCGTCAATTTCTTTTACACGATTTACATTATCCTTGAAACTAAAAATAGTTTTGGGAATTTCTAAATCACGAGTTTTATCCAACTCGTATTCGGTTTTACCGTCTTTAACAACTTTTTTAGTTTTCCTTGTGTCATTATCGCGGAAATATTCGCCGTAAAGAATAAATTTACGAATATCGTTTTCATCAATTTTAGTATTGCTTACAAGATAATTGATTAAACTTTCTTGACACATATAATGCACAATTTCGCGCGGTGTGTAGAACGCTCCTTTAGATTTTCGGTCTTTAATATCCAAAAGATTTTCAAAAACTTTCCCCAGCATTTCAGGGTCAATGGCAACTTCTTTTTCCATAGGTTCGTCTTCCGCCATTGTAAAATTATAACGGTCAAAAATATCTAAAATACCGTCTGCGTCGTCGCCCTTTTCTTCTACATTTGAGAACATTTCATTCGGAATATGAAAACTCGTGTTTTGCCAGTCGTAATTGTCCATTTGTTCAAAGAGACCGCCGTTTAAAAACGGGATACGACAATGAAATCTTGCGTAAAATCCGCTATCGCCGCGATTTATATTTAACGCTTCATAAAAAAGAGGTTCTAAATAATCGTCGAAATAATTTCTTCCCTGTTTTACGCAAGAAGTGAACAAAGCGCGCATAAAATTTTTCGGACCCTCGCCCCAGGCTTTTCCTTTTACAAGAGTAGAAACAAATTTGGCATCGTCGTCGGAAAGTGAAAATAAAGCGTCGGTATTTATTGTTGCGATGTTTTCACTATTTAATTTATAAACTTGCGGAATAATGTTGCGAGATTTGGCGTTACGAAATAATGCGTTTTTGTATTCTTTTTCAGTTAAATGTGTAGGAAATGCTTGCACTCCAAGCCAGCCTTTTTTCTGTATAAAATACAAAAAGACAATTTGTCCCATAAGTTTTTTTGTAAATTGTTCGCTTGTAAAATTTCGCTCGTGAGCTTCCGCCATAAATTCGTCGTTATCCTCTAAAAATTCTTTGAGTTCCAAATATTTATCGCGATAAGCATTGTAAAATTGTTTTGTAACGACTTCAACGCTAAAAGCTTCTTCTAGCTCGGCGAAATTTAAGGAAACATCATCGTTTGAAAACAACGGATAAAGACGTTCTAAAGCAGTATGACAAGGTTCGTCCTTTCCGACAAGATACGAATAGCGTTTAGCGGGAGTAAGTTTTTGACTAAGTTTTCCGTCTACAAAATCATACTCCATACGAATAAAAGAAAGCCGCCATTTATCGCTTGGAATTTCATTTTTTTCTTTATCTTTTTCCATAGTATAAAAAGCCGCAATCGCTCCATCAGAATTAGACGCGTCAAGCAATTTTTTTATAAAAGCTCTCTGCGCGCTGCGGGCATTTTCCACGCTGCTGTTCTTTTTCAACTGAACCGACAACAACACGATTCTTTTGCCTTCCGAATCTTTATAATTGCCAATATGATAGTAACCGTCAATAATGTATGACAAACTTCCATATTCTTTATAGAATTTATTAGGATTTACTAACGATACATTATTGAGTAATTCCTGCAAAAATCTAACATAATTTTTTTGATTGTAAGAGTTTTGCAAAGTATTTTTAAATAAAATTTCTTTCATAGTGTCCGGCATTGTTTATCTCCTTATTTCTTCAAATAACAGGATAATATGACTTCCTTTTGTCCCTCGTTGGGAAGAATAGCATCTTTTCTTTCGTATAAGTAAATATCGTCAATACAATCGCAAATAAACGAAAACGCAGTTACGACATCGGAAATTGATTTTAAATTTTTAGCAATTTCTTTAATGGTATTTTTGGGAATATCGCCATTTTCCAATGCTTGCATAATACGCTCTGCAATTTTCTCCTGATCGTCCGTTAATTGCCCGGAACTTAGAGATGCTTTTAATATTTTATATACCAAAGAATCATTGCCACGAAGTATCGTATTCTTTTTGCTTACAACTTCTTCAGCGTTTAAAGATTCGTCGAAGGCCAAATTATTTGATTTGTAATGATCATAATACGAAGCGCCGACAGAAATCTTTTTTTCATTCGGATTACATTCCAAATATTTTATGGCGTCCATAAAAGAAATATTTTGAGTTTCTTCATCATTGGCAAGGAAAAAACTTTTAAGAGAGCCCTTACGAATAAATGTAAGTGTTGAATTTGTCTTCACCAATAAACTATTGCGTCCGGTCTTAGATTTTTTCGGCAAACGTTTAATTTTTTCAAATAATTTAGCGTCATTATCTCTTATTTCACGAATTTTAGCTAAATATTGAAGTTCGGGATTACCTGCTTCTTCCATATCCAAATCTCTAGATAAATCGTTAAATAATTTTTGCGGACTTGGTTCTTCCTCATCTGATAAAAATTTATAATCTTCTCCAAGTGTATCATGAAAAGCCTGTAATTTCTCAAGTATTCGATCCGTAAGAGGCAACTGAGCATTTCCTTGGGCTGTCGGGAAAAAATTAAAAACATAAATCTCGTCAAATTCCGTACCTACACGGTTAATACGCCCCACACGCTGCATAATACGAGTAGGATTCCACGGCAAATCATAATTTATAATAACATTTGCGCGATGTAAATTAATCCCTTCCGCCAATACATCGGTAGTTATTAAAATATCATATTTATCGTCCTGCTTATCCTTATATTTAGGATTAAAACTATATTCAATTTCTTTTTTTAAAATCAAACTACTATCGCCGGAATAAGATATTATACGCTGCCCATAAATATCAGACAATTTTTCTTCTAAATATGCGGCAGTTTCTTTAGATTCTGTAAAAACAATTTTTTTCGCTCTTGCCAATATTTTGTCATTTTTTAATTGAATTGCAAATTTTTCAAGTTTAGGATCGGTGGTTACACGATTCCACAAATTAACAAGAGTTCTTAATTGTTCCAAATCGCTCTCTAAGTCTATAATAAATTCGTCTCTAAAATCTTCAGATGAAAAATACATCACATCTTCGCTTTCTATATACTGTAATAATTTTTCATCATCATTTTCAATCAAATCGTATACATTAACTTTTTTACTAATATATACTTCGCCCTCTTGGTACATATTAATAAATTTTTCATAAGACATTACAAACCTAGCAAGAGTATTGCGAAATGCAAAAAAACTACTCTCTAAGCGTTTAATAAGAATCCCCTTCATAAAACCGCTCATATTTTGTTGAGCAGTCATCATTTTGGTATAACGATTTGACATAATATCATTTAAATATAATAAAGGTTTATAGCGCGCATAAGAAAAATTTTTTATTACATTTATTGTTTTGTTAAAAATTTTATCAGTAAAATTATCAAATTCGTAAATTATTTTTTTCGGCGCGTCTAGTTTAGGAAAAGTTAATCCCTGTATTTCCATATCTTTGGCATAATATTTTTGAATTTCACTTCTTGTACGACGAATCATAATATGACTTAACAGTTTATCCCTTATAATCTCGGAATTTTTACTAATCTGCGCCATATATTCGACTTTACCACGCTTTTTAGCGTCATTCTTATTTTTATTGAGTCTTCTAAAGAAATTTTCAAGATTTTTTACGCCAACTATATTTGAATTATGTTTCGGCTGAAAAAGGTAAATTTGATTTTCAATATCACTGGTATAATTGTTGATAGGAGTCGCTGAAATAAGTACGACCTTTTTACCATAACAAATAGCGTGAAGTTTTGAAAATCCTTCCGTATTCGCATTACGAAATCTATGAGCTTCATCTACAAATACATATTTATATTTATCGGCAGTTTCCAAAACACTATCTAATTTACCAAGCGATACGACATCGGCAGCAACATCAAATTCTAATAAAACCTCCCGCCAATAATCTATCAAAACCGGCGGACAGACAATAAGTTTTTTCCCTTTTTTTAAAATTTTCGCCAACATTGCGCAAATATAAGTTTTCCCAAGACCGACAACATCTGATATAAAAACACCATTATAAGCCTCTAATGTTTTTTTAGCCTGCAATACTGCGTCAATTTGATATTGTAAACGCATATAACCGTCCGGCAACATAGTTTCGGCAAGTTTTTCTTTATCTGCATTAATTTCCTCTTTAAAAAATTCATAAATAGTTTTTAAATAAATTTCATACGGCGTTATATCACTACGCATCCAAGTTTTATTATTTACAGCCTCAACATAAGTTTCAGTAATATCTATGCCTTGCTCCCATAATTCTTCAAATTTTTCCAAAGCAAAATTAACATCATAATTATCCTTTAATTCAACGTTAAATTCTAAATTATTTTGCAAACCCGCCATAGAAAAATTACTCGACCCGGTAATAACACTTCCGAATTGATCCGGCACAATCTCTTGATTTTTACGCATTATATAAACTTTAGCATGAATAGGCGCATTGGGATACATACGCATTTCAATTTTTTTCGATTTTAACCATTCTATAAATATATTAACTCCTTTTTCTATTTCTAATGTCGGATCTGTATCCACAAATTCTGAGGCAATATTATTTTCAAAACTTTCTCTTGCCCCTTTTATGGTAATCTCGTTAAATAAAGTATCTTGCTTGGATTTGTCAATAATTTCTATTGTTCTTTTATCTACATTTAATCCAACTAATATACGAATTTTTTCTACCTCCTGCATCGCGGGATAAAGTTTAAAAAATCCACTCGTACGAAAATAACCAACCAAAATATCAAAATATTTTGTATGTCCCTTTAAAATATTACAGAAACGACTATATAAATCACGATCAGGTTCATTAGTGAAAAATTTTAAATCATTATGAATGTTCACCGTATTACCTCCATAATTTTATGAAATTTTCGAAATTATAATTAGGGCATTTTAAGATGTGAACCGGGCTTTTTAGCATGAACTCAAGAATCCATAAAAATTATTTTTTATTATAGTAAACTTTTAAAAGACTGTCAATTAAGTTATCCAGCGTGTGTGACCCAGATTTTTTTCGCTAATTATAAAAAAAAAGGGAAAAAATTTTTTTTATAGAATAAAAATATATTACAACATTTTGCATTAAAGGTGATATTATGAAGTTTTCGAAATGGCAAGGATGCGGAAACGATTTTGTTTATATAGACGGAAGAAATGCTAAGGTTGATTATGGGGAGTTTGCCAAAAAATATTGCGACAGGCATTTCGGTATAGGGGCGGACGGAATTTTGGCGCTTGAAGACAGCGATAAAGCTGATGTTCGTATGCGGATAATAAACCCCGACGGGTCAGAGCCTGAGATGTGCGGCAACGGTATTCGTTGCTTTGCAAGGGCGCTTTACGATAACGGGATAGTAAATAAGAAAGAGTTTACCGTGGAAACAGGCGCAGGGGTGCTGGTGCCAAAGATTGTGATGAAGGACGGTAAAGTGGACGGCGTTACCGTTGATATGGGCAAACCTAGACTAAATGCGGAGGAAATTCCGGTTAAAGGTTTTGGCGATGGCAGAGTTATAAGCAAGCCTATTGAAGTTGCGGGGAAGGATTATAATATAACCTGCGTTTCTATGGGAAATCCCCACGCCGTTGTTTTTGTGGAGGATGCGGAAAATTGCGGGATCGAAAAATTAGGGAAACTCTTTGAGTCCCATTCGGTTTTCCCTAACAAAACCAATACGGAATTTGTGCAGGTGTTGGATAGGGAACACATTCGCATGAGGGTTTGGGAGAGAGGCGCGGCGATAACGTTGGCTTGCGGTACCGGTGCCTGCGCTTCTTTGGTTGCTTCCGTGTTAAACGGCAAAACTGAGCGGCGGGCGAAGGTTATATTGGACGGCGGTACGCTTGATATAGAGTGGGCAAATGACGACCGCATTTATATGACGGGGCCTGCGGAACTTGTATTTGAGGGAGAGATTTAATGTTAAAGAGTATGACGGGGTTTGGAGTCGCCGACGGG
The DNA here is from genome assembly GCA_017634675.1 of Selenomonadaceae bacterium. Classification (GTDB taxonomy): domain Bacteria; phylum Bacillota; class Negativicutes; order Selenomonadales; family Selenomonadaceae; genus RGIG9201. Next base: position 43,718 of record JAGBMX010000034.1, on the reverse strand, counting down.
GCGGACGAAAAGTTTAACCTGCATATAGAAATTCGCGCCGTAAATTCGAGATTTTTGGATTTGTCTTTTCGCATTCCCCGAGGAATGTATGTTTATGAGGAAAAAATAACAAGTCGCATAAAAGAGGTTGTTTCAAGGGGGAAAGTCGAAGTTTTCATAAGCTTGCAAGATTTACGGGAAAATATGGCAAACCTTCGGGTGGATATGGCGTTAGCGAAGGCTTATCAATCGGCGCTAAATAAAATAGCGAACGAATTGGGTTTGCCTAAAAACGAAAGCGCAGTGCAGATTGCGGCTTATCCCGGGGTACTGAACCCTGAAGAATCCGATTTAGAGGAATTAGAGCCGTTGCTTATAAAAACGTTGAACACATCTCTTGAAGGATTGGATTCGATGCGTTTGCGAGAAGGCGCAAGGATTGAAGAAGATTTTCTCTTTCGAGTAAACGAACTTGAATCCATGGTTACGGCGGCGGAATCTTTGGGAGAGGAAATCGTCGCAAACCATAGGGAGCGAATGAGAGCGCTGATGGCGGAAATTTTAAAGGACGCAGAAGCTGATGAAAACAGATTGTTGCAGGAAGCCGCTATCTTTGCGGACAGGGTTAATTATACCGAAGAAGTCGTGCGACTTAAAAGCCATTTCACGGAATTTAAAAATATGTTGAAAGAAGAAAATCCCGTGGGCAGGAAGTTGGACTTTTTGATTCAGGAAATGAACAGAGAAGCCAATACCATAGGCTCAAAATGCAACAATAAAGAGGCGGCAAGACTGGTCGTGGATATGAAAGCCGAAATTGAAAAGCTCCGAGAACAGACCCAAAACATCGAATAAACACAGATTTTAGAAAAGTAAGGAACATAAAAGGATAACCGCAAAACTAATCAACAAAGTTTATTAAAATTTTTTCTCTCTCTTTCTTTTCTTTGATTCTTTCTTTTCTTACTCTCTCTTTTTTATAAAAAAGAGAGAGAAAGAAAAGAAAGAAGAAGATACGTTTATTATTCGAAATAGAGGTATTGTATGGAAAATAAGGTCGAGAGCAAATTTTTAAACATAGGATTTCAAAACATGGTGGCGCTCTCTAGGGTTATCGCTATTGTAAGTCCCGATTCCGCGCCGGTTAAACGCATTATTGCCGAAGCCAAGAAGGAAGGGAATTTGATAGACGCAAGTCTTGGCAGGCGCACCCGTTCCGTTTTAATCATGGACAGCGATCATGTGGTGCTTTCAACGGTACAGCCTGAAACATTGGTAGCGAGAATAGAGGGGCGAAAGGAGAAGGCGGAGTGAAAGAGGGTCTTTTGGTTGTAATATCCGGCGCATCCGGCACGGGCAAGGGGACGGTCTGCGCTTCTCTCTTTAAAGAGGAATCGAAACTTGCTTTTTCCGTTTCCGCTACGACGCGTTTGCCCAGAGAAGGCGAGGTTGACGGGGTTAATTATTATTTTCTCTCAAAAGAAAAATTTGAAGAGATGATAGCAGCGGGAGAATTTTTGGAGTGGGCGAAGGTATACGACAATTACTACGGAACGCCCTTAAAAAAAGTGAAAGAGCGGCTCAAAAACGGAGAAGACGTGTTGCTTGAAATAGACGTTCAAGGTGCTTTAAACGTAATGAAACTCATGCCGGAAGGAGTGTTTATATTCCTTCTGCCGCCAAGCATAGAGGAATTGGAGCGTCGAATAAAGGGCAGAGGTACGGAGACGGAGGAAAGCTTAAAAAAGCGGCTTGGAGCGGCTAAAGCGGAAATTGCCTTGGGGGAAAAGTATACTTACATAGTGGTAAACGACACCGTTGACAAAGCTGTTTTGGATATTAGGGCGATTTTAGCGGCGGAGCGGTTAAAGACGACACGAAATGCAGAATGTTTTGAGGAGTTGGGAAGATGAGCAAGCCGGATGCATTGAATCAATCGCCGATTATAAACGAAATAATGGATTCGTCGCTTGCGAAACCCGGCAGTAACTACTGATGTCATTCTTATAGCAGATGCAGTGGAAGGTAAAGTATCATTTATCATTTATCATACCGATGGGAGAAGGATTGGTCATGTCAGCATTACGACAAAATGCGATTTCGATGGTGCAAGCGCTGCCGGAAAATCAACTCCTTTTCATTGTAAATATCATGAAAGAGTTGTCGCATCTCATACCGTATGGGCAAAAGGAAGAACTTGAACATCATAATGCCAGAGAACAGGCATTTGCAGTTTTGGAAAGCCTACGCCGCAAAGTTCCTGATTTAGATTATGAGAAGGAGTTGGCAGAGTATAGGGAGGAAAAGTATCACTAATGCAAGTTTTGTTGGACACCAATATTTTGATGGATTACTTGACGGAAAGAGAACCATTCTTTCACGTGGCGCACAAAATCGTTTTGTGGTGTAAAAATAAACAATATGACGGTGTGGTGGCTGCACATTCTATCGTTGATATGTTTTTCATTCTGCGGAAACATTTTACTAATGCGGAACGCCGCCAAATGTTACTGGCATTTTTGGAAATTTTAAAGGTAGAGTCTATTGATGAAGAAAAACTCCGTTTAGCATTGAGAAATGAACCGTTTACAGATTTTGAGGATTGCTTGCAAGTAGAGTGCGCAAAATCGGCGCAGGTCGATTACATCATTACCCGCAATGAAAAGGATTACGCTCTCAGTGATATTCCAGTATTGTCACCGGAGCAGTTTGTAGAAAAATTTAGCTGATATATAACAAGACTAGATGTCCCGTGCCGTAAGGCGTGGGTCTATATCGGAAGAAAGGCGGTTTATAAAGATGAAAAGTAACGTAATAGAAACAAGTATGGTTAATCCTTCAACGGATGCGCTTATGGAAAAGATGCACACACGTTACGGGCTTGTTGTGCTCGCGGCAAGACGGGCAAGGGAGCTTTTGGCGGGGGAACAGCCAAAGGTAAAAAGCGCCTCCACCAAGGACGTTACCAACGCTTTGGAGGAGATTTTGGAGGGTAAAATAACCTACGCCATTAAGGACGATAACGAGATAAAAGAGGAAGAATTTGCGGAAGAATCCGAAGAAGACGAAGAGAAAGACGAGACGGACGAATGAGCGAATTTGAAGGGAAACACGTTCTGCTGGGAGTTACAGGGGGTATCGCCGCATATAAGGCGATTGAAATCGCAAGCCGCATAAAAAAAGAAGGCGGTCTAGTTGATGTGATTTTGACAAAGGGCGCAACGAATTTCGTAACGCCGCTTTCGTTCGGCGAAGTGTTGGGTCGAAAAGTTTATGCCGATTTATGGGAAAATCAAGCGGAACCCATTCATATAAGACTTGCCGAAAATGCGGATTTGGTTTTGATTGCGCCTGCAACCGCAAATTTTATTGCCAAAACGGCAAACGGTATGGCGGATGATTTACTTTCGACGACAATGCTTGCGGTTAAATCGCCGATAATTGTTGCGCCCGCCATGAATACCAATATGCTAAATAATCCTGTAACAAGTGAAAATATCGCTAAACTTAAAAGTTTAGGCATGAGGATAATTCCGCCCGCAGAAGGAATTTTAGCTTGCGGCGCAAAAGGAGCGGGCAGGCTTCCCGAACCCACGGAGATTGTCGAATTTGCAAGAAGTGTTTTATCAAATACTAAAAGAACCTTGTCTGGAAAAAAAATAGTCGTAACTGCCGGAGGAACTATCGCCCCTATCGACCCGGTAAGGTTTATAGGCAACCGCTCCACGGGAAAGATGGGTTTTGCCATAGCCAAAGAAGCTGTGTCGAGAGGCGCAAATGTGGTGTTAGTCACTGGAATATCGCATTTAAAAGACGTTCAGGGGGCGAAAACGGTTCGCGTCGAAACCACGGAAGAAATGCGTACCGCTGTACTTGCCGAATACAACGATGCGGATGCGGTGATAAAATCTGCGGCTGTTGCCGATTATAGGCTTGAAGAAGTCGCAACGGAAAAAATCAAGAAAAAAGACGGGGAATTTGTCTTAAAACTTGTGAGAAATCCGGATATATTAAAGGAACTTGGCGAAAAGAAAAAAAATCAAATACTTGTGGGATTTGCCGCCGAAACGGAGAAACTTACGGAATACGCAAATAAGAAACTGGTCGAAAAAAATCTTGATTTTATAGTCGCCAACAACGTAAAAAGCGAAGGCGCAGGATTTGGAACCGACACCAACATTGCAAAATTGATGTTTAGGGATGGACGGGTTATAGACGCGCCTATCATGGAAAAAAGCGAGTTGGCAAAGATTATTCTAGATGAGGTTGAGAGTTTGATGAAGTGAAGCATTTTTTCTTTGTGAGGATGTTTTTATGAAACATTATTATCCGGCTATATTTGAAACGGCAGAAGAAGGCGGTTACACTGTAGTAGTGCCGGATTTGCCCGGATGTATTACCGAAGGAGACGCGTTAGAACATGCGATGTGGATGACGCAAGACGCTATTGGCAGTTGGCTTTCTGATGCTAATGAAAATGATTATCCCATAGCCAGTCATATAGATAATATTGATACCCATGAATATAAAAAATGTTTTGTAACTCTTGTGGAGTTTGATAAACATATTTATGACGAACGTTGTTTAATGGCGCAATTGGCAAAAGAATGTTTAGAAATGAGCGCAACGGCATAAGATGCAAAGAAGAGGCGCAGGGCTGCTCAAAACGGCTTGCGTCAAAGTTACCGCATCGGCTTTCGTAAGCTCGATGGGCGGCAACCCCGAACCCGAAGAACTTTTAAAAACCGCAGATGAAATCGTAATAGCCATTCGAAAGGGCAGCTTTTGACAATTTCATTTTTTAGTGGTTAAGTAAAATGCTCTTTGTAATAATTCCATAACTCTCTGTCGGTTTTGCAACTATCAGCAATTTCTCGTCCTTCGATAGCAAGTTTGTAATATTCTTTTCTATAGTCGGCAAGAGTACATGGTTTAAAGAAAATTTTATCACCATTATCGCGAACAAAAGTAATAGCACCATCTTTTTCAAGAGATATTCTTCCTACCATTGAGTGAGGATGAACAGTATCGTGCCAACCGATTTCTTCCATTCCGTCACCGAAGCAGTCATTTCTTGGATTCCATATTTGAAGACCAATTGCAAATCCCGAAAATTCATTTGATGATGCAAATGGAAGCTTGCAGACATACAACATATCCTTTTTAATGCCATCACAGACATCAACCATTATTCCTCTATGATCGGATAATGTTTTATTAAAATTCCATTCTTTAATTTTTGAAGGGTAATTTAGCGAAAATTCTCTAGAAATCGCTATATGGTCTACACATTCGGTTTTGTCTTTTGTTAAAAGAAAAATATTGTTTTTTCTAAACGAATCCCTTATTGCTTCTCTTCCGGTTTCGTTAGAATAATAATTATCGGCAAAGGAACAATTAAAATCTCCGCAAATACAAAGGTTTCCTAATTCTGATAAACTAGCAAAATCTTCAGTTTGGTGGACAACTTCCTTTAGAAACGAATCGTCTCGATTTCCCAAAATCCCCATAATTGTACCATAAACTAGCAAGTTGCCGTAAGGCGTTTCCAGTTCTACACACAGCGCAGTATATTTATCGTAAGTTTGGTGTCGATTAACGCAAGGATAGTTTGTGTAAATTGAGACTCGATTTTCCGAAACAGCGTAAAAATCAGATGCACGATAATCTTTATACCTGCCAGGCAAATGATAATCCGAAGGAGCTTCCGACAACATTGGAGTGTGAAATTCATATTTATATATCGGCCGTAACCGCTTATCGCTTTCAGTCAAAACTAGAATATCCGCATTTATCTTTTCAATAGCATTTAAAATTTCATCACTCGAAGATTTGCGCTTAAGTCTTTCTATATTCCATGTTGCGATTTTCACAAATTATCACCACTATTAAAGAAAATCAACATTGCTTTTGGTTGCTTCAATGTCACCGGGAATAATTTTCCCATCTTTATATAGTTTGTAATGTTCAGGCATACATTTTCCACATGGACGATATCCTGCGGCAATAGCTGTAGCCTCGTCCTTGAAAAAGACACGCCATTTTACATAATGTCCATCGGCAATATGACGAAGCGCATTTTTACAGTCAAGTCTACCGTATATTTTTTGACTTCCTCTATGATAGCCACCAAGAGTACCTTTTTCAGATGATAAATATTCTTTGCCGTCAATTCCAATAAGTTTATACCTTTTCTGTTCTTCCGTCATGGTAATCTCCCCTTTTTAAAAGATAAATTTCCGCTATACCCGGCAATAACGATGGTTTTGCATTCCGATTACGAACGTCATTGGACTGGAGTTCGTACATAAAAAGAGTGTCTAAAAAATATCTTACCTGAGCTTGACCCTTATGTCAATGATTACAAAATAAATGTCTTTTCTATTCGTAATTTAACAAAAAATGTAAAAGCGTTATACGGATAAAATTTAAAAGGCAAAAAAGGCTATATTTCAAAGGATTTTGGAAAAGGAGTCTTTACCTTTATACTGTTGTTTTTTAAACAGCGTGACGTTGTATAATGTTTGAAAATCATATAATTTACACCCAAAGTAAAAAAAGAAATCCTCAATGTGATTGTGAAATGAGGATTTCTTTTTTTTTCGCTTTTTTATGTACGTTACTGATATTCTATTTTATTTTGCTTTCATAAACTATACTTGCGGCGCCTTTAGCGAACACGTTTAAAAAATCATCGGCTAACTGTTGGTAAGTTTTGGGAAGTCCCTCTAACAGCGTTGATGATGCGGACGATGTTCCGAGAAGCAAAAAATCAGTTGAAACCGAAAGAGTTTTTGCTAAATTTATTACAGTGCGCGCCGTCATACCTTTTTTACCGGTTTCAATTTCAAATAAAAATTGAGAGGAAATATTAGCTTGCTCCGCAACCTGTTCGCGGGTTTTCTTTTGCTTTTCCCGTAAATTCCGTATACGCTTTCCGATAGCGGCGTTTAGTTCTTTATCGTTCATATCGGCAAATTCTCCTTTTCCTTTCATCCATAATACAAAAGAATTTACCGAAAATGTATAAACTAAAGCTATATTATAACTTGACTTTATAACGCTATAGTTTTATAATCGTCTTGTCAATAATTTATACTTAGGGGGAAGAACAATGGGAAAACTAAAAATGGGTTGCTTGGTTGTTGTAGGAATATTCGTGCTTTTGGGCGTTTTGGGCGCGTTGTTTGGGAACAACGATAAGAGCGGCACAAGCACATCGTCCAAAACTCAAGTAAAACAAGAGCAAAAACAGGAGCAAAAGCCAAAACAATATCAAGCTGTTAGCGTGTCCGAACTTATGCAAGAGCTTGAAGGTAATGCGATGGCGGCGTCAAAAAAATATAAGGGCAAAGATTTAAAGGTTACGGGTACTGTGGAAGTGATGGATTCGGAAGGCAATTATATTGTTTTGCACGGCGATAAATATTCCATCGTGGGGGTTCATTGCACTATAAACAAAAAAGATAAGGCTCAAGAAGATTTTATTATGAATATAAAAAAAGGTCAGACCGTAAGCGCGTCCGGCACAATTTCAGATGTGGGCGAAATTATGGGATATACTTTAAAAGTTGATAAATTCGAGTAAAAAAAGCTGTGAAAAACCGATTTCGGTTTTTCACAGCATTTTTTGTTTTTATGGAAATTATAAAAAGGCATTTTAACAAACAAAAAGTCGCCGATAAAGGCGAGGAAGGAAAACTCAACTGAAACGTCGAATAGTAGGGTGTAAATCAATATTGAGGATGCTTGAGGATGTGAAAACCGTGAAAAAATCTTTGGTGGACTTGGCAGAAGAAGTGTGGGAAGGGAAATTTTCACATCGCAGAGTATCTTTTAAACCTTCAAATAAGTTAAGAGATAAAGCTAAAGAATTTTTCGGTCACGATATCGACGAGGTTTATATTACATCTGATAACGTTCGACACATAAAAAAACACCATTCTGAGCATGAAGAAAAGCGAGGTCAAAAAAGTCTTACGCCTAAAGATTTTGCCAATATTTATGATGCTGTAAATGATTTTGAAAGCGCAACATTAGGAGAGTCAGACAAACAGGGCAACAAAAAGATGCTTGTCGTACTCGATTATTGCGACGGCAAGCAGTATGTATTGCTTATTGAACGGGGAAAAAATAAAGCCGAGATAAAAACGGCATATAAAAAGTTGACAAGGATGTTCGATGTCACAAGCCCCGAACCAAACGTCCGAAACGACTCCAAGTCAACTGATGTTAGTCTGACTATACCACAAACAGCGGGAATTGGCAAGGATAAATCTTCAATAAAACAGGATACAAATCAACAAGAGGTTACTATTCACGGTTAGTACAACACGGTGATGCGAAAGGCGAATTAGTGCCGTTCACAGAGGACCTCTCCACCGCTTCGCGGTCCCCCTCCCCTTTCAGGGGGAGGCAACGTGAAGGTGACTTTTCTATTATATATCCACAAAATGAAAAATCAGAGAGCCTCCCCTGAAAGGGGAGGTGCCCGAAGGGCAGAGGGGTCGACCATGAAGAGCACCGTTTTTTCCTTTTGTACTACCCGTGAATAGTAACAAAAAGAGCGCACTCAAAATGTGCCGCTTTTTTATGAAAAAAATAAAAAAATTAGGCTCGGGTATAAGAGTGGGCAGGGTTTATTAAAGTTTGTTGGTTAGTGTTAAATTTGTTTTTATGGAAATTATAAAAAGGGAAAAAAATTTTTTTATAGAATAAATATAAATCATAGTGTTTCCATTACACTATCTCGTATGAAAAACATAATAGCAACGCTTAATACAAGTGTAATAAATTGAGTTTGTTAAAGTTTTTTCTTTTTCTCTTTCTTTGTTACTTTCTTTCTCTTTTTCTTTTTTACAAAAAAGAAAAAGAGAAAGAAAGTAAGAATTTTTTAGAACAGAAATGAGGAGGGGAAGACTATGAAGGTAGCCGTTATAATGGGGAGCGATTCGGATTTTCCGATATTGAAGCCTGCTACGGAGCTTTTGAAGGATTTCGGTATTGAACTGGACGTGATAGTGGCTTCGGCGCATAGGACGCCGGATAAGGTAAGGGAATATGTGTTAAACGCCCAAAAGGAAGGCATAGACGCGTTTATCGTGGCGGCGGGGGCTGCGGCGCATCTGGCGGGAGTCGTGGCAAGTTTTACAGTGGCGCCCGTTATAGGCGTTCCCATAAACGCCACGCCCATGAACGGGATGGACGCTTTGCTCTCAACGGTGCAGATGCCTTCGGGAATTCCCGTCGCTACAATGGCGGTAAACGGCGCTAAGAATGCGGCGATTTTTGCCGCCGAAATATTTGCGGTGAAAGATGAAAATATAAGGAAAAAACTCACGGAATACCGAGAAAAGATGAAAGCCGACGTGGCGAAAAAATCAGAGCGCGTTAAGGCGCAGTTGTGAGAAAGAAATATAGGTGTATAAATGGATGAGAAGTGGAAAGAAGCCTGCGGGGTTTACGGGGTGTATTCGAATTCCGAGAACGTAACGGAAATGGCGTATTTGGGACTCTACGCCTTGCAACATCGCGGACAGGAAAGCGCGGGCATAGCCGTGACAGACGGCGCATGGATGGACGTTACGAGAGGTATGGGGCTTGTAAACGAAGTATTTCGTCATCAAATCCCACATATGGACGGACAGAAAATCGCCATAGGTCATGTGCGTTATTCTACTACGGGTTCGAGCCTTTTGGCGAATACCCAACCCCTTATGGTAAATTACGCAGGCGGAAAGATTGCCCTTGCCCATAACGGCAATTTGACTAACGCCATGGAAATAAGAAAAAATTTGGAACACACCGGCACCATCTTTCAAACTTCCATTGATTCGGAGGTTATAGTAAATTTAATCGCAAGGTCTAGGAAAGAAACTATAGAAGAACGCATTATCGAGAGTTTGAACCAAGTGAAGGGCGCGTACTGCCTTACGATAATGACGGAAGAAAAACTTATGGCGGCAAGGGATCCTCATGGGTTCCGTCCACTTGTCATAGGAAAGACCGACGGCGGTAGTTTCGTGGCGTCCTCTGAGACCTGCGGGCTTGACGTTGTAGGGGCAAAATTTGTGCGGGACGTTTTGCCGGGGGAACTGGTGGTTATCGACGATAGGGGAATTACCTCTTATCCGTTCGCCACGGAGGAGAAAAAAGCGTCTTGCATCTTCGAACACATTTATTTTGCCCGTACAGATTCCGTTATAGACGGTCAGAGCGTACACGCCGCAAGGTTTAGGATGGGCGAGATATTGGCGAAGGAAAGCGGGTTCACCGGGGATATTGTGATTTCCGTACCGGATTCGGGGAATACGGCGGCGTCGGGTTTTGCCCACGCTTCGGGTATTCCGTATAGAGAAGGGCTTGTTAAGAATCGCTATATCGGGCGGACGTTTATCCAACCGACGCAGAAAAGTCGAGATAAACAGGTCAAATTAAAATTAAATCCCGTGCGTTCCGTGATTGAGGGCAAGAGTATAATTTTAGTGGACGATTCAATAGTAAGGGGTACGACCAGCGGAAAAATCGTCAATATGCTGAAAAATGCGGGAGCCAGAGAAGTGAAGGTCTGCATAAGTTCGCCGCCTATCGGGTATCCCTGCTTTTACGGTATAGACACGTCTATCAGAAAAGAGCTTATCGCATCCACCAAAACGGTTGACGAAATTCGCGAATACATAAATGCGGACGCTCTATATTTCTTGTCCATTGAGGGATTGCAAGCGAGTTTGTCCGCAGTCGACCCGGAAACCATGTGTTACGCCTGCTTTAACAGCGCCTATCCCGTTAGCCATGAGGACGACAAGGGCGCAGGAAAGTATGTGTTTGAAGAAAGGAAAAAGCCATGAGCGACGCTCTAACGTATAAGGATGCGGGAGTCGATATCGACGCGGGGAACGCGTCTGTCGATTTGATAAAGGAAAGCGTAAAGGCGACATACCGCAAGGAAGTATTGGGAGATTTGGGGGGATTTGGCGGACTTTTCGCCGTTGACACGGAAAAATATAAGAATCCCGTTTTGGTGTCGGGAACTGACGGAGTAGGCACAAAACTTAAAATTGCCTTTATGCTTGATAAACACGATACTATCGGTCAAGACGCAGTCGCTATGTGCGTAAACGATATTTTGGTGCAGGGCGCGGAACCCCTCTTTTTCCTTGATTATTTGGCTGTGGGAAAATTGGTGCCGGAAAGCGTCGCCGATATCGTAAAAGGAGTCGCAAAGGCTTGCAAAGAATCGGGTTGCGCTCTAATCGGCGGAGAAACCGCCGAAATGCGAGGGTTTTATAGGGAAGGCGAATACGATATAGCGGGATTCGCCGTCGGAGTCGTTGAGAAAGATAAGCTTATAACGAGCGAAAGGGTGAAAGAAGGCGACGTTGTTATCGGATTGCCTTCAAGCGGACTTCACTCAAACGGGTATACGCTTGTAAGGAAAATTGTGTTTGAAAAAGAAAATTTAAAGGGCGACGAGTATTTTGACGAACTTGGCAAAACCATCGGCGAAGAACTCTTGACTCCAACCAGACTTTATCCCAAAATTTGCTTGCCTTTAATCGAAAAGTATAATATTCACGGCATGGTGCATATAACGGGCGGCGGTTTTTACGAAAACATTCCGCGAGCGTTGCCTAGTGGGCTTACAGCAGAGATAAACGGCGATTCATGGCAGATACCGAGTATATTCAAGCTGTTAAAAAAATGGGGCAATGTGGATTGGAAAGAGATGTACCGCACCTTTAACATGGGTATCGGCATGATTTTGATTGTTGACAGCAACGACGCAAAATCAATCTGTTCCGGTTTGCAAGCCGCAAACGAGGAGTATTATGAAATCGGTCGAATTGCCAAGGGCGATAAAGTTACCATAAAAGGCGGCGTGTTCAATGAGTAGGGAAGTATTGGGAATCCTTTGCTCCGGACGGGGAAGCAACTTGCAGTCCATAATTGAAAACGTAAATACGGGGAAAATCAACGCAGAGATAAAAATAGTGCTGACCGATAAGCCGAACGCAATGGCGTTGACCCGCGCAAAAGAAGCGGGGATTATCGGCGTATGCGTGGACAGAAAACTCTACGAAACGAGAGAAGCCTTTGAAGAAGCTCTTTTGGCGGAATTGAAAAAAGCGGGAGTCACCCTTGTGATTTTGGCGGGGTTCATGCGGCTTTTAAGTCCGCTGTTCGTCCGCGCCTACGAAAAGCGAATTATGAATATTCACCCCGCCTTATTGCCGTCGTTTCAAGGCGCTCACGCCCATCGCGACGTACTCGCTTACGGCGTAAAAGTATCCGGCGCAACGGTGCATTTTGTGGACGAGGGCATGGATTCGGGCCCTATTATTCTGCAAGGCGCCGTTCCCGTTTTGGACGAGGACACGGAGGAAACGCTTGCGGCAAGGGTGCTTGAAGTTGAGCATAAACTCTACCCTGAGGCGATAAGGCTTTTTGTTGAGGGGAAACTTAAAATTGAGGGCAGGAAAGTTCGGATTTTGGAGTGAGACGCTAATAAAAATAGAGCTGCCATAACGGCAGCTCTTGCAGGGATGTCAGACAGCAACTCTACGCTGATTTTTTATGTATTCCATGGCTTGTCTGATTTGAGAATCGGTCATTGGCGGACATTCCTCGTCGTAAGCAACGGGATGTTTTGCGGCCTCGTCCAGTTCCGCAATTTCTTTTTCGGTTAATTTTACGGGTTTGTCAATATCCAAATATTCCGTTACTTTCATAGTAGAGTTCCTCCTCTCTTTTGGTGGCTTTTCTGGCGGAAATTATTCGAACGGTATCGCCGCGCCTTATGGTATAGCACACAAACAGAATATCTCGCACCTTTCCTATGGCAATTCTTCGTTTTTCCGTTATGCTATGGTTATAGTCGGGCAAGTCCAACATATTTTCGTCTCGAAAAACCAGTTTTGCGGTGGAAAAGCTGATTCTGTGTTTTTGTAGGTTTATTTTGTTTTTGTTTTGATCCCATTCAAATTTCATGCAGTATACCCCTTTGGTTAATCATATCATTTACATGTTAAAAAGTAAAGAAATTCATAAAGGAGAATCGTTATGAAAATCAAACGAGCTTTAATCAGCGTATCGGATAAGACTGGCGTTGTGGAACTGGGTAAGCGTCTTAGCGCGGCGGGGATTGAAATCATCTCCACCGGCGGCACCATGAAGGCGTTGAAAGAGGCGGGGGTTCCCGTGACTTACGTCAGCGATGTGACCGGTTTCCCCGAGATTATGGACGGACGCGTTAAAACCCTAAATCCCTATATTCACGGCGGTATCTTAGCTGTGCGTGACAATCATCGTCATAAGGAAGAAATGAAGACACACAATATAAAGCCTATTGACTTGGTCGTGGTAAATTTATACCCGTTTAGGGAAACTATCGCAAAGGAAAACGTGACTCTTGCGGAGGCTATCGAAAACATAGATATCGGCGGTCCCGCAATGATTCGCGCTGCGGCGAAGAATTTCCACTTTGTAACCGTCGTGACTAATCCCAACAGATACGACGAAGTTGCTTCATTGATAGAAAAAGACGGTTGCGTCAGCGGAATGTTAAGGATGGAGCTTGCAAAAGAAGCCTTTAACCATACTGCCGAGTATGACGCCGCCATAACCAAATATTTGCAAGAACAGGTGGAAAAGTAATGAGGATTTTGGTAATCGGCAGCGGCGGTAGGGAACACGCCCTTTGTTGGAAACTTGACCAAAGCGAAAAATGCGATAAACTCTTCGCCCTTCCGGGAAATCCGGGGATTAGCGAAGTTGCCGAATGTGTTGACGGCGTGTCCGTTGAAGATATAGACGGAATCGTTGCAAAAGCTAAATCGCTTGAGATAAATTTAGTGGTTGTAGGTCCCGAAGTGCCTCTTACGTTAGGTCTTGTGGACGCATTGGAAGGCGCGGGAATAAAAGCCTTTGGACCCAAGAAAAACGCTGCGGTGTTGGAAGGCTCCAAGGCTTTTTCCAAGGAGCTTATGAAAAAGTATAATATTCCTACCGCAAAGTATGAAGTGTTCACCGACGCCGAACTTGCGAAGGAATATGTGAAAAAAGAAGGCGCGCCCATCGTTATAAAGGCCGATGGGCTTGCCGCCGGAAAAGGCGTTATAGTGGCAAAAGAATTAAGCGAAGCCTTAAACGCAATAGACTCTATGATGAAAGACGGCGCTTTCGGCAAAGCGGGCGCGTCCGTTGTTATAGAGGAATTTATGGAGGGCGAAGAAGCGTCGCTGCTTGCCTTTACCGATGGCGAAACCATTGTTCCGATGATTCCCTCTCAGGACCACAAGCGGGTTTTCGATAACGACGAAGGCCCCAACACCGGCGGCATGGGGACTTATTCGCCCGCTCCCGTTATGACGATGGAACGGATAAAAGAGGCGGAAGAAAAGATATTAAAACCCACAATAGCCGCCATGAAAAAGGAGGGCAGAACTTATAAGGGCTGTCTTTACGCAGGGCTTATGGTGACAAAAGACGGCTTGAAAGTGGTTGAGTTTAACGCCAGGTTCGGAGACCCCGAAACTCAGGTTGTATTGCCGCTTTTGGACGGCGATTTAGCGGATATTATGCTCTCTTGCGTCGACGGAAATTTGAAAAATGTGAATGTAGAATGGAAAAAAGGCGCGGCTGTCTGCGTCGTAATGGCGTCAAAGGGTTATCCCGGCGCATACGAAAAGGGTAAGGAAATCTTCGGACTCGCTGAAGCTAAAAATAAGGGGCACTTGATTTTCCATGCGGGAACGAAAAAAGCCGAAGACAAAATTGTGACAAATGGCGGACGGGTGCTTAACGTAACGGATACGGGCGCAGATATTCGAGAAGCGAAGGACAAGGCGTATAAAGGAGTTTCTCTGATTAAATTCGAAGGAGCCTTTACCAGAAGCGATATTGCCCACAGAGCGTTGGAAAGGAAATAGGTATGTCTGTTTTGGTTTGCGGCGGCGCGGGATATATCGGTTCCCACGCTGTCCATAGATTGATAGAAGCCGATGAAGACGTCGTAATACTGGACAATTTGGAAACCGGTCATAAAGAGGCTGTTCATAAGGATGCAAAATTCTACAAGGGCGATGTGCGGGACGCTGAATTTTTGGGAAAACTTTTTACCGCTGAAAAGATAGATGCCGTAATTCATTTCGCCGCAAATTCCCTTGTGGGCGAAAGCATGACCAATCCCCTTAAATATTACAACAACAATGTACACGGTATGGAAACCCTATTATCTGCTCTTGTGAAATTCAATATAGACAAGATAGTGTTTTCATCAACCGCTGCCGTTTACGGCGAACCTAAAAACATTCCCATAGTCGAAACGGACGAAACTAATCCGACCAACACTTACGGCGAAACAAAACTCGCTATGGAGAAGATGATGAAATGGGTTGAGAAGGCGCATAATATTAGGTATGTTTCGCTTCGCTATTTCAACGCCGCAGGCGCGATAGAGAGCGGGGCAATAGGCGAGGATCATAACCCCGAAACTCACCTTATTCCCCTCATATTGCAAACGGCTCTGAAAAGGCGGGACGCCATAACAGTTTTCGGCGAAGATTACGACACCAAAGACGGTTCTTGCATACGCGACTATATTCATGTGTTGGACCTTGCAGACGCGCATATTTTAGCTTTAAACCATCTGCGAAACGGCGGCAAAAGCGAGATTATGAATTTGGGGAACGGCAAAGGCTTTTCCGTTAAAGAGATGATAGAAGCGGCAAAAGCCGTTACAGGGAAAGAAATTCCCGTTAAGATTGGTGAAAGAAGAGCGGGTGATCCTGCTGTTTTAATCGCATCAAGCGAAAAGGCAAGGAAGATTTTAAACTGGAAACCGAAGTTTACCGATATGGGTGAAATTGTAAAAACCGCTTGGACGTTTCATCAGACTCATCCCGAAGGATTTTCCAAATAAAAAAGAACCGTGAAAAACGAATTTCGCTTTTCACGGTTTTTTTTAATAATTCATGTCCATCAAATTACCTAAGTTTCCTCTTGGAGTGGATGTTATTTGTCTGGCGTTGTCATACATTCCCTTGCGGTTGTCGTTTTCCGCGCCTAAAGATTCCGTGATAGATGGGAACATCTTGTTTGAGCCGAAATTCCCAGCGTCGGAATTTCTCTCAATCTGACCGCCAAATCCACTGCTACCCAAAATTTGCTCGACCGAATCGGGAGATTCTTTTATCGCCGTCGTAAGCGCTTCGGTGTCAACAGATACCATACCCGTTGCCGGCTCGACCTGTACGCCGATTTTCTCCATATCGCCCGTTAAATCGCCAGAACTTCCGAAAGAGGAGGCAAAATGATCGAAAGCATTGGAAGTACCCATACGAGATTGCAGGAATCCTACGGCGTCGTTGTAATCGTTCATAAGATTTGATACCGCTCCCGCAGTTTCGGAAGGATCAACCGCATTAGCCGTATCGGCAGAGGGAACCTCCGTATTTCCTACTTCGCTTGGTTCAGAGTCCGTTTCATTACCGGAAACGCCGGCTATGGGAACTTGGAAAGGCGGAGTAGTGCGAGCCTCGTTTACAAGCCTCATTTCCGAATCCGTTTCTTCGTCCTCTTTTTTCCTAAATCCTCCCATGCGCTCGGAGAGGGTAAGGCGTTCCCCTTCTTTTGGAACCTGTTTGGCGTCGTTGTTTTTAGTGGATTGTAGATTAGCGACGCCGGAGGAAACGGAAGAATTCTTTTTTGCGCCGAAATTTAAATTGTTTAAGCCCTCGCCGGTTTTTTTGGCGTTATTCATAGCGCTCTTAAACTCGGTTTGAAAGGAGGATTTTTCTTCGCTGTAATTGTTTACGACGTTTGTAAGACTGCCCTTCCCTATTACCGCATCGGAAAATCTGGAAGCGTAATTCACCCCGCTTATTTTGCCGACGTCTTGCATAAAAGTCGGAATTGAAGGATGAGATCTGGTTTCTCCTGCGCCTATGCCACGGGAAGCAAGCTCCGCCACGCCGTACAAATTAGAGAGCGTTGCATTTACTGTGGCCATAAAAATTCCTCCTTTCGGGATTTTCTTTTATGTAAGTATATCACTTTTTGTTTTGTTTTTAAAGTTTTTTTTGAGAATTTTGTAATAATTTTTAAAATAGAAAAACAATCGAAAAAATTAAACGGGTTTTCCTCATCTTTAGAGGAAAACCCGTCTTGTCTACAATCTGAAATTCGCTTTAGGGCGAGTTTTTTTTGTTGTGTTTGGCGGATGGCGGATATGGGCGCATCTCGTCCGTAAGTCCCAATATATAATCTGCGCTGGTGTTGTGAAATTTTGCCAATCGAATTAAAACTTCCGTTGGAATATCTCTTGAACCAAGTTCATAATAAGAATAAGCCACTTGCGAACAGTTTAAATAATCCGCAAGTTCTCTTTGTCGTAAATCCTTATCTTCACGCAATGCGCGTATTCTTTTATAATTCATATTCTCACCCCAAAATTTACCCTTGAGGTAAGTGTAGCAAAAAGGAATTAATATATTGATTTTTATAACAAACTGTTATAAAATGGTCTAAATTTGAAAAAATTCGCAAAATTTACCTGCGGGGTAAACACAGTAAGAATAAGAGGTGATATAATAAAGCGCAAATTCAGTTTGTTGTGAAAATTTCAGCATTTTTATCGTGTATTTTTTAGGAGGTCGGTTTTTGTGGCGGTTACAATTTTAGGCGGTACGGGAAACGATAAATTTCTCTTCGAATCCGACGGGACAAATTTAACTTATACCAATGCGACGGACAGCAGCGTAAAGGTCGCCAAAAACTACGGCAGCGCATACCTTAATTTTACTCAAGGCAGCTATGATACATTATATTTTGATGGTTCCAACGCTATAAGCGCGGACGCGATAAGAAAATCTAAAGGAATGACGTTGGTTGGCGGCGATTTTGACGATGGTGATAAAAACACCGCCGTATTAAGCGATTCTAATCTTTATTCTGTGGATATCTTGGGTAATTCTGACGGACTTTCCATATATGGGGCAAGTGGTAGTAGCGATGTGATATCTTTTACGAGCGTAAAAGGCTCGGTGGAACTTGGAAGTAATAAAGACAGCTACAATTATTACGATATCGGCGAATTCAGCGAAGGAACGCTTACCGTATCCGCTAAAAACGCCAGCACAGCTATAAGCACTATTTTGGGCGGAGTTACGAATATTCTCGGCGCAAGCGGGGGAAGCACCAGAGTTGATCTCTTAGACGGCGGGCAAGTGAATGTGCAAAATTCCATAGGATCTAAATTTAGTTTTTCTATAGGCAGTATTACAGGCGGTTCTGTAGATGCGTGTGTAAGATCCGGTACGGGCAATACCATAAACCTAAGAGAAATTTCCGGAGGACAGGCAAACATAAAGTTGAACGACGGTACATCCGCATATTTTTATACAAGCATAACGGACGGAACGGCTACGCTTGAATCCGAAAACGCCGATTATATACGCCTTGCTTCAAATTCCAAAACAGAAGGTCTATCTGCGGGGTATGTGCTAAGATATTCCGACAAATATTTGAGTGTGGAAGCGATCGACAGCTTCAGACCAATCAAGGCTTCAAGCGTAGGCGGGAATGTGAGATTTGTCAACGGCAGCGAAAGAGTAGTTGAAATAGACAGAGTAAATTCAAATTTAGATAAAGACGGCAAACCGACTACAACAACTTCCGCAAGCAACGCAGGTTTATCTCTGAATGGTTATAATCGTATGGATCGGCTGAAAATCGGCGACATTCAAGACGACGCTTTATTTTTGCTTGAAGATAAGATGTATTTGAAAAACGGCTCTTCTTTTAACGCACAAGTATACTACTCCGACAGATTGGGAATATCGGCATATAATGCGCCTCTTAACATCGTCGGCGAAGTTCGGGGCAATATTTGCGCAAGTGTTGTTGGCTCGTATTATGCGGATTATATCAAACTTGAAAATACGACGAGCACTCGGGCAAGCACGGTTTCGGGCGGTAGTGGCGCCGATGTCTTTGATTTTACGGATTACACATATGAAAATGCGGAAATTAACGATTTCAATTTTGGCGTGACCGGCGACGTATCTTCTCCTCTCAGCCAATATAGCGATGTGTTTTTAATCCCAAGTTTTGACGATGCGGAAATCGCAAAATTTAAACCCATATCTCGCGGAATTTTATACGACAATCGTATCACAATTGCCAACTACGAGCGTATCATACTTAACGACAACGATAAGTCTCCATACGGTTACTACGTCAATCTCGCCACGCCGTATAACATAGCGGACACAAGATGTTATCAAATAACAGAAGGCGGTTTGGTGGAAATGGGCGCAACCCAAGGCACCATTATAGCCGCAACGGGTTGGACACCGCAAACCATTATGGCTGTCGGCGGCAATAATACCTTGGATGGCGGCGTAAACCCAGAAGTAAACGATACTCTTATTTCTGCGGGAAAATACAGGAACACTACTTTTGTGCTACACAAAAACAGCGGCGATAATGTTGCGCAAAACTTTGATTTTGGCGTTGATGTGAACAGAAACGATGTTGTAGCGGTTGACACGACCTATAGCACGACCAAACTTGTGAAACCGCAAAGCGGCAAAGTCGTGATAGGCTCCGAATCGGAAGGAAGTTTAACCATAGAAGGAATTCGCGGGTAAAACGAGTTTGTGTATAACTACGGTGGCAATATAGGAGTCATTAGCGCCGATATGAGCGTTTCTGGAGAATATATGGAATTTGTAGAGGAAGCTAATTTCCATATCGGACAAGGCAAAAACACAACTCTTGTGTTCACTTCCAACGATTCAATAGAATGTGGAGTCGCAGGAAGTCAAAAAGGCTTAGGTTGGGGAACTCAGTATATTTCGGAAGGTCTAGGCACGATTGATGCAAGCGAAGGTAAGGTTGGCGCAGTGCTTGGTTCAAACGATCTCGACCAAACAATTATAGTGTCTAAAAACAAGGAACTTGACGAAGTATGGGGCGGTGGCGGATTAGACGTAGGTTTCAGCAACGGCACAAACGATACCGTAGTCGGCTCCGGCAACGGAAACACCGTGTATTTTGTAGGCCATAAGATGGGCAACGACGTACTCAAGAACGCCACAGCAGGCGATAAAGTCGTGTTTATAGACACAAAAACCACGGATCTTGCTTCTTTCACAGGAACGGCGAAAGAATTTGCCGCCTCTTTCACAAACGGCACTACCGTAAAATTATTCGCCGCAGAGAACATAACAGCCGACAACGCTATCATCGTGCAGTTTGACGATGTGACGTACAATTGGAACGGGTCTAGCTTGACGCAAAATAGTTGAAACAAAATAAGCTTTTCACTGCTTATTAAGGGGTAGGCTGTAAAGCCTACCTCTTAGAAAGGGGCGTAATCGTATATGCTGTTTTTCGCTTTTATATGTTTTGTGTGCGCTGTTGCATTTTTGTACCATTTTGTCAGATCCTTCTTTGAAAGGAAAAAAACCGAAGAAGAAATATTGGCTCGCGATAAAAAGATTTATGCATCTTATTGGGGTATATTCCTTGCTCTTGGCGTATCCGGAGGACTTAGAGATAATACGATCGGTTTTTTTCACGACCTCTTCATCTCAATAGATTTGGGATTATTCGGATTTACCCTTCTTTGCCTTTTTCAAATGCTGGTATTTAAGAAGAAATTGAAAAAAGCAGCCATCATCAGTTTTATCTTATTTATCTTAATATTTATTATGATTGATAATGTTTATTATGATTAATACTTATTATGATTACGTTGAAGTATGTCTACTTCCAATAGATAGGGATTATATGGATTATACATTCCTGTTATTTTTTTTGATTAAGAGCAGTAGTAATTGATGTGAGCAACTCATAAAATTCAAACATATATTGAGAGGTATAGGGTATGAACGATAATATTCAGCTTACTGAAAGTGAAAACGCCACTTCAACAACGGACGTTTATCAAGAGGACATAGGCTTAAAACAAAAGTTTTTCAATACGCGGGGCAGACTTAACCGCAAGCGTTATTGGCTAAGAGTCCTTTGTGTGCTCGGCGTTTCCTATATAATTGGATATGTTATATCAGCTGTTGTGGATAATGTCATTTGGCCTTATGTGGGTAGTGCATTAAAAGAAATAATTGAGTATATAACGTTTGGGGGTTTTACGCTTCTAATCTTGATTGACGGCATATTGATTCTTCTTTTAAGCATCAGACGGCTTCACGACACAAATAATTCCGGTCGGTGTTTGTTGCTAAATTTGCTGTTATTTATAATTTACTTGATTGTGATTACTTATAATTCTAATATTTTTGAGAATTTAGCTGTATTTGTTTTCATGTTTATAATATTGCCCGTAATTTTTTTCACGGTTTTAAATGTTTTATTTCTCGGCATTCAAGAAGGTACGGAAGGCCCGAACCAATATGGCTCCGACCCTTTGGGAAACTCGGTAAACAACGCATAAATATAAATAAGGTGGAGATTTTTAGTGACAAAAAAATTATTGTGTCTTTTAATTGCGTTATGCGTATTTGTTTCGAATGCAACAATCTCCGAAGCCGTTTTGACAGAGACTGCCGATTTGGCCGTGAACGCAGTAAGTGGACTGTTGCAAGAGGACGACAGAAAACTTGAGCAGAAGATTGTTAAAGGATTATCCTATAGCGGCGAAAAAGAAAAGTTACGCAAGTATGTGGAAGATACGCGCCCCATAATACGAGATAAAAAGGAGTTTTTTCAAGGCAGGTTATTCCCCGGAATAGCATGGGTCTATAACAAATCTTCAATTTTGGGAGGTTTATTGGATTTTACGGTAAGAAAAGGATATATACTTTTCTATGAACATACCTTGTCAAATATGGCGGCGGACGATACGCTAAAAGCTTTCGCCGAATTAAGAGAACATAATATTGATGCGGGACAAGGTATCTATGAAGTAATTTTCGATACCGCCGTAAAACCTTACGATAAAGACGCAGGTACAGCGAAAGTGGTGTTGGACGGAACTTTGTTTACAGCCAAAGCAAAACAGCAATACGACCGTTACGTATCGTCTGCCACAGCAATAGCCAATACTCTAAAATATGCAGGCATCCCCATGGAAGAATGCGATACGGCAGATATTTGTTCCTTAATTGATATACCGCTTCAAAATAATGTAAACAAAAATTCAAACCATGAAAGCGCAAATTCGACAAACAAAGCAATGGAATCAAACAGCAATACAAAATTCAACAATAACGTTTCAAGCTTGCAACCGACAGAGCAATCCAAGAAAGAAAAGTCACGTCGTTCGTCTTCGGACGATATGGTTGGCGGCATAAAATTGGGAGATTCTTTGTCGGACGTTTCGCACACTCTCGGCGATCCCATTAAGAAAACCGATAAGGGCGGAAATCAATTGAGTTATGAATATCAATCAATGGACGTGGCTTATGATTCAGGCTCCGTAATAGGCTTGGCAACCGATGCAAAAAATGTAAGCACACCGCGGGGCATACACGCCGGTTCATCTCTTAACGAAGTGTTGGTTAAATACGGTCAAAACTATATTCTTTCCGCCTATGACAATTTAGATTTGTACGAATATAAACTTCAAGACGAAAATAATAGACCGTATATGTTAAGATTTGCCGTTAAGCAGGGTGATAGCACCGTTAAATACATAAGTATACGTTATACGGAATGATTATTGTGATGAGAGTATGAACAATTAATGAAACACTGATTAAACGAGTTTTAGGCAGTTTCGAGAGATTTTGCGCCACAAGCGGCATAGGAAACTCTAAAACGCTAAATTTAGAAAAAAGTTTTCATACGAGGTGTAGACAATGGTAAAATTTAGTAAACTATTTTTTAGTACGTTAATCACAATTGCAGTAACAGCTAATATTACTTATGCCGCTTCATTTGTAAAAATGGAAACCGTCGCTTCATTTTCGCAGTTGCCTAAAATGGATGAGATTAGCGGAGATGTTTCGCCAAAAATGTTTTCGCTTAACGGAAGAAAATTAAAATTAAAGCCGAATCTACAGTTCTCACGTTACATGATAAAAGGCGGAAATGTGGAAATTTTGGATGCGGCAAACGGCGCAAAATACGCCTCGTTTCCAGTAATAGGCGCGCCGTATTTTACTGCGAAAAAATTAGTGACAAATACGGGAGAAGAATTTCTTTATATACAAAAAGGAAGATTAGGCGCTTCCGATTCGGCTTGTGACGGAGTTTGGCTGTTTGGTTTGCATAAGGGCAGCTATGTTACTTTTGCGGATATAAACACGGTAAAGAAAGCCGGACTTTTGTATTCTGATATTTCTTCAAGTATCGAGGCCGGAGAATTAAAACTTCTGGGGTTTACCAGAGACAGAAACTGCGTCAACGGTATGTTTAAAGGTCATTCGGTTTATCCGCTTGGTGCCAACTGTGGAATAAACAGCGTGTTTTTCTTCTTGGATGAAAAGGCGCAATGGTTCGGAATCAGAAACGCCGACTAAAAAGTGATACGGCGGCAGGCTTTTCGCCTGCCGCCGTTTTTTATTAATTATCGTAAATGTAAAATCATTCATTTCCCATAGCCTTTAACTCTTCCCAAGATTTCACAATTACTTCTACGTTTTTAAGTTGTCGTAAACTACGCTCTATCTTTGCCATATAAGCTATATTTTCCGCTTTGCGCAATTCTGACGAATATCCGACAAAATTTTTCGCTTTTACCGTTGCGTTTTTTCGTTCTAAAATTATCATGACGACTCCCTCTTTCGTTTTTTTAGATTTAGTTTATTATAGCGTATTTTCAAGTTGTTCTCGAAGTTTAGGAATCTGTTTTACCAAAGTTTCCCAAACGATTTTTAAATCTATTTTTTCATATTCGTGAGCGTATAGATTTCTCATTGCTCTAATAGCGTGCCATGGAATTTCTTGATGACTTTCCATAAAATCGTCAGAGAGACGATTGACCATTTCTCCGATTTGCATTATGCACATATTGCAAGCATATTGAAACAGAGTATCGTTCTTATATGTGTCAAAATTATTTTGACATCTCTCTTTAAAAGTTTCTGCGTCTTTGCAATATTTAATCATCATTTGAATTGCCTCAAAATCACTCTGAGGATTTTTCATAAAGCACCACTTCGTCAGCTAAGATTTTATTGCAAAAATCTCGATCGGAGATTTCATCGGATACAACGTCAACATGACAGCCAAAAGCTTTTTCTAAGTCTAATACGAGGGAAAAGTATTTGATTAAATCCGTTACCACACCTTTTTGAATTATAAAATCTATATCGCTGTCATCCGTGGCTTCTCCTTTGGCATAAGAACCAAAAAGAGAGAGCTTTTTTACGCCATGACGTTTCGCAATAGGAACGGATTTTTGACGAATTTCTTCTAGCGTGTAACACATGGCAACTCACTCCTATCTTTTATTGTCGTTCATTATAGTTTATTATAGCAGTTTCAAAATATAAAGTAAACCAAGAACGGAGCCGAATCCAAAAAATGATTTTGATTTTCTGCGTGAAAATTGTATAATTTAATAAACGGGCAATTTGACATACTAAAGGAATGACTCGTACGAAACTAAATCAGCAAGCTTTAGACGGTTATTTAAAAATTTCATACATTCTGCATCAGCGGCGCTTGCGACAGCTTTAATAGCAGCGTGTTCGTATCCTCTACGCTCATTTTGTTGTTTAAGGCGTATATAATCACACTGTCCCACGCATTTTTCGGATAAAGGACTTCACTGCCCGCATAGTATAAAAGCCGTCCCGTTTCTTTTTGAGTGAGGTTCATCGCAAGCGCTAAAGCCAAAATTTTATTTCTGGAGGGATTTTTCTTTCGTCCGGCGAATATGTGATAAGCATAGATTTGCTCAAGATGAGATTTTGCGATTATCTCACCCTTTTTTTGCCCTTTTTCCTTCATCAATACACCAAGATATTCGGCTAACGTATACTTTTGAAAGCTTTCACGATTATCCTCGATAAATTCTTCAATATCCTCTGCTTCAGAAAGTTCGTTGTTTAATTCAACCGTATCTTTTTCCATTCAATCCTCCTTATAGTCAACGACAATAAATTTTGCATTTTGACTTTTATAGTAAACGACAAAAATAGTTGTGCTTGATTTGGCTTCCCCGCCCGAAGGGCGGGGAAGCCAAACACAAAACTTTATTTCGTTTACTATACATTAGCATAATACAATATATAAAAGAAAGCAAGGCGATTTTATGGATTCTGCCGTAGCTATGTATATAGACGCAACTTATCAAAAAATCCGATTAATAAAAAGCAGCGATAAAAGCGACGTTTGGCTCGCTACGGATGACGGCGGAACATTTGTTGTCATAAAGCAAATTTTCTTTAAGGGACTTCCTTATAAAACAATGAAAGAAATTTCAACGCCTCTTTGCCCGAAAATTTTATACGTTTCGGAGGACGATAATGAAACTGTTGTCGTCGAAGAATTTATTCACGGAAAATCTTTGGCGGATATTTTGAAAGAAAGAGGTTCGTTACTCGAAACGGACGTAAAAAATATATTGTTGCAACTTTGCGATGGGCTTATGGTTTTGCATAAGAACGGAATTATTCACCGAGATATAAAACCTTCAAACTTGATTTTGGAACATGGCGACGCAGTCCGCCTGATAGATTTCGATGCGGCTCGCACCGTAAAGAACGGCGCAAAGGAAGATACGAGGCTGCTCGGAACAAAAGGTTATGCGCCGCCGGAACAATTCGGCTACGGGCAGACCGACGAGAGAAGCGATATTTATTCTCTCGGCGTTACTATGCAGAAAATGTTGGGGGAGGATTATAACGGTTATCTGAACAGGATTTTAAGCAAATGCGCCGAGATAGACCCGGCTAAAAGGTATCAATCAGCTTTTGACCTTAAAGACGCTGTTTTGAAGAAAAATCATCTTCGTAAAAAAATAACGGTGGCGTTATCTTTTGCAGCGATTTTGATGATTTTGTTCGCAGCAAAATATAACGACTCGCAAAGTACGGAAGCCGTAAACCGCATTGAAACCGCAAAAGCAGAAACAAAAGCGAATGCGGAAAAAACAGAGTCGCAAGCGGAACGACAGTCTAAAATTGAAAATACGGTTGAAAAGCCGAAGCTTGAAAAATCCACGGTAAATATCAAAACCGCCGCAGAAAACAAACAACAGACGTCGGTTTCGCTTGCCGCAGCGCCCAAAGTAACGGTTAAGCCTCCGAAACCGGCAACAGCTTCTTCCGCAAATCCGATAAAAGGAAAACTGTATATTAACGGACAGGTTTACAATAAAGTAATCGAGATTAAACGAGCCGATTGGGGAACCGTCAAAGGCACTCTTAAGGTTACGAACGGCGCGCGCGATATTTGGAAAAATCCGAAATTAAAGGTTAGTGTTAAGGATAACTGGGGAACGAAACATGATGAAACGCTGACACTGCCTCCGATACATCCAGGGAAAACGGCGGAATTTGCGATTCCCATATACAGTTACCCCGTATCGGACAGAGAACCCGTTTATGTATGGGTTCAAATTTATTTAGACGCTGGAAATTTACCCGTTGAAGAAAGTTATTGGTGCGCCGAATTTGAAATTGTGTAAAATCGTAAAAAATGTGTCAATCACACAAAAATTGTGAACCGAAAATCGAAAAAAGTCGTTACTATTCACGGGTAATACAACATAGTGGTGCGAAAGGTGAATTAGTGCCGTTCATGGTCGACCTCTCCACCGCTTCGCGGTCCCCCTCCCCTTTCAGGGGAGGCAACGTGAAGGTGACTTTTCTATTATATATCTACAAAATGAGCAATCAGAGAGCCTCCCCTGAAAGGGGAGGTGCCCGAAGGGCAGAGGGGTTGACCATGAAGAGCAATATTTTTCTTTTTTTTACCCGTGAATAGTAACAAAAAGTCGAAAAAAATGTTGAAGTTGTTATAAAAAAGCCTTGACTTTAACGACATCATCTTCTAAAATACTCTTATTCGATGTTTTTGCAACTCTTGCCATTAGCCCCGGAAAGTTTTGCTAAAACTCGGACAGGACGTTAAGGAGGAAACTTAATGAAAACGACATATATGGCAAAAGCCCAAGATATTGAGCGCAAATGGTATGTTGTTGACGCAGAAGGCGCTACTCTTGGTCGTTTGGCGGCGGAAGTGGCAAAAGTCCTTCGCGGCAAGCATAAGCCTACATTCACTCCCCACGTTGACACCGGGGATTTTGTTATTGTTATAAACGCTGAAAAAGTTAAACTTACAGGCAAAAAACTTCGTGATAAGATTTATTTCCGTCATTCCGGCTATAACGGCGGCACCACCTTTACTTCTGCCGGTCAGATGATGGAAAAATTCCCTACTCGCATTGTGGAGCACGCTGTAAGAGGTATGCTTCCCAAAAATAGCTTAGGCGAAGATATGTACCGCAAACTTAAGGTTTATGCAGGCGCCGAGCATCCTCATACCGCGCAGAAGCCGGAAGAGATGAAACTTAACATTCGCTGATAAGGAGGTAAACTTATGTCTAACGTATATTACGGCACAGGCCGCAGAAAAACCTCCGTCGCGCGTGTTCGCTTAATTCCCGGCGAAGGTAAAGTTACCATTAACGGTCGGGATATGGAGGAATATTTCGGTTTAAAAACATTGGAGCTTATTGTGCGTCAGCCCCTTGTCCTTACGGATAACACGGACAAATTCGACGTTTTAGCGAACGTATCCGGCGGCGGTACGACGGGTCAAGCCGGCGCTATCCGCCATGGCATCACCAGAGCTTTGATGGCGATGGATAAGGATTTGCGTCCCGCATTGAAAAAGGCGGGTTTTGTTACCCGCGACCCAAGGGAAAAGGAACGCAGAAAGTACGGTTTGAAGAAAGCAAGAAAGGCTTCCCAGTTTTCAAAACGTTAATATGTTTATTAAAGAGGTTCGCTACGGCGGGCTTCTTTTTTTATACAATTCCGCTTAACGAGTCTTAACGGGTTGCGTAAAATCCCATCGCTTAATATAATGCAATATAAACAAATTAAAACTGGTTGAAGATAACGGGCAACAAATACAGATAGTTTTACGACTATGTACTTCCTCAGATGAACCCGGTTACAAAAATTCTGTCATTTCAGCGTGGAAAATTAGCGAGAGTCGTTGGAACAACTATCTACGCAATAAGAAAATACTTTACAAAAAGGAGTTTTCATAAAGATAATAAAATGCCTCTTTTCCAATCCCCTTAGCAAATACGGCAAGTCCACGTTTGTTTTTGGATATATATATCGTAATCATTCTCATATCGACTCTATCAAACATGCTGACTAATTCAATTCCAAAAATCGTGTCTATAAAACCGCCTATACCGTTTGGAGTGGATTTCATATCACGTTTTATGGTATAATCGCTCAATTTGTTAATATCTATATGAGTCTGCTTAAAAACCTGCGCCAAAAGTTTAACTTCAGCTTCACTAAGCTTTAAATCCCGAGCTATTGGTATAAATTTGTCCATTTCCGCTTTAGATACGCTAATTGAAGTATCAAGAGCCGTTCCATAAAGCGAATTATCTGTATTTGAGTTATCGTTTTTATGTTCTTGTTCTTTAACATTCTTAACCTCTTTGACATCGCCAAGCGAAATTTCCGCTTCTGTTGTCCCGTTTTTTTCATCTTTACTGCAACCGCAAACAGCAAAGGATAAACATACTATGCAGACAAAAAATGCCAAAAATTTCGTAAAATTATACCCCATATTATCACTTCCTATAAAATTAAACAGACTTTTTGCAATAAAAAATCTCCAAAGTCGAAATACGAAACCATGCAAAAGCGCAGATTTCGCCCCTTCTCCGACTATGGAGATATATTATTGATAATATAAAATTTTACAAAAAATCCTCCAAAGAAATCTAAATTTCTACCCCCCCCGATAATAATTATCATTTGCATAGATCATCCAACCTTTCCGAACATCGAATACCCTGGTTCGTTATACCTTAAATTTAAGCTACGCGCAATAAAAATTTTGAAATTTACCGGTTTCACACATTCACAAGGTTACTATTCACGGATAATACAATATAGTGGTGCGAAAAGTGAATTAGTGCCGTTCATGGTCGACCTCTCCACCGCTTCGCGGTCCCCCTCCCCTTTCAGGGGAGGCAACGTGAAGGTGACTTTTCTATTATATATCCACAAAACGAGAAATCAGAGAGCCTCCCCTGAAAGGGGAGGTGCCCGAAGGGCAGAGTGGTCGACCATGAAGAGCACCGTTTTTTCTTTTTGTACTACCCGTGAATAGTAACCCCTGTAAATCATTCCCCATCAAAAAACGCTCGGTTGCCCGAGCGTTTTTGTTATACAAGTTCAATTATCGCCATAGGCGCAGCGTCGCCGCGTCTTGGTCCCATTTTTAAGATTCTGGTGTATCCGCCGTTTCTGTCGGCGTATTTTGCGCCGATTTCGTTAAAGAGTTTCCTTACTACATCTTCGTCTACCAAACGCGCTATGGCTTGACGGCGCGCGCTTAAATCGCCGCGCTTGGCTAAGGTTATGAGATGATCAACCAATCCTCTCATTTCCTTGGCTTTTGATTCCGTCGTCTCTATGCGTCCGTATTTGAAGAAAGATGTCAGGATGCTCTTAAACAGGGCGCGTCTTGCGCCGGAGTTTCGTCCTAACTTTCTCACTTGTTTCCCTCCAATTATCAGTCGTGTCCGTTTGAAAGCGAAAGACCAAGTTCGTGAAGTTTCTTTTTAACCTCGTCAAGGGATTTCCTGCCAAGGTTTCTCACCTTCATCATATCGTCTTCCGTTTTAGCCGCCAGTTCCGCAACCGTATTTATTTCAGCCCGTTTCAAGCAGTTGAAGGAACGCACCGAAAGATCAAGTTCTTCAATGGTCATCTCAAGAGCCTTTGAATGTTCGTCTTCTACCGGCGCTTCTTCCACAATTTCTTCTTCCTCTTCCATTTCCAAAGCCGCGCTGTCCATGTTCTGGAAAAGTCTGAGGTGCATAACGAATATGCCTGCGGCTCTTGCAACCGCTTCTTCCGGGCTTATCGTGCCGTTTGTCCAAACCTCCAAAATGAGTTTGTCATAGTCCATGACGTTGCCCACGCGGGTGTCCTGTACGGTGTAATTTACACGGGACACGGGCGAAAAAATGGAGTCAATGGGGATAAGCCCGATTACATCGTCGGACTTCTTGTTGCGCTCTGCGGGAACATAGCCCCTGCCGCGCTCCACCGTCATCTCCATATAAAGTTTGCCGTCTTCGTTCAAAGTCGCAATGTGAAGATCAGGGTTTAAAACCTCCACATCTTCGTCATGGATAACGTCTGCGCCGGTTACTTCCATTTCGCCTTCGGCTTCGATTCTAATTGTCCGAGGCTCGTTGCCCTGCATCTTTAAGCAGAGCTGCTTCAAATTAAGAACTATATTGGTAACGTCGTCCCGTACGCCGGGTACGGTAGAAAATTCGTGAAGAACGCCGTCTATTTTAATGGAGGTAATCGCCGCCCCTTCAAGGGAGGAAAGCAGCATACGACGAAGACCGTTCCCTATTGTCGTGCCGTAGCCGCGCTCAAGCGGCTCGCATATAAACTTACCGTAACGTCTGTCTTCGCTTATTTCTGCAATCTCAATCTTCGTAGGTTTTTCGATGTCTATCATCTGAACCTCCCCCGTTGTCTTACTATAGGAGTAATTGCCACAAAATCAGTAGTTATCTCGAATAAAGTTCGACAATGGCCTGCTCATTAACAGGAACATCGATATCATCGCGGCTTGGGAAACGAGCAACTTTACCCGTCAATTTCTCTTGGTCGGCTTCAAGCCATGCAGGAGCCGAAAGAGCGTTCTGAGACTCTCTCAATTCCTTGAAGAAGGCGTTGGTTGCGCTCTTTTCCGCAACAGCCACAACGTCTCCCACAGACACCAATGCGGAGGGAATATCAAGACGCTTGCCGTTTACTGTTATATGCCCGTGACGCACAATCTGACGCGCCTGACGACGGGTGTTTGCAAGTCCCAAACGGAAAACCACATTGTCAATGCGGCGCTCCAAAAGCCCGAGCAAGTTTTCGCCGGTAACGCCCTGCATTATCTTCGCTTTTTCGTAATATCCGCGGAACTGCTTTTCAAGCACGCCGTAGATAAATTTCGCCTTTTGTTTCTCTTTAAGCTGAAGTCCGTACTCGCTGACCTTACGGTTGGTTTTTTCAAGCTTTCTCTTAGAAACCTTGCTCCTGCCGATAACGGCGGGTTCCAAACCCAAGGCGCGGCAACGCTTCAGCGCGGGAACTCTGTCTATAGCCATCTATTTCAACACCTCCATCATACTCTTCTGCGCTTAGGCGGACGGCAACCGTTATGGGGAATGGGAGTTACGTCTTTAATCATGTTGACCTCAAGCCCCGTTGCCTGAAGGGAACGAATGGCGGCCTCGCGACCTGCGCCGGGTCCCTTAACGTATACTTCAACCTGTTTTAAACCGTGTTCCATAGCAGCTTTTGCCGCAACTTCGGCTGCCATCTGAGCCGCAAAAGGCGTGCTCTTTCTGGAACCGCGGAACCCGAGTCCGCCGGCGGAAGCCCATGAAAGGGCGTTGCCGCTCTTATCGGTGAGCGTTACGATGGTGTTGTTAAAGGTGGAGCTTATATGCGCCACCCCGTATTCTATATTTTTACGGACTTTTTTCTTCGTCCTAGTAGTCTTTTTGACTGCCACCTCTAGTCCTCCTTTTGACCCTTACTCAAATCAGTCCTTCTTCTTGCCTGCTACCAGCTTTTTGGGACCTTTGCGAGTACGAGCATTGTTCTTCGTGTTCTGTCCGCGAACGGGAAGACCGAGACGATGACGACGGCCACGGTAGCAGCCGATATCAACGAGTCTCTTGATGTTCATCTGAATATCGCGGCGAAGGTCACCCTCCACTACGGCATTCTTGTCGATGGCATCGCGAAGTTTTACAACTTCATCCTCCGTTAAATCGCGAGTACGAGTGTCCGGGTTAATGCCCGTTATACCTAAAATCTTCTGGCTGGTCTTTAAGCCTATGCCGAAGATATAAGTGAGAGCAATCTCCACCCGCTTGTCACGGGGTAAATCTACACCGGCAATACGCGCCATATTCTTACCTCCTTTCTATTTTCAGCCCTGACGCTGTTTATGCTTGGGATTTTCGCAAATCACCATTACGCGACCCTTGCGCTTAATCACTTTGCATTTTTCACATATCTTTTTTACCGAAGGCTTAACTTTCAAAGCTTCCCCCTCCTTAATCACTAAACCCTTGCATTGTATCACGAATTTGTCGTTTTATCAATGGTCATCTCTAAAAACTACTTTCTTTTTCTCTTTTCTTTTTTGTAAAAAAGAAAAGAGAAAAAGAAAGTAGCAAAGAAAAAGAGAAAAGAAAAAACTTTAATCTCGTTCTTTGTTTGTTTGGTTTATACTTGAAATTTTTTAGAGATTCCCTATATTTTATTTAAACCTATATGTAATTCTACCTCTTGTAAGATCGTAAGGAGTGAGTTCGATAGTTACTTTATCACCCGGAAGTATCCTTATAAAGTTCATGCGAATTTTCCCGGAGACATGCGCCAACACCACGTGACCGTTCTCGAGTTCCACCTGAAACATGGCGTTTGGCAAGGCTTCCAAAACTTTGCCTTCTACTTCGATAACATCTTGTTTGGACATCTCGTTCTCCTTTACGACAGCAACCCTATAAGCGCTTCGCTGACTTTTTCTATCGAGAGTTTCCCGTCTACTTCCTCGTAAACTCCCATTTTCTTATAGTATTCGATAAGAGGTTTCGTGGAAGCTTCGTACACGCCTATGCGCTCGTTCATGGTTTCTGCGGTATCGTCGGCTCTTTGATAAAGTTCCTTGCCGCAAGCGTCGCAAACATTCTCCTTCTTGGGCGGGTTAAACTTCAAATGATAAGTCTTGCCGCAGCCCTTGCAGATACGTCTGCCCACAGCTCTTTCCACAAGTTCTTCCTTAGGGACGTTAATGTTAAGCACTCTGATATTCGGAAGTTTCAACTCCTCCAAAATCTTCGTGAGAGCGTCCGCCTGTTCAACCGTGCGCGGGAAACCGTCAAGCAAAAAGCCTTTCTTGCAATCGTCTTTAGAGAGTCGCTCTTTTACGATGCCGATTGTCACCTCGTCCGGCACGAGCTGTCCTTTATCCATGCACTCCTTGGCTTTTTTCCCAAGTTCCGTACCCTCTTTAACCGCCGCGCGAAACATATCGCCGGTTGAGATATGGGGAATGTTAAACTTCTCGGTCAAAACTTCCGCCTGAGTGCCTTTACCGGCCCCGGGAGGGCCCATTAGCAGTAATTCCACCTTCGTCCCTCCTTATTTCATAAAGCCTTTATAGTGCCGCATAACAACCATCGCTTCAATCTGCTTCATGGTGTTTAACGCAACGCCTACAACGATGAGGAGCGCCGTACCGCCGAAATACACCCCTTGAATATGAGTGGCTGACGCCACCAAATTGGGAAGCACGGCGATAAACGCCAAAAATACCGAACCCGCCAAAGTTATGCGGGTAAGCACGAAGTCAATGTAATCGGCGGTTTCCTGTCCGGGTCTTATCCCCGGGATAAACCCGCCGTATTTCTTCAAATTGTCCGCCATATCGGGAATTTTAATTGTCACCGCCGTATAGAAATATGTGAAGAAAATAATCAAAAGCACATATATAGCGGTTTGAAGCGGCGTACCCCATTCAAAGTATCTCGCAATCTCCCGCACCGTGGGATTTTCCACGAACTGCGCTATAGTTATCGGAAACATTAACAAGGACGATGCGAAGATAATGGGAATAACGCCTGCGGGGTTGACTTTAAGGGGAATATGCGAACTCTGCCCCCCAAAGGCTCGACCGCCCACAACCCTTTTTGCGTAGGTTACGGGAATACGCCTGAATCCAGTCTCAATATGGATGACGAAAACAATCATGGCGAGAGCTATCAGCAAGAACAAGAACACGCTGAAATAGCTTATTGTGCCAGTCTTTACGTAATTATATATCATGCCGATATTCTGCGGGAGCGCCGCCACGATACCGGCGAAGATTATTAAGGATATGCCGTTTCCAACGCCGTTAGCCGTTATCTGTTCGCCGAGCCACATCAAAAATACCGTGCCTGCCGTTAAGGTAATGGCGATAATAAGTATATTCACGGGGCTTGGGTTTAAAATCGCAGCCTTTAGTCCGATAGACATTCCGATTGCTTGGAAAAACGCCAGAGCAACGGTTAAGTACCTCGTAACTTTTGTGGTTTTCTTATGGCCTTCCTGACCTTCCTTAGACCACTGTTCAAGAGTGGGTATAACCACGTTTAAAAGCTGCATTATAATTGAAGCGTTGATGTACGGCGTTATGCTCATGGCGAAGATTGAGAACTTACTGAAGGCTCCGCCTGAAAATAAATCCAAAAGACCAAGGAGACTCCCGCTTTGGAAAAGGGATTCGATTGCGGTGGGGTCCACCCCCGGAACGGGGATATGGGTACCCATTCTAAACACCGCAAACATAATGAGAGTAAATATTATCTTTTGCCGAAGCTCCTCGATTTTCCAGATGTTGCCGAGCTGCGCAAACAACTCAGACCACCTCGGCTTTGCCGCTCAAACTAATCTCCTCGACCGTACCGCCTGCGGCTTCAATCTTCTCTTTGGCGGATTTTGTAAAACCATTCGCTCTTACGGTAAGTTTCTTGGTAAGCTCGCCGCCGCCCAATATACGAACGCCGTCGCAGACGTTCTTCAAAACGCCCTTTTCGATAAGCTCCACAGGATCCACAACTGCGCCGTCGTCAAAACGGTTCAACGACTCAACGTTCACTTCCGCATAAGTCTTAGCCCAGATATTCTTAAATCCGCGCTTAGGCAAACGACGATACAAAGGCATCTGACCGCCTTCAAAGCCGGTGCGAACGCCGCCGCCGGAACGGGCTTTCTGACCCTTCATGCCTCTGCCGGAGGTTTTCCCAAGACCGCTGCCGATTCCTCTACCCACGCGGGTACGGGTCTTTCTTGCGCCATCGGCAGGTTTTAATTCATGCAACTGTACCGACATTCCCTCACACCTCCTCGACGGTGATTAAATGCTTCACCTTGAAAAGCTGACCGCGAATGGCGGGGTTATCGGGAAGCTCGGCCTGTGAATTGGTTTTGTTAAGCCCTAAAGAATACACCGTGCGTTTTTGAGTCTCGGGGCGACCGATAAGGCTTCTCTTTAAAGTAACTTTTAACTTTGCCATCTTCGCTCCCCCTTATCCCAAAATCTCGCGGATAGATTTGCCGCGAAGCTCCGCTACAACCGGCGCTCTCTTTAAATCGCGAAGTCCCTGAATGGTCGCTCTAACCATATTATTGGGATTAGAGGAACCCAAAGACTTAGTAAGTATATCGTGAATACCGGCAAGCTCCAACACTGCGCGCGCGGGACCTCCCGCGATAACGCCGGTACCTTTTGTGGCGGGTTTAAGAAGAACTTTGCCCGCGCCGAAAATTCCTATCGCTTCGTGAGGAATGGAACGGTTCCTTATGGCAACTTCCACAAGGTGCTTCTTAGCGTCCTCAACGCCTTTACGAATAGCCTCGGGAACTTCCGCGGCCTTACCTAAGCCTACGCCCACTTTGCCGTTTCTGTTGCCCACAACCACGAGAGCGCTGAAGGAAAAGCGACGACCGCCCTTTACAACCTTAGCCACGCGGTTTATATATACGACCTTTTCTTCAAATTCCGGCGTTTCGTTATCGTAATTTCTAGCCATGTACTTGCTCCCTTCTTCAGAATTTCAGGCCGGCTTCTCTGGCCGCCTCTGCAAGCGCCGCAACTCGACCGTGATAGACGTAACCGCCCCTGTCGAATACGACTTCCGTTATGCCCTTTTCTGCGGCGCGTTTTGCAATCTCGGCGCCTACTGTTTTTGCCGCCTCGATATTTCCGCCGTAACCGGAAAAGCCTTTGTCCTTACTGGACGCAGCCGCCAAGGTTACGCCTTTTTCATCGTCGATTACCTGGGCATAAATATTGGCCAAACTACGAAACACGTTTAAGCGGGGACGCTCTGCCGTGCCTTTTATATGATTACGCACTCTAAAGTGACGCTTTTGACGCGCTTTATTTTTATCAGCTTTTATAAGCATATCGGCCTCTCCTTTCCTTTATTACTTCTTGCCCTTGGCGCCGGCCTTGCCTTCCTTGCGACGGATATGCTCGCCAACATACTTGATACCTTTGCCCTTATAAGGCTCCGGCTCTCTATATGCTCTTATCTCCGCTGCAATCTGACCGACAACCTCTTTATCGATGCCGCTTACGACAATGTTGTTGGTGCCTTTTGGTACCTCAAACTGTATGCCCTGCGGTGCTTCAACGATAACGGGATGGGAGAAGCCCAAGGAGAGGTTCAAATTTTTTCCCTGCATCTGCGCGCGATAACCTACGCCGTTTATCTCAAGCTCTTTCTTAAAGCCGTCGGTTACTCCTACCACCATGTTGTGGATAAGAGATCTCGAAAGCCCGTGGAGAGACCTGTGCATTTTATCGTCGGAAGGACGGGTAACGGTAAGTTCCGTACCTTCAACATTTATCTTCATATCCTGATGGATTTTCCTCGAAAGTTCCCCTTTGGGGCCTTTCACCTTTACTAAATTGTCCTCGCCCACGGTAACGGTAACACCTGCGGGAATGGTAATCGGCGCTCTTCCTATTCTTGACATCTCTACACCTCCTTACCAGACATACGCTACGACTTCGCCGCCCAAACCTTGGCGTCTTGCGTCTCTGTCGCACATTATCCCTTTAGACGTGGAGATAATTGCAATACCAAGACCGCCAAGCACTCTCGGGAGTTCAGCCTTTTTCGCGTACTGACGAAGACCGGGCTTAGACACACGCTTTAAGCCGGAGATAACTTTCTCGCGCTTTGCGCCGTATTTAAGCTGAATCGTGATGATTCCCTGCTTGCCGTCTTCGGTGAAGGTGTAGTCTTTGATGAAACCCTCGTTTTTAAGCACCTCGGCAATGGCCCGTTTGATGTTTGAGCCGGGGATTTCTACCTTATCGTGGTAAACCGAATTTGCGTTACGAATTCTAGTCAACATATCTGCGATAGGATCAGTCATTGCCATGAATCGATATCCTCCTTATCCATTTATTACCAGCTTGCTTTTCTTACGCCGGGAATTGCGCCCGCGTAACTCTGCTCTCTGAAGCACACGCGGCACATCTCGAATTTTCTCAAATATCCGTGGGGACGACCGCAAATCTTGCAACGGTTATGTTCCCTTGTGGAAAACTTAGGAGTTCTCTTCCACTTCTCTATCATTGATTTCTTAGCCACTTATTTTTCCTCCCCTTATTCGGCAAAAGGCATTCCCAAAAGCTTCAAAAGCTCCCTTGCCTCTTCGTCCGTTTTCGCCGTGGTGACGATAACAATATTCATGCCGCGAATTTTATCAATCTTATCGTAGTCTATTTCGGGGAAAATGAGCTGCTCTTTTAAGCCTACGGCGTAGTTGCCGCGTCCGTCGAAAGCGTTCTTGCTGACGCCTCTGAAGTCTCTGACACGAGGAAGCGCAACATTCATGAACTTATCCAAGAACTGATACATACGGTTGCCGCGAAGGGTAACTTTGCACCCTATCGGCATACCCTGACGAAGTTTCCAAGCCGCAAGGGATTTCTTCGCTCTCGTCAAAAGGGGTTTCTGACCGGAAATAAGGGTAAGGTCTGCAACCGCAGCGTCGAGAGCCTTAGGATTTTGCACGGATTCTCCGACTCCCATGTTGATGATGACTTTTTCAAGTTTGGGGAGCTGCATAACGTTTTTATAGCCGAACTTTTCGGTCATGGCTTTTACGACTTCGTTCTTATACTTTTCCTGCAATCTTTCCACTTAATATCCTCCTTTCCCTCTTATTTCGTCTGATCTATCACTTCGCCGCACTTTTTGCAAGCGCGAACGCTCTTTCCGTTTACCTCTTTATGCGCCACTCTCGTAGCCTTGCTGCAAGCGGGGCATATAAGCATGACTTTTGAGGCGTGAAGGGGCATTTCCTTCGTTAAGATGCCGCCCTGAGGCGCTTTCTGGTTGGGTTTTGTATGGCGTTTCACCTTGTTAATTCCCTCGACCACGACCTTGCCCTTTTTAGGCATAGCGGTAAGGATAGTGCCTTCCTTGCCCTTGTCTTTTCCGGAGAGTACGAGGACCTTATCTCCTTTTTTTACATGAAGTTTTACGTTAGTCAAAATCGCGTCCTCCTCTCAAAGCACTTCTGGCGCAAGGGAGACAATCTTCATGAAATCTTTTTCGCGAAGTTCTCTCGCCACCGGTCCGAAAATACGAGTGCCGCGGGGAGTCTTATCCTCTTTAATGATAACCGCCGCATTTTCGTCAAAACGAATGTAAGAGCCGTCGGGACGACTTAATCCCTTTACGCTTCTCACCACAACGGCTTTAACCACATCGCCCTTTTTAACGGTACCGCCGGGGGATGCGGATTTAACCGCCGCCACTATTACATCGCCGATGTTGGCGTATTTACGGTAAGATCCGCCAAGCACACGGATGCACATAATTTCCTTCGCTCCCGTGTTGTCGCCAACATTCAGGATGGTCTGTTGCTGAATCATCTCTAGACCTCCTTACTTAGCCTTCTCGACTATCTCTACCAACCGCCAACGCTTATGCTTAGAGAGGGGTCTTGTCTCCATGATGGACACTCTATCCCCTACTCCCGCTTCGTTCTTCTCGTCGTGAGCCTGGAACTTTACGGTGCGTTTTACGGATTTTTTATAAAGTTTATGGCTTTTAAGTTCTTCTATAGCCACCACAATGGTCTTATCCATTTTATCGCTGACGAC
The DNA here is from genome assembly GCA_017634675.1 of Selenomonadaceae bacterium. GTDB lineage: Bacteria > Bacillota > Negativicutes > Selenomonadales > Selenomonadaceae > RGIG9201. The sequence goes on along the minus strand of JAGBMX010000034.1, from coordinate 4,856 downwards.
TCTGCCGATTCTCGTCTTGCGTTCGTTTCTCTCGCTCATAAGAGCCTCCTTCCTTTGCATATCAAAACTTATCTAATTCAAGCCTTTTCCTGTTCCCGCTGAATGGTCTTAATTCTGGCTATCGTCTTTTTTACGTCCTTGATACGCATAGGATTGTCAAGTTGCCCCGTAGCGTGCTGAAAGCGAAGATTGAAAAGCTCCTCTTTAAGCGAAGCAAGTTTTTGGCTCATATCTTCAGCGCTCATCTCGCGAATTTCACTTGCCTTCATTTGCTTCACCGTCCTTTGTATCTTCCTTCGTCACAAACTTCGTCTTAATGGGAAGTTTATGCCCCGCAAGGCGCATAGCTTCCGCCGCCACCTCGCGGCTTACGCCGTCCATCTCAAAGAGAACGCGACCGGGCTTAACCACCGCTACCCAGTATTCGGGCGATCCTTTACCGGAACCCATGCGGGTTTCGGCAGGTTTTGCCGTTACGGGCTTATCCGGGAAAATCTTTATCCAAACCTGACCGCCGCGCTTTATATAACGGGTCATAGCGATACGAGCCGCCTCTATCTGGCGATTCGTTATCCAAGCCGGCTCCAAAGCAACCAAACCGTACTCGCCGTGAGCCACGGTATTGCCTCTTTGAGCCTTGCCCTTCATGCGTCCGCGAAATTGCTTTCTATACTTAACTCTCTTTGGTATTAACATTAAGCTTCGCTCCCTTCAACGGCAGGCTTTTTGTCCTGCTTCTTCTCGGGAAGGATCTCGCCCTTAAATATCCAAACCTTTATGCCGATACGTCCGTAAGTCGTATGAGCTTCAGCCGTGCCGTAATCAATGTCCGCGCGGAGAGTGTGAAGGGGAATACTGCCCTCTCTGTAGAACTCCTTGCGGGCGATTTCCGCGCCGCCCAAACGACCGCCGCAAGCGATCTTGATGCCTTTTGCGCCAAGTTTCATGGTGCGGCTCACCGACTGTTTCATTGCTCTGCGGAAAGCTATGCGACGCTCAAGCTGAGACGCAATATTTTCCGCAACCAACGTCGCATCCATATCCGGTTGCTTGATTTCAGCCACATCTATATCTACACGCTTCGCCGCGGTCAATTTTTTAAGCTCGTTCTTCAATTCCTCGATAGCAGAACCGCCGCGACCGATAACCATACCGGGTTTTGCGGTATGCACCGTAATTCTCAAACGATCCTTTTTACGCTCCGTTTCAACACGGGGCACGCCCGCCTGAGCCAATTTCTTCTTTAAGAACGTACGAATTTTTATATCTTCATGAAGATTATCCGCATATTTCTTATCGGCGTACCACTTTGCGTCCCAATCCTTTACGATGCCCAAGCGAATACCATGCGGATTTACTTTCTGACCCAAACTCTTTCCCTCCTTTATGCTTCGTCAACGATAACGGTAATGTGGCTGGTGCGCTTTAAAATCTTAAACGCCTGCCCCCTTGAACGCGGATGAATACGCTTCAAGGTAGGTCCTTCGTCCACAAACGCCGTCTTGATATAAAGGCGGTCAGAGTCCATGTCAAAGTTGTTTTCCGCATTCGCAACGGCGGATTTCAACACCTTTGTAAGCACTTCCGAGCCTGCTTTTGGCGTAAACTTCAAAATCGCAAAGGCTTCCGCAATATTCTTGCCCCTGATGAGATTCATGACAACACGAACCTTGCGGGGAGCTATGCGAACGTATTTAGCTACTGCTTTTGCTTCCACAACGGTTCCTCCTTATTTCAACGCCGTCTTTCTCTCTTCCCCTGCGTGACCCTTAAAGGTACGGGTAGGAGCAAATTCTCCCAATTTATGGCCCACCATATCTTCCGTAACGTACACAGGCACGTGTTTTCTGCCGTCATGCACGGCGAAAGTGTGACCCACGAAGTCAGGGAAAATCGTAGAACTTCTTGACCAAGTCTTTATTACTTTTTTATCATTCGCTGCGTTCAGCGCCTCCACTTTCTTCATGAGGCTTGCTTCCACAAACGGTCCCTTTTTAACAGATCTCGACAAAACGAATCCCCCTTTCCGTTACGCCTTGCGACGACGAACAATAAGCTTATCCGAAGCCTTCTTGCGACGAGTTTTCGCACCCATTGCGCATTTACCCCATTTGGTAACGGGATGTTTGCGACCGACGGGCGAACGTCCTTCACCACCGCCGTGCGGATGGTCGTTCGGGTTCATCGCTACGCCGCGATTCTCGGGACGAATGCCGAGCCAGCGGTTACGACCCGCTTTACCGATTGTTATATTCTCGTGTTCCAAATTGCCGACCTGACCTATGGTGGCTCTGCAATTCACATGAACCTTGCGGATTTCTCCCGAAGGCATTCTCAAAAGAGCGTAATTGCCTTCCTTAGCCATAAGCTGCGCGCTTGCGCCTGCGCTTCTCACAAGCTGGGCGCCTTTGCCGATTTTCAGCTCAACATTATGAATAACGGTACCGACGGGAATATTCTTCATGGGAAGAGCGTTGCCGTTCTTGATGTCTGCTTCCGCGCCAGACTCAACCTTATCGCCCACTTTTAACCCGTCGGGCGCCAAAATATAGCGTTTCTCGCCGTCCGCATAGTTTAAGAGCGCAATGCGGGCGCTGCGGTTAGGATCGTACTCAATCGTCGCAACCTTTGCGGGAATACCGTCTTTGTTACGCTTAAAGTCTATTATACGATAAAGTCTCTTATGACCGCCGCCCTGATGGCGCACAGTCAAATGACCGTGAATGTTTCTGCCGCCGTTCTTTTTCAAACTGGTGACAAGGGATTTCTCGGGTTTCGACGCCGTAATCTCTTCAAAGGAGGAGACTGTCATAAAGCGGCGTCCTGCCGAATATGGTTTAAAGCTTTTTACTGCCACAGTATAACCTCCTTACGCTCCGAAGAACTCAATCGACTCGCCCGCAGCAAGTTTTACGATTGCCTTCTTGTAATCAGGGCGCTTGCCCACATTTCTGCCCAAACGCTTCTTTTTTCCGGTCACGTTCGCAGTATTTACCGCCACAACCTTAACTTTAAAAATCTCGGTTACAGCCCTTGCTATCTCTATCTTATTGGCTTTTTTCGCCACCACGAAAACGTATTTGCCTTCGCCCATAAGCTGAGTCGTGCGCTCCGTTATAAGGGGGCGGATTAAAATATCTCTCGCTTCCATTATGCGAACACCTCCTCCATCCGCTCTACGGCGTCTTTTGTTACAAAGAGCTTACCGTGATAGAGGATGTCCAATACGTTTATGCCCGTCGCCGCTATCGTCTTTACTCCGGGAATGTTCCTTGCGGATCTGTCAACATTTTCCGCGTACTCTTTCGTTATCAAAAGAGCTTTCCCGTTAAAGTTGAAATCGGCTAACATCTTAACGACCTGTTTTGTCTTGGGAGCTTCAAAATCGAGGTTCTCCAAAACGCAGAAATCGCCGCTCTTTACCTTATCTGAAAGGGCAATTTTAAGCGCCAATCTTCTCTGCTTCTTAGGCATCTTAAACCCATACTTACGGGGATGCGGACCAAACACCGTGCCGCCGCCTACCCAAATAGGGCTTCTCGTAGAACCCGAACGGGCGCGACCCGTGCCTTTCTGTCTCCAAGGCTTTCTGCCGCCGCCTCTTACCAATCCTCTGGTCTTTGTGCTATGCGTTCCCAAACGCAACGACGCTTGCTGAAGCACCACCGCCTGATGGAGGAGGCCTTCGTTCATCTCAACGCCGAAAAAATTTTCGTTTAACTCCATGTCGCCGGTCTTCTCGCCCGCAACATTATAAACCGATACCGTTGGCATTTATATTCCTCCTTCCTCTCAGTTCTTTTTGGGCTTTACCGTCTCTTTAATCACGACAAAGCTCTTTTTAGGCCCGGGAACTGCGCCCTTTATCAACAATAAATTCCTGTTCGTATCGACCTTAACCACGGTCAATCTCTGCACGGTCACTCTTTCGCCGCCCATACGTCCGGGAAGTTTCTTTCCCTTCAGCACGCGACCGCCGGGACCCGATATCATGGAACCCGTCGAACCCGGCTCTCTGTGCGACTTAGAACCATGCCCCATAGGACCTCTCGCAAAGTTATGGCGCTTAATGCCGCCCGCAAATCCTTTGCCCTTTGATGTGCCGGTTACGTCTACCAAATCTCCGGCAGCAAATATATCAACGCCGATGGTGTCACCGACTTTATATTCCGAAGCCGCTTTCAGGCGCACCTCACGAAGGAATTTTAAAGGTTTTACTCCCGCCTTCTCGAAATGCCCCTTCAAGGGTTTATTCACCCTCTGCTCTTTTACTTCGCCGAAGCCGATCTGTACCGCATTATAGCCGTCTTTTTCCTCGGTCTTGTTCTGTATTACCACGTTATTCCCCGAAAGTATCACAGTCACGGGGACAACCTTACCCTCTTCGGTGAAGATTTGTGTCATGCCAAGCTTTCTGCCTAATATTGCTTTTGCCATACGCGCATCTCCCCCCTATCAAAGCTTGATTTCTACGTCAACGCCCGCAGGTAAATCCAAGTGAGTCAGCGCGTCAACCGTCTTTTGAGTCGGCTCTATTACGTCAATCAACCTCTTATGAGTGCGCATCTCAAACTGCTCTCTCGAATCCTTATTAACATGAGGGCTTCTTAATATCGTATAAATAGCTTTCTCGGTGGGAAGCGGTATCGGCCCGCTTACCATTGCGCCCGATTTCTTCGCCGTTTCAACTACCTTAACGGCGCTGGCATCCAAGATCTTATGATCATAAGCCTTCAAACGAATACGAATCTTCTTCTGTTTCGCCAAAGTATGTTCCTCCTTCTAGTCAAAGCTCTCAGGCTTCAACATTTCTCCACAACAGTTCCCTCGACCTTTCTCTTTTCTTTCTTTCTCTT